>NZ_JBMDKJ010000001.1:0-442783 GCF_057809655.1 Niveispirillum sp. FG148
AGCAACCGCTTCGTAAGCGGTAGGCCGTTGGTTCAAATCCGACTCGGGGCACCATCTTCAACCTGATGAAATCCTTTGGGATTTTGAACGGTTGGATGGCGCGTATGGTGAATGTGGCGCCTGAAGCCTTCGGCAACAGCCGGATGCCAGGGTGGAAAGGGAGCCCTGATAGCTCAGCGGTAGAGCAACCGCTTCGTAAGCGGTAGGCCGTTGGTTCAAATCCGACTCGGGGCACCATTTCCCTTTTTAAGCGCAAATTGCGCCCTTGCCTGACAGGTCATTGCTTTCAACGGCGCGTCCCCGCATCGGGACGTGCCGTGAACGCAGCATCGCCCCGATGCACCGCCCGGGTCAGGCCGTGAAGGCCGTCTTGTGCTGGTCGCGCAGCGCCGCCTTCTGCACCTTGCCCATCTGATTGCGCGGCAACTCGTCCACGAACCAGACGCGCTTGGGCACCTTGAAATTGGCCAGTTCGCCCTTCATCAGGGCGATGATCGACGCCTCCGTCACATCCTCGCGGCCCGGCTTCTTCTGGATGATGGCGGCCACAGCCTCCCCGAAATCGGGGTGAGGCAGGCCGATGACCGCACTTTCGACGACACCGTCGATGGCATCCAGCACCGTCTCCACTTCCTTGGGATAGACGTTGAAGCCGCCGCAGATCACCAGATCCTTGGCCCGGCCGACGATATGCACATAGCCGCGCGCATCGATCTTGCCCACATCGCCGGTGATGAAGAACCCGTCGGAGCGCATATCCTCGGCCGTCTTTTCGGGCTTGTTCCAATAGCCCTTGAACAGGTTCGGCCCCTTGATCTCGATCTGCCCGATCTGATCCACGCCCAGCTGCACGCCCTTCTCATCCGCGATGCGCAGCGATACGCCCGGCAGGGGGAAACCCACCGTGCCCGGCACCCGGTCGCCATCCAGCGGGTTGGACGTGATCATGCCGGCTTCCGTCATGCCATAGCGTTCCAGGATGGCGTGGCCGGTCAGGGCGGAAAATTCCGTGTGCGTATCGGCCAGCAGCGGGGCCGACCCGCTGATGAACAGGCGCATATGCGCCACCAGATCGCGGGTGAAGCCGGGATGGGTCAGCAGGCGGGTATAGAAGGTGGGCACGCCCATCAGCACGCTGGCCTGCGGCAGCAGCTCCACCACCCGGTCGGCGTCGAACTTGGACAGGAACAGCATCGACCCGCCATTCAGCAGGGTGGTGTTGGTCGCCACGAACAGCCCATGCACATGGAAGATGGGCAAGGCATGCAGCAGCACGTCGCCCGGCACAAAGCCCCAAAGCTGATGCAGGGCCTGGGCGTTGGAGGCCAGATTGCCATGGCTGGTCATGGCGCCTTTGGAACGGCCGGTCGTTCCGGATGTGTAAAGAATGGCGGCCAGATCATCCTCGGCCATCATTACGGTATCGAAATGATGCGGCAGGTCGATGGCCCGGTCGGCCAGGCTGCCATCGCCCTGGATGCCCAGCGTCGCCACCTGCGGCACCCGGCATTCCGCCGCCAGGGCGCGCATCCCCTCCTCATCCTCCGGCCGGCAGACGAACAGGGCGGGCGCGGCATCTTCCAGGAAATAGCGGATCTCGCCCTTCTGATAGGCGGTATTCAGCGGCAGATAGACGGCGCCCAGGCGCAAAGCCGCCAGATAAAGGAACAGGTTTTCCGGGCTTTTCTCCACCTGCACCGCCACCCGATCGCCCCGCTTCACGCCCAGTTGCACCATGGCATGGGCGAAGCGGGCGCTGATGGAGGCGACATCGGCATAGGTATACCAGACACCATCGCGCGGCCCGTCCTTGATGGTCAGGAACCGGGCCTGGGGGTCGGCGGGAAAGCGGCTTTCGAACAGGTGGTAGAGATTGCCGCTTTTCCCGCCGCTCATGTCATTTCCCCTGTAGCATCTTCACGATGGCGGAGAAGTCGAGACCGCCATTCCCCGCGCTTGAGAATAGCTGATACAGTGCCGCAGCCTGCGCGCCAAGGGGGGTGCTGGCCCCGCTGCTGCTGGCCGCCTGCTGCGCCAGCTTCAGGTCCTTCAGCATCATGTCGACGGCAAAGCCCGGCGCATAGTCGCGGTTGGCGGGCGAGGTCGGCACCGGCCCCGGCACGGGGCAATAGCTGGTCAAGGACCAGCACTGACCCGATGACGTACTGGCAATATCGAACAGCTTCTGCCGTTCCAGGCCCAGCTTGTCGGCGAGCGCAAAGGCCTCCGACACGGCGATCATGGAAATGCCCAGGACCATGTTGTTGCAGATCTTGGCCGCCTGCCCCGTGCCCGGTCCGCCGGCATGCACGATATTCTTGCCCATCAGGGCCAGATAGGGCTTGGCGGCATCGAAGGCGGCATCGGCCCCGCCGACCATGAAGGTCAGGGTGCCGGCCGCCGCCCCGCCCGTGCCGCCGGACACGGGCGCATCCACCATCAGATGCCCGGCCTTCTCAGCCTGCGCAATGACGGCGCGGGCGCTGTCCACGTCGATGGTGGAACTGTCGATGAAGATGGTGCCGGGCCGCGCCCGCTCAATCACCCCGCCCGCATTGCCATAGACGGCGCGCACATGCGGACCGGCGGGCAGCATGGAGACGACAACATCGGCCAGCGCAGCCGCGTCACCGGCCGACTTGGACGTGTCGATCCCCGCCTCATTGGCGGCGGCGATATTGGCCGGGGCCAGATCGACGCCCAGCACAGTATGCCCACCCTTCAACAGGTTCTTGGCCATGGGCAAACCCATATTGCCCAGCCCGATGAACGCAATGGTCGCCATGGTCGTTTCCTCCGTTTGGATGTCGGGCCGGCTTGTGCCGGCCCTTTACGCGTCAAAACACCAGATCCCCGCCCGCCGGCACCGCGAAATGCCGCGCCACCAGATCGGCGGAGACATTCTCCAGCCGCGACGGGTTCCATTTCGGGTTCTTGTCCTTGTCGACCAGGACGGCGCGGATGCCTTCATAGAAGTCGTTGCCGTCCATGACCGCCTGGGTCATGCGGTATTCCAGGCGCATGCAATCGTCGAATTCCAGGTCGGCCCCACGGCGTAACTGTTCGAACGTTACCTTCAGGCTGGTGGGCGACATGGCGAGGATGGTCTGCGCCAGCTTGTCGGCCCAGTCCGTGCCCTGGGAGATCAGGCCGGCGACGATGCCTTCCACGTCGGGCGCTTCAAACGCGGCGTCGATGGCCTCGCGCACGGCCGGCAGCGTGGCCTCCCCCACCAGGGCGGCATAGGCGGCCAGAACGGCCTCCACATCCTGCCCCTCGGCCAGCGCCGCCTCGATCGTGTCCAGCGATGCGGACGCGACGCCATGCGTGCCGATGCCGGTGTAAAGCAGATCGCCGCCCGTCACCCGCGCGCCCGTCAGGCCCAGATACAGGCCCAGCTTGCCCGGCAGGCGCGGCAGGAACCAGGTGCCGCCGACATCGGGGAACAGGCCGATGCCCGTTTCCGGCATGGCCAGCAGGGTCTTTTCCGTCACCACCCGGTGGCTGCCATGCACCGACAGGCCGACACCGCCGCCCATGGTGATGCCGTCGATCAGGGCGACATAAGGCTTGGGGAAGCGCTTGATCTGCCGGTTCAGCCGATATTCGCCCGCGAAGAAGGCAGCCGACAAGGCGCCATCCCCCTCTCCGCGCTTCTTCTGCCAGCCGGCATCCCAGACGGCGCGCACATCGCCGCCGGCACAGAAGGCGCGGTCACCGGCCCCACGGATAACCACGGCCTTGATGGCGGGATCGGCGGCCCAGGCGTCCAGCGCCGGGGAGATCACCTCCACCATGCCCAGCGTCAGCGCGTTCAGCGCCTTGGGCCGGTTCAACAGGATATGGCCGATGGCACCACGCACGGTGCAGAGCACGTCCTCGCTCAAAACCCATCCTCCCTTTCAATCGCAATGGCTTGGGGCGCCATCCTATAACGCCAATGCGATGAATGCCGCGACCAAACCAGTATCATTGCGGGGATGCGCACATCCATGCGAAGTTCCTCGCCATTGCTGTGCGTGCTTTCCCATGGGTGGGCGATGGCCAAGGGCTTCGACTGGGACGATCTGCAATCCTTCCTGGCCGTGGCCCGGTCGGGCCGGCTGACGCTGGCGGCCAAGCGCATGGGGGTGGATCACACGACCCTGGGCCGCCGCCTGACATCGCTGGAACAGGCGCTGGGCGCCACCCTGTTCGAACGCCACGCCACGGGTTACAGCCTGACCCAGGCCGGCGAAACCCTGCTTCAGAATGCCGAGGCGATGGAAGGCATGGCGCTGACCATCATGGAGGAACTGGCCGGCTCCGGGGCTAAACTGTCGGGCGCCGTGCGCATCGGCACGCCCGACGGATTCGGCAGCTTCTTCCTGGCCCCGCGCATCGGCCGGCTGGGCGCGCTGCATCCCGATCTGGAGGTGCAGCTGGTGGCCCAGCCGCGCCTGTTCAGCCTGTCCAAGCGGGAGGCCGACATCGCCATCACCGTGGCCCAGCCGGAGGCCGGCCGCCTGCATGCCCGCAAGCTGACGGATTATGAGCTGGGCCTTTATGCCGCCCGCTCGTACCTGGAAACCGCCCCGCCGGTGACGGGCACGGCCGATCTGGCCGCGCACCGCTTCATCTCCTATATCGACGACCTTCTCTATACGCCGGAACTGGATTATGTCCCCGCCGTGTCGCGCGATATCCGGCCGTACCTGAAAAGCGCCAGTCTGGTGGCGCAGTTCCGGGCCGTGCAGGCGGGCAGCGGCATCGCCATCCTGCCCTGTTTCATGGTGGCGGGGGAAAAGGATCTGGTCCGCCTGCTGCCGGAAGAGGTGAAGCTGATCCGCAGCTTCTGGCTGGTCATGCATTCCGATGTCCGCCACCTGTCGCGCATCCGCGTCACGGCGGAATTCATCGCGGACGAAGTGCGACGCCATGCACGGCTGTTCCAGGGGTGAAGGCCATCGTTGCGAAGGTTGTCCACTTAAGAGACAGTTCTGCCATGAACGTGCAGCGGCCGGGGTATCATGGCAATTGAATGGTGGTATATTAAGGACGGAACAACCTTTGGCCCTGTGACGCAGCGGGCGATGGTGGGAATGTTCTCCGACGGCACCCTGAAGGGGTCGGAATGGGTATGGAACCCGTCGCTTCCCGCTTGGACACGATCATACCAGTTCAAGGTGTTTGAGATATTCCCGCCGCGTCCGGCCACCCAGGATCAGGAACCATCTACGGCGTCCGAGATTCCGCTGCCCGACCCCAAGGGCTGGCGCACGGCGGGCCCATGGTCCCGCTTGCTGGCGCAAGGCATCGACCAGTATCTGACCGCTTTGATTGGCGGCTTTCTGGGTGGCCTGGTCATCGCCATGGCTGGCATCAGCATGGGCACCGGCTGGGGCGACAAGGTCGATGAACTGCTGCTGGGCCTGGCGTTTATCCCCATCTCGCTGCAGCTTCAGGCCATTCTGCTGTCCACGGTGGGGACGACCCCGGGCAAGGCCTTGCTGCGTCTGCACCTTCGCCATGCCGATGGCCGTCGGCCCAGCCTGACGGAGCTGATCAATCGCCAGGGTCGGCTATGGGTGATGGGCTACGCATTGGGCATGCCGCTTTTCTCGCTGTTCACCCTTTTCCTGTCCTATACGCGTGTCGGACGCGGACAACCCACCGCATGGGACCTGCCATTGGGTCTGGTGGTGCGCCAGCCCGGTCCGCAGCGGGGCCGCGTCTGGGCCGGCCTCATCGTCTATGTGCTTCTGTGCAGTGCGATACCGGTCATCACCTTGCTGACCGAGCACTGGATCCCGCAGCAGGAGGAAGAAGCCAGGCAGGAACCCACCCCGCCCAACCCGGCCCAGAGCTGGGAAAACCCTGTCACCCATCGCGCCGCCACCGTGGAGGCGGGCTGGGATATGGAGCAGGAGAAGCTGGACAGCGGCGGCACCGTCCACTGGTTCTGGTCGCAGACCGACAGCGGTGCAGCCATGATCCAGCGCGACTTCATCACCGGTTCCTTCACCATCTTCGCCCGCCATTACCTGGACGAACAGGTGAAGGAGGCGGTGACGCGCGCGCCCAGCGAGCCCAAGGACGGCCAGCCCACCTGCGCCGAGGGCACGACGCCGGGCGATGCCGAAACCGAACCCGGCACCACCTACATCATCCGCGTCTGCGGCCTGACCTCGGGGGAGGTCTGGTATCTGCGCGGCCGCACCAGCAATGATGACGAAGCGGCGCAGACCCGCGTGCGTACCTTGCTGGACCAGCTTGAAGGAACGCTGCACTGAGCCTATCAGCGGGGCCGGACCCACCACCGTCAGGCCCCGCCCATGGCGCCCGCCGCTCCGGCCCTGCGCGCATCCGCCTTCTCCTGGTTCCTGCTGCTGGCGGGACAGCCGCTGCTGTTTGGCTCCAACGTCATCATCTCCCGCCTGATGGCCGGCGAAATACCGGGTGTGGCCATGGCGTTCTGGCGCTGGACGCTGGCCCTGCTGTTCCTGGCGCCGTTCATCCGCCATGAATTGCGGGCAGCATTGCCGGCGCTCCGGGCTGATTGGCGGGGATTTCTGCTGCTGGGTTCACTGGGCATGGGTGTCTGCGGCGCGCCCGTCTATCTGGCAGGACAGACAACGACGGCCACCAACATCACCCTGATCTATGCCGCCGCCCCGGTTCTGATCGTGCTGTTCGGCCGGCTGTTCTGGCGGGAACGGGTGGGGTCGGTGCAGGCGTTGGGTGTGGCCGTCAGTCTGGCCGGCGTCGTCACCGTCATCGCCAAGGGCGACCCGGCCTTTCTCAGCCATCTGGACTTCACGCCCGGTGACCTGTGGGTGGTGATGGCGGCCACGGGCTGGGCCTTCTATTCGCAATTGCTGCGGCACCGGCCAGCCGACATGCCCGCCTTCGCCCGCTTTGCCGGCATCTGTGCGGGTGGTGTGGTGATGATGCTGCCCTTCTACGGGCTGGAAATGGCGATGGGCCAGATCGCCCCGTTGACGGGCCGCACGGTTGGCACGCTGGTCTTCCTGGCCCTGCTGCCGGGCCTGGCCTCCTACCTTGTCTATGGGCGGCTGGTGGGCGTGTTCGGTCCTGACCGCGCCGGCATGACGCTCTACCTCGTGCCCCTTTACAATGCCGTCCTGGCGGCCTTGTTCCTGGGCGAACAGCCCCAGCCCTATCATCTGGCGGGGGCCGCCCTGGTCCTTCCCGGCATCTGGCTGGCAACGCGGCGGCGGGTATAGGCGTCAGGCCCCCGCCCTTAGACGACGCACATCGATCAGAATGGCCAGCACCGTCGCCCCATAAATCACGGCCACGGCCAGGGGCAGCAGCGTCATCCGGCCTTCCGGCATCCAGGTCCAGAGGACGAACACGGCCACGGCCCGGATGACGGCATGCGCCGTAAACAAGGCGGTGCGGTCATATCCCCAGCCAATGACCGGCCAATGGGCCGACATGCCGATGGCCAGCATCAGCGGCGCCAGCGCCGGCGCCACCGACAGCGCGGCCACCAGCATGGGCCAGAACAGCAACATTCCGGCGAAGGCCGGGAACAGCACGCTGGTGACAGCGGTCCGATCCCCCATGAAGCGGCAGTCGAACAACCGGGCCAGAAGCAGCGCCAGCGGAAAGATCAGGCCGCTGCCCACCATCGCCGCCATCAGCCAGTCTGCCGCGTCCAGCACCTGGCCGACCCCGGCCAGTGCGCCCCAATAGACCATGCCGGCCAGCGGCACGGGAAAGCCACCCCGCAGGCGCAGATAGCTTGCCCGTCGGTCGGCACGAACCAAAGCCGTCAGATCATCCACTGCGATCTCCATCCGTTTTCCATGATGGTGAAGCATCGCCCTGAACAGCAGGGCTGGAACAGTGGCCCGGATCAGGAAAAGGGGATGACATTTGTCACTTTGCGGCATGGTTGCGCCCTGACATCCTGTTGCCCGCAACGGCCGGGAGAGCATTACCGTGGGTAGGATATCGGCACCGGCCACCCTGTGGGCACGCTTGGCGTCGGCGCGGTGGCCCTGGCTGATCTATCTTCCCCTGCTGGTGGGCCCCTGGCTCTGGTCCAACCCGCCCCCGGGGCAATGGCCGGTGGTTGCGGCAGCCATCATCCTCTTCCTGCCGCTCTATCTTGTCGGGTCGGCCCTGGAAGACCGGCGCAAGCGCTGGTCGGCGCTGGGCGTGCTGCTGCTTTCATTCGGTCTTTCCACGACGGCGGCGATCTGGTCGGTTTTCTCCATCTACGCCGCCGCCATGCTGGCGGAGACGCTGCCGCGGCGGCAATCAATCGGCCTGATCGCCTTGTTCGCCGGATTGTCGGCCCTTGTCGGCCTGCACAGCGCCCAGCCGCTGATTTACTGGGCACCAGGCGTCGCCATGATGGTGCTGGTTGGTGCGGGGGGACTGTTCAACCAGACGCTGAGGGACAAGAACCGCGCGCTGCTGGCCACCCAGGACACGACCCGCCAGTTGGCCGCGACGGCAGAGCGCGAGCGGATCGGCCGTGATCTGCACGATCTGCTGGGCCGCACCCTGACGCTGATATCGATCAAGGCGGAACTGGCGGCGCGGCTGATCGAACAGGAGCCGCAGCGGGCACAGCAGGAGATGCGGGACGTCGCCCAGACCGCCCGCGACGCCCTGGCCGAGGTCAGGGGGGCCGTGACCGGCATGACGGCCCATCTGCCGCGCGAACTGGTCGCCGCAAAGGATGCCTGTGCCGCCGCGGGCATTGATTGCACCCTGGCAGGATCGGCGGACGGGATCGAGGCCGGGACAGCGGCCGTGTTGGCCATGGCCCTGCGCGAAGGCGTTACCAACATCGTTCGCCATTCAGGCGCCAGACACTGTACGATCAGCATCGAAACCCAATCGGGATCCGTGCGGCTGGGGCTGGCCGATGACGGAAAGGGCGGCATCCGGCAGGAAGGGGCCGGCCTGACCGGCCTGCGCGCCCGTGTCGCGGCCGCCGGCGGGACCGTCCATCTGGACAGCGACGGGGGCGGTACCCGTCTTTTCATCACCATGCCGGACAGGGGACGATCATGATCCGGGTGGTGGTGGCCGAAGACCAGTCCCTGGTATTGGCGGCGCTGGCGGCCCTGATCTCCCTGGAAACGGACATCCAGGTTGTGTCTCAGGCGCGGGACGGCACCCTGGCGCTGGACGCTGTCCGGCGGCACCAGCCGGATCTGTTGCTGTCCGATATTGAAATGCCGGGCATGACAGGCCTGGACGTCGCCGCCGCCATCCGGCGGGAGGGATTGCGGACACAGGTCGTCATCGTCACCACCTTCGGCCGGGCCGGTTATCTCCGGCGGGCGCTGGATGCGGGCGTACGCGGCTATCTGCTGAAGGATGCCCCGCCGGACCAGTTGACGGCGGCACTACGTCAGGTGGCGGCCGGTGGCCGGGCCATCGCCCCCGAACTGGCCGCTTCCGTCTGGGACGGCCCGGTCGATCCCTTGAACGACCGGGACCGGACCCTGATCCGGCTGGCAGAGGAAGGGCGGACCAATAAGGAGATTGCGGAGATCATGGGCCTGTCACCCGGCACGGTCCGCAATTATCTGTCCGACGCCGTGCAGAAATTGGGGGCGGGCAACCGGATCGAGGCCGCCCGTATCGCCCGAAGCCAGGGCTGGCTGTGATCACAGCGGCCACGCAATATTAAGGCATGACGACGGCCCGCAAAAGGGATTTACCACGCGGACAGCGCCCCACTTCGCACAGTAATTGCGCGTCGTCCGGCCTATTCTGTCCTTCCCTTTCCCCGCCGCCCCAAGACAGGCAGACCCCCATGTCCTTCTTCGCGCCCCTGAATCAGCAGCCCGCCGACGCCCTTCTGGCCCTGATCGGCCTGTTCCGCAATGACCCGCGCCCCGGCAAGATCGACCTGGGCGTGGGCGTGTTCCGTGACGATGCCGGCAACACGCCGGTGATGCGCAGCGTGAAGGCCGCCGAGCGCAAGCTGTGGGAAACGCAGGACAGCAAGTCCTATCTGGGGCCGGAAGGCAATGTCGTCTTCGCCCGCCACATGGCGCGGCTGGCCCTGGGTGATGTGGAACTGTCGGGCCGGTTGACGGGCGTGCAGGCGCCGGGCGGCACGGGTGCCCTGCGTCTGGCCGCCGAACTGATCGGCGCGACGAAGCCCGACGCCAATGTCTGGGTCGGCACGCCCACCTGGCCCAACCATCCGCCGATCCTGGCCGCCGCCGGGCTGAAGGCCCAGACCTACAAGCATTTCGACACGGCCACCCAGGCCATCACCTTCGATGCCGTCATGGACGCCCTGTCGACCAAGGCCCAGCCTGGCGACATCGCCCTGCTGCACGGCTGCTGCCACAACCCGACGGGTGCGGATTTCAGCCTGGATCAGTGGCGGGCCATCGCCGAAACCCTGTCGGCGCGGGGTATCGTGCCCTTCCTGGATCTGGCCTATCAGGGGCTGGGGCTGGGGCTGGGCATGGACCAGGATGCGGCCGGCGTGCGCCTGGTCATGGATGCCTGTCCGGAGGCGCTGCTGGCCTATTCCTGCGACAAGAATTTCGGCGTCTATCGTGACCGTGTCGGCGCCCTGATCGTGCAGACGGCCAATGCCGCCGATACCGACCGCGTCGCCTCCAACATGCTGGCCCTGGCGCGGGCCAACTGGTCCATGCCGCCCGACCATGGCGGGGCCGTCGTCGCCACGCTGCTGGATGATCCCGTGCTGGCCGCCGACTGGAAGCTGGAACTGGACACGATGCGCGACCGGCTGTTGGGCATCCGCGCCGCCCTGGCCAGCCATGGCGGCGTGCTCGCCCGTGTCGCCGAACAGCGCGGCATGTTCTCCCTGCTGCCGCTGTCCCCGGATGTGGTGAAGCGCCTGCGTGAAGAACATGCCGTCTATATGGCCGGTTCCGGCCGCATCAATGTCGCCGGCCTGTCGGTGGAAACGGCGGGCATCTTCGCCAAGGCCCTGGCCGCCTGCCTGTAACATCAAGGTCAAGATTTCTTGGACCTTGATGTCCGCGCCGACTGGCGCGGCGGCAGCCCATCCTGACAAGTCAGGATGGGCTGACACGGCTACAATGCGGGGCATGGGGATACCGCTTTGCGGACGGGGCCGTTAGGATGCGGCCTCTTTCCCGTCCTTGACCGAAGTTATCCCCATGGCCAGCCCGCTTGCCCCCGCCCTTGCCGATATCCGCGCCCTGCTGCTGGACGGGGACCGGCTGGTGCGTGCCGTGGCCAGCGGGCGCATGCGCAACATGTCCCCGCCCTGGCGGCGGATCGAGCTTCGGCCCGTGGCCCTGAAATCGGGCGCGCATCTGCAGACCGTGGCCTATGACGACCGCCAGGCCCATACCAGCAACGCCGCCTTCGGCCCCGCCGCCGAACAGGCGGTCGACGCGTTGCTGGCCCTGGGTATGGGCAACTGGCATGTGGAAACGCTGGACGCCACGGTACAGCTGCGCATCACCAAGAAGGGCGAGGCGATGATCAGCCGCACGGCCAGTGCCACGCCCAAGGAACGCGCGCTGGACCATGACCGGGCCAAACCACGCATGCTGGACCCGGCCGATCCCTTCTGGCGGGCGCTGGGCATTGCCGATGCCGATGGCCGCATCAAGCCTACCCGCCAGGACAAGTATCGGCAGGTGGAAGAATTCATCCGCGCCCTGGATGCCGTGCTGAAAGGCGGCGACCTGCCGGAAGGGCGGCCCCTGCGCGTGGTCGATCTGGGCTGCGGCAATGCCTATCTGACCTTCGCCGCCTATCGCTTCCTGACCCAGGTGCGCGGGCTGGAGGTGGAATTCACCGGCGTCGACACCAAGCGTCAGGCGCGGGAGCGCAATACCGATCTGGCCCGCAGCCTGGGCTGGGACGGGCTGCATTTCATTGAAGGCACCATCGCCGACGCCCCTGTGGACGGGGCCGATGTGGTGCTGGCCCTGCATGCATGCGACACGGCCACGGATGATGCCCTGGCCCGCGCCGTCGCCTGGGGCGCCAAATTCGTGCTGGCCGCCCCCTGCTGTCACCATGATCTGCAACGGCAGTTACGCGACGGAGAAACGCCGGGCGCCTATGGCCTGCTGACCCGCCACGGCATCCTGCGCGAACGTTTCGCCGATGTCCTGACCGACGCGCTGCGTGCCAGCCTGATGCGGCAGGCGGGATACCGGACGGAGATTATCGAGTTCGTGCCGTCCGAACACACACCCCGCAACACCCTGCTGCGCGCCGTCCGCACGGGCGCCAAGGCCGAGCCCAAGGTGGTGGCGGAATACGCATCCCTGGTCGGGGAATGGGGCGTGACCCCGAAATTGTCGGTGCTGCTGGGCAGCGAGGCGGGGTTCTGACCCAGTGAAAACGAAACGGCCGGCGCCCCCAAGGACACCGGCCGCATACTTGTTCAATGCCGCTCCCTTGTCAGTCCTTGATCTGCACCGGGTCCAGGCGCGGCGACAGCAGGTGGACGACGCCCAGCGCCAGCAGATAGGCAGATGCGGCCACCACGAAGATCGGCGTGTAGCTGCCGATCTTGTCCAGCACATAGCCGGCATATTTCGCCATGGCCATGCCGCCAAAGGCGCCGATCATGCCGCCGATACCCACGACCGAGCCCACGGCCGCACGGGGGAATACGTCCGACGGCAGGGTATAGAGGTTGGCGGAGAAGCCCTGGTGTGCCGCTGTGGCAATGCCGATGATCAGGACCGCCACCCAAAGCTGGTCGGCAAAGGCCGCCAGACCCACGGGCACGGCAAACAGAGCACAGATCAGCATGGCCGTCTTGCGGGCCCGGTTCAGGGTGGCGCCCTTCTGCATCATCTTCGACGACAGCCAACCGCCGGCCACCGACCCCACGTCGGACATCAGATAGATTGCCACCAGCGGAATACCGAAACTTTTCAGGTCCAGCCCATGGCGCTTGCCCAGGAAATCGGGCAGCCAGAACAGGAACATCCACCAGATCGGGTCAATCAGGAACTTGCCCAGCGCATAGGCCCAGGTTTCCCGCACCGTCAGCAGACGCAGCCAGCCGATCTTTTCCGTGCTGTCCGGCGGATCGCTTTCGATATGGGCCAGCTCGGCGGCACTCACAAACTTGTTCTCGCGCGGGCGGCGGTAGACCAGCAGCCACAGCGGCAGCCAGACCAGGCTGGCCAGGCCCGTGACGATAAAGGCCATCTCCCAGCCATAGGCGATGGTGATGGCCGGCACGACCAGCGGGGTGACGATGGCGCCGATATTGGTGCCGGCATTGAACAGGCCCGTGGCAAAGGCGCGTTCCTTCTTGGGGAACCATTCCGCCACGGCCTTCACGCCGCCGGGGAAGCCACCGCCCTCACCCACGCCCAGAACCATGCGGGCCATGATGAAGCCGCCCAGCGACTTGGCACCCGCATGGGCGAAATGGCCGATGGTCCAGATGGTGAAGGCCAGCGCATAACCCCAGCGCGCGCCCAGCCGGTCGACAATGCGCCCGAAGGCGACATAGGCCAGCGCATAGGTCGCCTGGAACCAGAAGATGATGTTGGCGTAATCAGCCTCGGTCCAGCCGAACTCCGCCGACAGGGTCGGCTTCAGCACGCCGATCATCTGCCGGTCGACATAGTTGATGACCATGGCGGAGAACAGCAAGGCCACCACGACCCAGCGGACCCGGCCAACCTTCACATCGCCGGCCCCGGCCGTTTCACTACCCATCTTTTCCCCCCGGTGTTGGAGATGTTGCGTCAAACGGCTCTCTGCGGAGCCTTGATCCTGGCCTCGACCCTAATGGAAACCGGTGTCAATTGCAATGACACCGGTGGACTTTTTGTCACCCGCCCAAACCGTTTCAAATGAAACCATATCCTCTTGCGGCCGATGCAGCTAACACATAGAAAGCGTGCATAAACGACAGACCTTGGGGTCATAATGCAAGACAGCGGAGATTCACGCAGCGGTCTGTTGCCGGCCTTGGGGCCGGTGCAACTGGTGCTTCTGGGTGTGGGCTGCATCATCGGCGCCGGCATCTTTGTCATCACGGGCTCGGCGGCTGCAGACTATGCCGGGCCGGCCGTGTCGCTCTCCTTCCTTCTGGCGGGCTTCGCCTGCGCTTGCGCGGGTCTGTGCTATTCGGAACTGGCAGCGACATCGAAAGAATCGGGTGGGGCCTACAGCTACACCCGCGATGCGCTAGGACCCCGCATCGGCTGGCTGGTCGGCTGGAACCTGATCATGGAATATCTGGTGGCGGCCAGTTTCGTCGCCGTCGGCTGGTCGGGTTACCTGTCAGCCTTGTGCGACAGTGTCGGCCTGTCGCTGCCCAAGGCCTTCACCTCTGCCCCCTTCGCCTTGAAGAATGGGCATCTGGAGGCGACGGGCGCCATCATCAACCTGCCGGCGGCCCTGATCATCGGCCTGGCGACGGTGCTGGCCGTCATCGGGGTGAAACGATCATCGGCCGCAAACATGGTGGTGGTGCTGATCAAGGTGACGGTCATCCTGGTGGTGATCGCCGTGGGCGCCTTTCATGTAAACCCGGACCTGTGGGTTCCGTTCATACCGGAAAACACCGGCAATTTCGGCCAGTACGGCATCAGCGGCGTGATGAAGGCAGCGGGCGTGGTGTTCATCGCCTATATCGGCTTCGACGCCGTCGCCACCACGGCCCTGGAGGCCCGCAAGCCGCAGCGGGACGTGCCCATCGGCATCCTGGGCTCGCTGCTGGTCTGCACCGTGCTTTACATCGCCATGTCGCTGGTCCTGACCGGCACCGTTCCCTACACGCAATTGTCGGTGCCGTCGCCCGTGGCGCTGGCCGTGGCGAATATGGGCGAGGGCGTGTCCTGGATACTGCCCCTGGTCTCACTGGGGGCCATCGCCGGCCTGACTTCGGTCATCCTGGTGCTGCTGGTCGCCCAGCCGCGCGTGTTCTTCGCCATGGCGCAGCACCGCATCCTGCCATCGGCCTTCGCCCGGGTGCATCCGAAGTTCCGCACGCCGCATGTCAGCACCATCATTACCGGTACGGCCGCCGCCGCCCTGGCCAGCCTGTTCCCCATCGACTTCCTGGCGGAACTGGTGTCGTCGGGGACGCTGCTGGCCTTCATGGCCGTATCCTTCAGCGTCATCTGGCTGCGTCGCAAGCGCCCCGACGCCCCCCGGCCCTTCCGCGTGCCCTGGGTGCCGCTGGTGCCCATCGTGTCGATCGTTGTCTGCGGCTACCTGATCTCCGTGCTGGGCGAACACGCCTATCTGCGGCTGGGCATCTGGCTGGCCATCGGCATCGTCATTTATGAAATGCGCAAGAAGCACGCGGCCGAGGCTTTGAAGCAGGTCTGAGCCCTGCGAACAGCCAAGACGCAAAGCGGGGCGGGTTCCTTGTGGGACCCGCCCCATTTTTGTGCCGACACCAAGCTGATGCCAGCGGCCGCTGCTCTTGATGACCGGTGGAACTACACTTCCATGACCGTATAGCCTTCCGGCAGTTCCGCCACGGTCGGCGCCGGGATGGGGCCGATATCGGCCAGAACCGTGCCCCAGGACCAGCCGACACCAAACCCGGCCAGCAGCAGCTTCTTCGGCCCCGCCGCCAGTTCATCGCCCAGCCGCGAGCAAAGAGCCAGCGGCACCGACGCGCTGCTGGTATTGCCGTATTTTTCCATGTCGATGATGTATTTGGCCGGGTCGCAGCCGATCTTCTTGCGGATATGGTCCAACATCATCTTGTTGGCCTGATGCGGCACGACGAAATCCAGATCGTCCACCGTCAGGCCGGCATCGGCAATCGCTTCCTTCAGCAGACCGGGCACGGCGCGCAGCGTGAAGGTGAAGACCTCCGCCCCATTCAGATACAGGCGGGCATCGCGGTAAAGCCGCGCCATCTCCGCTTCGGACCGGGGCGGGTCGGTAGGGATCAGGCAATCGCGCTTGCCGCCGGCCTTGACGAAGATGTTCTTGGCACCGGCACCGTCGGTGCCCAGGCTGACGCGGATGGGCGGGGCGGCCGGTTCGATCTCCAGCGCCGTGGCCGATCCGGCATCACCGAACAGGGGGATGGTCGCCTTGTCTTCCGGGTGCAGCCAGCGCGTGGAATTGTCCCCGCACAGGACCAGCGCCCGCCGCGCCGTCGATCCGCCCAGCAGGCGCGATGCCATCCACAGCCCGTAGACGAAGCCAGAACAGCCCAGCGTCACATCGAAACAGGCGGCCGATGTCGGCAGGCCCAGATGGCGTTGCAGCACCGCCGAGGTGACGGGCAGCACATAATCGGCATCCTGGCTGACAAAGATCAGCACATCGACGCTGGCCGGGTCCCAGCCCAGCTGCTGCAACAGCCCTTCCGCTGCGGCCCGGCACATGTCGGACGCGCAATAGGGCGGCGGCAGCACACGGCGTTCATAGACGCCGATGCCGACGTGCAGCTTGCGCGCCTCCTCTTCGGTGAAGATGCCCGGCGTCTCGACAAAGGAATGGCGCTGACGCGGCACCACGGCCCGCACCCCGGCGATCCGCACCCCTTCGATGATGGCCTTCATGCTTGGCTTTCCCGACCTTTATGTCCTGCCTCACTAGAACACAAACGGCCCCTCGGCTCCAAGCCGGACGCTCATTCCATGATGACGCGGTTGATATAGGGGTCAAAGCCGTCACGACGGGGCAGGAAGGGCCGGGGCGGCGCATGCGGCGTGCGCCAGATCCCATATTGCGCCGTCAGCAGCAGGCGGGGATTGGCACCTGGCAACCGGCCCCGGTGGATACCGAACGTATCGGCCATGAATAAAGTCCCCGCCGCTCCAACCATACGCTTGACGGGCAGGTCCCCCATCACGGCTGCCAGCCGGTCATCGGAAATCCGTTCGATCTCCACCAGCCGTTCATCGGATTGCGAGGTCGCAACAAACTCGAACGCCCCGTCCTCCTCTCCGACATCGGTCAGATAAAGGAACAGCTTGAAGCTGCGGATATTGTCCCAGTCGCGGTGGAACCATTGCGTTCCCTTGGCCTCCGCACGGTCGGCGAAGGACCACCAGGTGCCGATATTGTCGATGGTGGGCTTACAACCCAGGAACAGGCCGGCCGTTTCCAGCACCAGCGGATGGTTGAACAGCTCCCACACACCGGGCGCCGCCAGAATCTGCTGCGGGGTGTAATAGCCCATATTGGTTTCCGCCGACGGAACCTGATCGGGCAGGAACCGCCCCAGATGCGGCCGGTACGGATCGTGACAGGGCTGCGACCGGAACCAATCGCGCAATGCCACCGCCTGATCCGACGTCATCAGGGGTAACGTCTTCGTATAGCCGGAGCCCAGAAGCTGCGCCAGCAACTCCCGGGCTTCAGTGCTTGCCGCCCGCATCCGCGGCCGGCCCAGCGCCGCCAGCCGGGCCAGCCAGCGCCGTCGCCCCGGCCCGCCCGTCAACGGCAGCAGATCGTAGGGCAAATTGCGGCTGTCCCGACGGGCGCGCCTCACGATCTGTGCCAGGGTGCGGTTGCGGATCTTGAAGGCCATGACGCTCCGGGGATGGAGAAGGGGACAAGGACCAGAATTGACCGACGGACCGGCCCAGCTTGCGGGGCGGGCCGCCATCATGCTAGATTCACACAATAATTCCAGTGATTTAGCCCCCGTGCAACAGGCATTGCATTGATGTTGCACAATGTTGCATGGGAATCTGCATGTCCCTGATCCTGATCCGTGCCGATGCCAGCCCTGCCAAGGGCACGGGGCATGTCATGCGCTGTCTGGCACTGGCGGAGGCCTTGCGTGAGCAGGGGGCGGACCCGGCCTTCGCAGCGGCAGAGATGACGGACGCCGTGGCCGCGCGGCTGGCCGATGATGGCTTTGTCCTGCATCGGCTGGGCACGGACGACGCCGATGCGACGCTTGATCTGGTCCGACGGTTGCGCGCCGTCGCCCTTGTGGTCGACAGCTACTGGCTGGATGCGGAATGGCGACGACAGGTCAGGGTCGGCATCGATGGCCCCATTCTGGCGCTGGATGATCTGGCAGACACCGATCTTCACGCCGATCTGGTCTGGAACCCGTCCAGCGGTGGCGCCACCCTGCCCTATGATCGGATCGCGCCCGGGGCGACATTGTTATCCGGACCCCGCTATCTGCTGCTGCGGCGGGAGATCAGATCGGTCGCGGCCGCCGCCCGTACGCCGTTGACCGAACGCGACCGTATCCTGCTGACCTTCGGCGGGTCGGACCCTGCGGGGCTGACAGTGCCCGTGGTGAAGCGGCTGGGTCCTGCCCTGCCGCCCGGCCTGCATCTGGATGTGGTGGCGGGCGGCAGCAATCCCGCACTGGACTGCGTCCGGGCCGCCTGTGCCCGCTTCCCCAGTACCGTGCGGCTGCATATAGACAGCCGGGAGATGGGGCAACTGATGGCGGGCTGTGGCCTGGCCGTGACCGCCGGCGGCGGCACGGTGGCCGAACTGGCGGTTCTGGCCACGCCCTGCCTGCTGACCATCGTTGCCGACAATCAGGCACCGGCGGCGGCCGATGCCGACCGGCGCGGCTGGGCCGCGGTCATCGACGCGCGTGGCGATCGGACGGATGCCGCCGACGCCATCGCCGCCCGCACCCTGTCACTGTGGGCCGATCCGGCGGAGCGCGCGCGGCTGGCAAGGGCCATTACCATGGATGGCATTGATGGTCTGGGGGCGCCCCGGCTGGCGGCCGCCCTGCGGGACCGGTTGCCAGGCCGGCTGTCGGGATAGCGACGGCCTGTCGTCTTGCCTTGCCGGCCGCCCCCGGTGCAGGCTGTGGATCGTCCCATTTCAGGAACCCGCCATGCTGGCCCGTCCCGCCGCCCTGCCCGCCACCGATTACCGCGCCCCGGGCATCTTCATCGCCGAACAACGGGATTTATTCGCACGGTCATGGCAATTCGTCGGCTTTACCGATGAATTGGCCGAAGCCGGTTCCTGGCTGGCGCGGGAAATCGCGGGCGAGCCGGTGCTGATCCAGGATTTTGACGGTGAGATCAGGGCCCTGCGCAATGTCTGCACCCACCGGTTCGCACGGCTGCGTCCAGGCGAACAGGGGGTGGCGGGGGGCCCCCTGCGCTGTCCCTATCATGGCTGGACCTTCGATCGTGACGGCGTGCCGGTGGGCATCCCGGGCAATGCCGATTGTTTTGGCCTGGACAAGGCGGAAAAGCGCGCACTGGCCCTGAGGCGCTATGAACTGGATCGTATCGGCCGCTTCCTGTTCGTACGCGTGACACCGGGCGGACCGGCGCTGGCCGACTGGCTGGGCCCGCACACCGCCTTGTTGCAGGCCCTGTCCGACGGGATGCAGCCCCCCTTCGCGCAGGCAGCACAGCCCTGGCACGCCAATTGGAAGGTGGGGGTGGAAAATGTGCTGGAGGTCTATCATGTCGATGCCGTGCATCCGGACAGTTTCCGGGCCGTTGTCGACGGTTCCTGGCGCGTGGTTCCCTCCGGCATGCATTCGATCGGCTATGCGGGGGTCCGGCCGGAAGCCATGGATTGGTGGCAGAAGGCCGGCCGGCGCCTGGGCATCATCCCCGTGGATGCCGTGGCCGGCATGGAAGGATATGTGCATCTGCTGGCCTTCCCCAATCTGGCGATCGGCATCACGGCCGGCCGGATGATGAGCGTGCAGACACTTGAACCGACCAGTCCGGACACCTTCACCTTGCGCTACCGGCTCTGTCTGGCCCGCACCGCGGACGGCGCCAGCAAGGCCGGGCTGGCTGCCCTGACGGCGCATCTGGCCGCCCTGAACGAGACGCTGCTGTCGGAGGATCGGGCCATCTGCGCAGCCGTTGGCGCCGGCCTGCGCCATGCAACAGGGGCCGCGCTTCTGGGCGCCAATGAAATTCGCATCCGGCACTTCCATGAGACGATTCTGACCCATCGCCGCTTTTGAACGTCCCACCAGCCGACACGCAGGGCTGCGCCCCGAAAATCGGAGGGACTGACCTTGAGTGTTGGGCGTAGGCTTACAAGCTGACATTGTAAAAACGGGAGGCAGTGCATGAAGGAAATGCGCTCACTCAGCTTCACGGAACGTGAAGCGATCATGGCGACCGTCGACCTGATGCGCAAAATGCGCGTGCCGCTGCCGGTCGGGCAGGTCGTGGGGCTTCACCTGAGCGAGGACCCGGTCGGGGCGGACCTGATCATCGAGGATGATGACGGCAAGCGCACCCATGTCCATCGTTCGGCGGCCGAGCTGGCAGCATCGCTGGTGAATTACTGCCTGGAACGCAAGATCCGCCTGCCCTCCTCCTCCCGCAAGTTCGTGGAGGTGATCGGCGGCAGCTTGAACCTGATCGTCTATCTGGATGAAACGGACCTGTCGGCACCCAAGAAGCCCGCCCCGCCCCGTCGCCGGACCTGATATCAGTCCCGGCCCGCCAGGATTCCATCGACCAGCGCCTGCTCCCATCGGGTCAAGGAGGAGACGGGGCCGCTGGCGGCCTTGCGGTCCACATCAGTGCCAGTCAGCATATAGACGAACCCCCAGCGTCCCGACGGATCGGCCATGACGGCCCCCAGCAAGCCATAGGCATCGCCGAAATGACCGCAGAGGCGGGGATCATCGCCGCCGGCCGACCAGCGGTCGCCATCCCCCGCCCCGCCGCCATGGGTGGTGCATTGAATGCCCAATCCCCATTGCCGCAGCAAGCCGCCATCGGTGTCTCCATTCGACCGGATGGGATCGAAGGTCCATTGCGGGGCCAGCATGGCGTCGAACACGGGCCGCGGCAGCAGGGTGGCACCCTCCACGGCGCCATGGCCCAGAATCAGGCGCAGTAACCTTTCCAGGTCATGGGCAGAGGCGCGCAAGCCGCCCTGGGGTGACAGGGTGGTGCCGTTGCGCCCGGGAATGATGGCACCCAACGGCGCCCCGGCCTTTACGCCGAAGATGCTGGGCCGGTCATCCGGACGCGCGCCACGGTAATCATCGACCTGCGCGGCCCAGCGCCCATCCGCCAGCCGCTGATAGACGGGGGCCAGCGCCTGGAACGACGCCCCATCCAGGCGGCGCACGTCATAGGCGGCGCGCATGCCCAGGGGGCGCAGCACCCGCTGGGTCACCACCTCGTCAAATCGCTGACCGGTCAGCCGCTCGATCAGAGTCGCCATCACCCCGTAATTCAGGTTGGTATAGGTGAAGCGGCTGCCCGGCACCTCGTCCGCCCAGCGCGCACCGCCCGGATCGAAGGCGCCGCCCGGCCGCACCAGGTCTTCCAGACTGTAGGGCGGCGGCAGACCATAGACCTCCGCATCGCGCAGCGAAGAGGTGTGGGACAGCAGCATGCGCGTGGTGATGGGCCGATCGGGATGATGCGGGTTGCGGAAGGTGAAGCCCAGCAGGGGCGACAGATCAGCATCCAGGTCCAGCCGGCCGTCAGCCACCAGTTGCATCACCGCAATGCCCACCGGCAGCTTGGAGATGGAAGCCACCCGCACCGGCGTATCCAGGGTCAGCGCCCTTTCTCGCGCCGGCTCCGCCGGGTCGATGACGGCGCGGCCCGCGGCACGGGCAAAGACCGTCTGGCCGTCGCGCACCACAATCACCGCAACCCCGCTGACGGACGCCGTGGGCCCGGCCACCAGTCCATCCATGGCCCGTTCCAGCGCCGACCAGTCGCCCGCCCGGCAGGGGACCGCCAGCAGCATGAAGCCGAGTATCAGGCCCAGGAACCGCATCTTTTCTCCCTCCGCCGGCCCAGGCTTCCGCCGGGACATGCCGGAATGCTACCATCATTCCGGCTTCATCATATCGGCATCCGCCATGACCTGCTTTCCCGACCGTTTCCTGCCCGGCCAGCCGCCATTCCTGATTGCGGAGATGTCCGGCAATCATAATGGTGATATCGACCGCGCCCGCCGGCTGATCGATGCGGCCAAGGCAGCCGGGGCCGATGCCGTGAAGATCCAGACCTATACTGCCGACACCATCACCATGGATGTCGACCGGCCGGAATTCCGGCTGGAAGGTGGGCTGTGGGCCGGCAAGACGCTTTATGAACTGTACCAGGAGGCGCACACGCCCTGGGAATGGCACGCGGCCCTGTTCGCCCATGCGCGCGACGCCGGTATTGCCCTGTTCAGCAGCCCCTTCGATCCCACGGCCATCGACCTGCTGGAAAGCCTGGGCGCACCAGCCTACAAGATCGCCAGCTTCGAACTGATCGACCTGCCGCTGATCGCCAGGGCGGCCGCCACCGGCAAGCCGCTGATCATGTCCACGGGCATGGCGTCCCTGGGGGAAATCGCGGATGCCGTGGCGGCGGCGCAAGGGACCGGCAATTCCAACATCGCCCTGCTGCATTGTGTGTCGGGATACCCAAC
Organism: Niveispirillum sp. FG148; assembly: GCF_057809655.1. Taxonomy (NCBI): domain Bacteria; kingdom Pseudomonadati; phylum Pseudomonadota; class Alphaproteobacteria; order Rhodospirillales; family Azospirillaceae; genus Niveispirillum; species Niveispirillum sp. FG148. The sequence continues at coordinate 22,309 of NZ_JBMDKJ010000001.1, forward strand.
CCCGGTGGAGGATTGCGACCTGCGCACCATCCCCCACATGGCCCAAGCCTTCGGCCTGCCCGTCGGGCTGTCGGATCATACGATGGGGGTGGCTGTGCCCGTGGCCGCCGTCGCCCTGGGTGCCGTCATCGTGGAAAAGCATTTCACCCTGGCCCGCGCCGATGGCGGGCCGGACTGTGCCTTCTCCCTGGAACCGGCGGAATTCAAGGCCATGGCGGAGGCGTGCCGCACCGCCCATGCCGCACTGGGCGAAATCTCCTATGCCCTGAAACCATCGGAGGCCGGCGGGCGCACCTTCCGCCGCTCTCTCTATGTCAATCGCGCCGTGCCGGCGGGCACGGTGCTGACGGAAGGCGATGTGCGGTCCATCCGGCCGGGCCTGGGGCTGGCACCCAAGCATCTGCCCGACGTGCTGGGGCGCGTTGCGGCGCGCGACCTGACACGGGGTGAACCGGTGGACTGGACCATGCTGGGCAAGGCATCATGAGGGTGGCGCCCCGCATCGTCGGCATCATCCAGGCCCGCATGGGCTCCACCCGCCTGCCGGGCAAGGTGATGATGCCGGCAGCCGGGAAATCGCTGATCGCGCACCAGATCGACCGGTTGCGCCGCAGCCACCGGCTGAACGGGCTGGGCGTGGCGACCAGCGACCTGCCCGGCGACAATGTGCTGGCGGCCCATGTCGAGGGACTGGGTGTGCCCGTTTTCCGCGGCAGCGAAACCGATGTGCTGGATCGTTTCTACCGGGCAGCCCTTGCCCAGCGGGCCGATATCGTGCTGCGCTTCACCGGCGATTGTCCCCTGATCGATCCGGGATTGACTGACGCGCTGGTCGATCTGTTCACCGGCACCACCCCCGTCCCCGATTATGCCGCCATCGACGTCGCCCGCTATCCGCGCGGGCTGGATGCGGAAATCGTCCGCATGGAAACCCTGCACAAGGCCTGGAAAGAGGCGGTGGAGCCGTTTGAGCGTGAACATGTCATGCCCTTCCTCTGGCGCCGGCCGGACCGGTTCCGTCTGTCCTACCTGACGGATGCGACGCTGAACGCCCCATGGCGCTGGTGCGTCGATACGGAACAGGACCTGACGCTGGTACGGCACTTGCTGGAAAGCCTGTTGCCCGTTAATCCAGCCTTTGGCTGGCGGGATGCGGATGCCGCCATGCGCTCCCATCCCGACTGGGCATCGATCAACCGGGATGTGGTGCAAAAGACCCTTCCGCCTTTATAGGAGTAGATGACATGACCCGTGCGGAATTCCTGGCCGCCCTGGAAGAGATGCTGGAACTGGATGTCGGCACCCTGGCCCCGGATGCCACGCTGGACAGCCTGGACGCCTGGGACAGTCTGGCAGTCATCAGTTTCATCGCCCTGGTCGATGAACATTTCGACCGTATCGTCGCCGGCGAAGATCTGGCCAAGGCCAAGACCATCGCTGATCTGCTGGCCCTGACCGGCGCCGATCTGGGTTGATCCCTGCCGATGTCCGCCCTTCCCAGACCCGCGATCCCCATCGGCCGCACGCGGCGGCAGATGCTCGACCTGGACGGGCGCCCCGCGGCCTGGCTGTCGGGTGGCCGGCTGGGCCTGGGGGATGCGGGTCCCACACCCATGATCCTTCTGCACGGGCTGGGTGGCGACGCCCTGACCTGGCAGTTCAACCTGACAGCGCTTGGCACCGACCGCACCGTCCTGGCCCCCGACCTGCCGGGCCATGGTTCCAGTACGCTGGATGTGGGGCCTGGCCATGTCGATGATCTGGCCCGCTGGCTGGGACGCCTGATCGATGCCTGGGGCTGTCCCCGGGTGGATCTGGTCGGCCATTCGCTGGGCGCCCGTGTGGCCCTGGCGCTGGCCCATCAGCGGCCGGACCTTGTCGCCCGCCTCAGCCTGATCGCCTGTGCGGGCCTGGGCAGCGACCTGGACCATGCCTTCCTGGACAATCTGGCCGTCGCCGCCGACCTGGACCGGGCGCGGGCGGCAGCCACGGCCCTGTTCGCCACACCTGGACCGCTGGTCGAACCGCTGGCCCGTGCGCTGGCGCTGCGCCTGTCCACACCCGACAACCGCGCCGCCATCCAGGCGCTGCTGGCCGCCAATCGGTCGGAACTGTCACAGGCACTGGTGGAGGCGGACTGGGCCCCCGCCATGCCTGTGCAACTGATCTGGGGCGCCGATGACCGCATCGTGCCGCCACCCGATGCCGACCTGATCCCCGTCGGCATGCCCTTTCATCTTCTGCCCGGCGCCGGCCACATGCCGCATGTGGAAGCGGCCAGCCGCGTCAACGCCCTGATCCGGAGCTTCCATTGACCGATCTGAACGACCTGCTCTCGCTGATCAACCAGGAGGTCGCCCGTATTCTGACGGAGAAGGGGGAGGCGCCGGTGCCGCTGACCGCCGACACCCCGTTCCTGGATGGGCCGATGCCGTTCGACTCGCTGGATCTGGCGACCCTGATCGTGGCGCTGGAAGGGATCACGGGCAAGGACCCGTTCCGCCAGGGCTTCCGCCAGTTCGCGACGGCCGGTGAACTGGCCGCCCTTTACGCGGCAGCCTGATCCGATGAGCATCACCGGACAACTGGTCGTCGGCGGGGTCGCCCTCTATCTGCTGCTGCTGGCCCGCAGCGCCTGGAAGCAGGGGGAATTCAAACAGTTCCTCTGGGGCATTGTCATTGTCGTCGGTCTGATCGCCACCATCGGCGGCATCATCTGGGCGTGGATCAGCCTGAGCGGCGCCTGAAGCCCGTAGAATGTTCCCCCGTCCTGCCGCATGATGGCCGCATGTCACCGCTGCCCGCCCCTTCCTGGATTCATCCTGCTTTCCGCTTGCTGACCGGCGGCCGGGAATGGACATGGGCGGAGATCGCGGAACGCCAGCCTCACGACGGCACGCTGGTCACGGATGGTCATGACCTTGCCCGGTTGATTGCCACCCTGGCCGCCGGCTGGTCCCGACAGCAACCCGTGACCCTGCTGCGCGGGGGGCTGCCCGCACCCGACCGGATCGGGGAACAGGGCCGGCTGCTGTTGCTGGAGACATCCGGAACCACAGGTACACCCAAGCGCATCGCCCGTCCTTTCGAGGCTGTGCTGGCCGGGATCGAGCCGGCGCGCGGGCCCGCGGGGCGATGGCTGCTGGCCTACGACCCTTGCGGCTTTGCCGGATTGCAGGTGCTGCTGACAGCCCTGGTAGGGGGCGGCACCCTGCTGGCCGATCCGGGCGCCGATGCGACCGCCCTGGTTCGGTTGGCCGCCACGGCCGGCGCCACCCACATCAGCGCCACGCCCAGCTTCTGGCGCCTGCTGCTGTTGTCCGGCGCCACGCCCCCGCTGGCCCGCATCACCCTGGGCGGAGAGGCGGCGGATCAGCCCTTGCTGGATGCGTTGGCACAGCGCTTCCCCGACGTGCCCATCCGCTGCATCTATGCCAGCACCGAACTGGGCCGCCTGTTCAGCGTGTCCGATGGGCGGGAGGGCTTTCCCGCCACCTGGCTCTCCCAGCCGCCGGACGCCACCTCATTCCGTATCTGTAACGATATGTTGCAGGTGGGCCTTGGCGGCAGCTGGCACGACACCGGCGATCTGGTGGAAGTCGTTGATAATCGAGTATTGTTCCGTGGTCGAAATGATCTGATCGTCAATGTTGGCGGCGCAAAGGTCAACCCGGCCCCGGTCGAGTCCAGATTGCTGACCGTCCCTGGCATCATGGACGTGCTGGTCTACGGCATCCCCAGCCCCATCACCGGGGCGATCCTGGCGGCCGACATTGTGGCTCCGGCCTGGACGGATGACCCGCATTGGCGGGATCGGGTGACGCCCCTCCTTATCGACCTGCCGGCCCCGGCACGGCCCCGCCGGCTGCGGCTGGTGGACGCCCTGCCTCTTTCGGCAGCCGGCAAGAAACAACGCATTGCGGAGGTAGCATGACGCGCCATGTCATCGTCACCGGTGGCAGCCGTGGCCTTGGGTTGGCCCTGATTGAGGCGTTGCTGGCCGCCGGCTATTGCGTGTCGACCTGCAGCCGCACCATCGGTGATGCCCTGCCGTCCCTGTTGGACGCCCATGCCGACCGGCTGTTCTGGCAGCAGGCCGAGGTCGGGGTGCCCGAATCGACCGGTGCCTTCATTGATGCCGCCATTTCCCGCTTTGGCCCTCCCTGGGGTTTGGTCAACAATGCCGGGATTGCGCGGGAAGGCATCCTGGCGACCCTGCCGCTGGTCGAGGTGGAGACGCTGATCCAGACCAACCTGACGGGGGCCATCCAGGTTGCACGCGCAGCCCTGCGGCACATGCTGGCGCGGCCGGGCGGCGGGCGGATCATCAACATCTCCTCGATCATCGGGCAGCGCGGCTATACGGGCCTGTCTGCCTATGCGGCGACAAAGGCCGGACTGGACGGGTTGACCCGCGCCCTGGCGCGGGAGGTGGGTCGGCGCCAGATTACGGTGAATTCCGTCGCACCGGGTTACCTGGATACGGAAATGTCGGGTACCCTGTCGGCCGGACAGCGGGACCAGATCATCCGACGCACCCCCATGGCCCGCCTGGGCACCGCCGCCGATGTGGCACCCGCGGTCCTGTTCCTGCTGGGTGATGGTGGCCGGTTCATTACCGGCCAGACATTGACCATCGATGGCGGCATCACCTGCTGAGGTTCCCATGGCCCAGGCCCGCATCAACGGTATTGCGCTGCGCGGCATCGTTGCCGCCCTTCCCGAACGGGTGGAGGATGTTGCCGACATGGCTCGACGTTTCGGGGCCGAGGCGGCGGAGCGCGTCGCCGCAGCCACGGGCATCCGCCGCCGGCACATTGTCGCCCCCGGGCAATGCATGTCCGATCTGGCCCTGCCCGCGGCCAAGGAGCTGCTGGCGGAGCTCGACTGGGCAACCGACAGCGTGGATCTGCTGATCACCGTCACCCAGACACCCGACCATCCGCTGCCGGCGACGGCCTGCCTGCTGCAAAGCCGGCTGGGGCTCGCCCGGCACTGCGCCGCCTTCGATGTCGGGCTGGGCTGCTCAGGCTACGTCTACGGCCTGTGGCTGGCGGCGTCGCTGCTGGCGGGCATGGGGCGGGGTCGCTGCCTGCTGGTGGCCGGCGATACCACCAGCACGACCCTGAACCCGCAGGATCGGGCCGTCGCCCCGCTGTTCGGCGACGCCGCCGCGGTGACCGCGCTGGAATTCGATGCGGATGCCCCAACCATGACTATTGATGTCGGCACCGACGGGACCGGCGCACCCTATCTGATCCAGGCTGGCGGTGGGGCGCGACAACCGGACGGGCCCCTGCTGTTCATGGACGGAACCCAGGTTTTCGCCTTCACGCTGCGCGAGGTGCCCCGGGCCATTGCCGCCACATTGGCCGCGGCCGGCACCACCATCGCCGATATCGACCATGTCGTGCTGCATCAGGCCAATGAGATGATGGTGCGGCGGCTGGGACAGAAAATCGGCGCCAGGGAGGGTCAATTGCTTCTGGCGCTGGCGGACCGCGGCAATACCAGTTCCGCCTCCATTCCGCTGGCCATCAGCGACGGGTTGGGAGCGCAATTGCTGTCAGGCCGACACCGGCTGCTGCTCTGCGGCTTCGGTGTCGGCTGGTCATGGGGGACAGCGATCGTGGAAGTCCCCGGCATGCGCGTTTGCCGCACCATCCTGGTTGGTGGCGACGGCTGCGGCCGCTGATCACTCCACCGGCGATGCCGGCCGGCGGCGAACCTTGGTGACCACAAGCGGCGCCTTGCTGGGCTGATCCGCTGCTTTCGCCGGCGCGGCGCCCCCATCTGCTGGGAACAGCTTCCGGCAGATCTTCAGGGCCCGATAGTAATTGCCGGCAAGGACCAGTTGCTGGACCTCGTCGAACAGGACCCTTTCATCCGGCAGGGCCAGGCGCGCCTCGTCCAGGATGATGCCGAATTTCACCAGATTCAGCTCCGCATCCTCGGGGAAGATGTAGATCAGCTGGATAATGAAATAGAGCTTCTTCTCAATCGTGTCGCAGTTCTCTTCCTTCATGATCTCGCGACCACGCAGGAAGTTGACCTTGTTGTAGAAGAACAGCGAGACCGGATGGTCACCGACGCCAAGCACAGCGCCATTGACGATCAGCTTTTCCCCTGGACGCAAGACAAGCTTCAATGGCACGGCTGTGGTCCCCGCATGAGGCAGACGGAAATGGGTTCGGCTGATCAATCAATCAGCGCCCCAAGGAAGTAAGCCACCGACCACGGCAGGTCACGCAAAATACGCATCAAATGACCGGCATTTTTTACCGGACGGACCCGACACATGCCGATGGCTCTCAAGGCAACGAGGTGCCCGGAATCAAGAACGGCGGACCTGTTGGCCCGCCGTCCCCGTACGCTACGGTCCCGTGTCTTAGAACAGACGCAGGATCGACTGCTGAGACTGGTTGGCCAGCGACAGCGAGATCGTGCCCAACTGCTGGCGCGTCTGCAACAGCAGCAGGTTCGCACCTTCCTGGTTCTGATCAGCCTGCGTCAGCTTGTTCGCACCGTCCTGGAGGACGTTGGAGAACTCGCTGGTGAAGTCTTCGCGGGTCTGGATGACGTTCAGGTTCGTCGACAGGCTCTGCGAAGCACTACGCAGCGTGGTCGTGGCGAAGTTCAGGCTTTCCACCGCCTTGTCGATGTCGGCACGGTCCAGGAAGTCGTTCGACGCATAGTCGATACGCAGGCCCTGACCATCCGTCGTGACATTGCGGCTGAACACCGAGATGTTGGAGGTGTTGTCGGCGTTGAACTGCACCGACAGATCGTTCTCCGTGTTGGCGTCCGAACGCTGCACCGTCGTCAGGTTGGCATTCGCCTGCGAGGAGGCGGCGGTACGAACGGTCTTTGCATCGACCGTCACGCGAACCGTGCCGCTTTCAAACGCCAGGGCGTTTTCACCGTCTGACAGCTTGGCGCTGCCACGGGCATTGTTGCCCGAGCGCTCCACCGTCACGCCATTCAGGTTGGTGGCCGACAGGGTGATGTCGACATTCTTTTCAATCGACGACGAGCCATTGGCGGCCGTGCCCAGAGCTTCCAGCGCCGTGCGATCAACCGTGAAGCTGATCGTGGTGCCGGAGGAGAAGGTCACCGAAATGTCCTTCGTCTTGGCATTGCTGGCCGAGGCACCAACCGTGAAGCTGACGCCCGTGCCGGTGGTGACGTCGGAACCGATCGAGATCGATTCACCATCGCCGGTGGCATCATAGGCAACGTTGAAGCGCGTGCCGCTGTCATCACCATTCGACAGGGCGGTGCCGGCATCGGTGAAGTTCGTCGTATCGGCCTTGATGGCGTTGTACAGCTGCTCGGCGACGACCTTGCGGCGCTTCACCGGATCATCGTCCGTGCCGTTGCCGGAGTCGTACGCATCCAGATCGTCCTGGTCGACCGTGTAGGTGTAGGACGTACCATTCACCGTGGCGGTGAAGGTGTCGCCCACTTCAACAGCGCCGCTGATCGTGATCTTCGACTGCTGGCTGGTGCCAGACACGCCTGCGGTGGTCGTGCTGGCCGTCGCGTTCTGGGTATTGTCGAAGAACTTGATCGTACGCGATTCGCCGCCTTCGGAGACGACGACCGTACGCTCACGGCCGACATTACCGCGCATTTCAACGGACAGGTCGGAGAAGTTGCCGGCCGTCGCGGAGATCGTTCCGGAAACCTTGAACGAAACCAGACCGCGCTTGTCCTCGGCGCTGGAGATATCCTGCAGGTCGCCGCTGATGGCGCCGGTGCCGGATACATTGACGCTATAGGTGTCGGCGCTGGTCACGTTGGTGACGCGGCTGTTCGACAGACCTTCGATGGAATTGACGCTGGAGCGGCTGTCGGACGTGCTGTCCAGGCTCAGCCCATTACCCTTGAGCAGGTTCTTGCCGCCGTAACCGCTATCGCCAGCGATCTTGTCGATCTGCTCCTTGATGCGGTTGAACTGATCGGCCAGCGACTTGCGCGTGGCGATGGAGGCAGCGTCGTTGCCGAGGTTGGAATAGGCGCTGGTGGTCAGGCCCTTGGCCTGCTCGACCAGATCTTCGATCGCCGTGATACCCTTGTTGCCCGCCTGGATCGTGCTGATCGCCTGACCCATGGACTCCTTGAGGCCCGACAGGTCAGCGGACTGGGTGTTCAGGCCCTTCGCCGCGAAGAATGAATTGGGGCCGTCCAGAGCAGAATTGACCTTGTTGCCAGTCGCCAGCTTCTGCTGGATCGATTCGACCTGCTTGTTGGTCTTCTGCAGGAGCAGCAGGTTGCTGCGCATGCTGGACGTGAGATTAACGGATTCAGCCATCTGGGTCTCTCCTTTGGAGGCATGGAGTCCCGAATTTTTCGGGTCTGGATCAGAAAACACCCTCCCCATAAGAGAGTCAAGCGGTTTGAGCGCCTGAAGTGCTTACCTCACCTTCGGGACAGGTCAGCTGCGATCCGACCTACCGGGCTGCTCCAATCAGATGCCTGCTCTTGACGGTACAGCCGAATGGAATAGTACCAGGGGCTGGTGCTGCAATCCAGCCCCCATCGCCAATCCGGTGCCCGGTCCAAAAGTACATATGCCGGGACCCCGGCCGCCCCGGCCAGATGGGCCGGCATGGTACAGCAGGTCACCAGCAGGTCCAGGTGGGCCAGAACCGCCAGCGTATCCGCCACATCCGTCAGCGCTGGACCAAGATCGATGGCATTCGCGGGAAGCCCATCCCCCATCCCCATCGTCGATCGGCCGCCGCCCTTTTGCAGGATGACAGGGGTGATGCCCGGCAACTGCATGACCGGCAGCATCGCCGCCAATGGCACGGAGCGGTGCCGGTCGCGGCTGTGGTCGGGATTGCCGGCCCAGACGAAGCCGACTCGTAAGCCCGTGGCCGGCGCCAAAGCAGGGCGCCACTGTTCCACCAGGGCCGGGTCCGGCCTGAGATAGGGGATCGTGCCGGGGATGTGCCCGGCATCCTCAATGAACAGGCGCGGCAGGCTCATGCAGGGCAGGACGCCATCCAGATCGGGAAGCGCCGCCCCGTCATCGACGAATCCGGTAACACCGGGAAACCCGGCCAGCAGCCGCCTCAGCGGCTCGGGCCGCTGCAGATAGACCTGCACGCCCTGGGCTGCCAGCAGTGGAATGAAGCGCAACACCATGATGATGTCGCCCAATCCCTGCTCGACGGTGATCAGGACGCGCAGACCCGGCCGTGGCATGCCCCGGACAAATGGCAGGCCGAATGGTGGGGGGCCTTCTCCTTCCGGTCCGCCGGCCCGGTGATCATAAAGCGCCCAGCCGCGCCTCATCTCGCCCCGCGACAGACGCAGCAGACCTTCGTTCCAGGCGGCACGCCGCGCTTCGCGTCCACCCGGCGTCGCGACATGCCCTGCCCGCGTGAAGGCACAGATCGCCGGCTCCACCGCGCCGCGATCATAAAGCGCCGCACCAAGACTGTTCCAATGGGCGGCGGCGTCGGGTTCCAGCGCGCACGCATGCCGCAAGGCCTTCGAGGCCTCCACCGGCCGATCCAATGCGATCAATGCCAGCCCCAGATTGTGCCACGCTCCGGCCATATCGGGCTGCGCACCGATCGCAGCACGATAGGCGTCGGCTGCCGCCGCATGTTCACCCAGGCCGCGACGGGCATTGCCCAGCAATATCTGGACGCCGGCATCCTTCGGCACCACCTTTGAAACATGGCTGAACGCTGTCGCGGCCTCCCGCAGGCGTCCCAGAGCCATCAGAGCCTGACCGCGGATGATCCGGGCGAAAATATCGGCGCCCGACAAGGCCAGCGCCTCATCGGCCAGACGCAGAGCCGTGGCGGCATCACCCGCGGCCAGTACCCTCTGCGCCTGCAAGGCCGACTGGCGGGCCCTTGCCGCCAACCCTGCCGCCGCCCGTTCCGCCATCGCCACCCCTGCCTGCCCGCCGCAGCCGCCAAGGATTGCTGCGGCCTACCGGAGAATATCGGGCCAGGTCAGATCAAAAGACGCGGGCCCCGGCATCCGGTAATACCAGTATGGCTGTATAGAGTCAGAATATCACCACACGTTTAAATAAAATGTCTGATAACGGTGGGGAATATGTCAAAGCAAACAGCCCACCTTACGGTGGGCCGGCATACCTGTCCATAATGCATATGTCAGGCAACAAAATTGACGGAACCGCCCGTCGTACCCGCGGCGGGTACTGCGCTTCCAGCCGCAACACCCGCGGAGGAGCCGGTCGAAGCCGACTCACCAGGGGCCACAGTGGGCGCCGTTGACGTCAGTGAGGCAACACCCGCCCGGGCCAAGGTGAGCAGAGAATTGCCCTGTCTGCCCTGCTTTCCGTCGTCCGCAGACTGGCCAACCGAGGACTGCGCGGATTCACGGCCACGCAATTGATATTCCCGGACAACTTGGCGGGAGGGATATTGCAGTTCCACCTCGCCACTATTCCCGTCGCGGAACAACAGGATAGCGACACCGGCGTCGCTGTCGTAGCGCAGTGCAGGACTGAGATAAGGAATGACGACGCTGCGAGGGGAGGCTTCTTCGGGCGTACGGACCCCAGCCGGCACGGCGCTGCTCTGCGTCAATGCCGGGGCATAGCTACTCCCAATACCTCTGATCCCCTCGATATTCATGGCGGTGCGCCTATTTCAGATCAATCTCACGATATCGCAAGATGGAACGGCCCGCAAACGGATTCTGGACAGCCGAGATGAATCGCCAGAATCAACAATGAATCGAGGCAACAAGCCGATAGTCCACCTTACTCCCCCCACCCCCCGTCGACTCCAACCTGTCCAAAAGTACTGGGCGCCAATTCTTGATGGGAACTTACTCTATTCTTTCACCAGACCATCTCGCGAGTTCGTCTGACAAATTTGCAATTTCTAATCGCCAATCGCCCCAGGTCATCTGTCGAAACAGGCGCAGGTCGCGGTACCAGGGGTTGTCCGATCGCCCCCGCAACCAGCGCCAGCAGCCATCGAAGCGGGACAGGACCCAGACCGGACACCCGAGCCCGCCCGCCAGATGGGCCACGGCGGTGTCGACAGTGATCACCAGATCCAGCTCCGCAACCAGCGCCGCCGTGTCCGCGAAATCCCCCAGATCGGCCGTCCAGTCGGTGATCGGGAACGGGGCGTCGGCCAACTCCGCCGCACCCGGCCCCTTCTGCAGGCTGATGAAGCTGATGCCCGGTATCGTGCCCAGCAGAGCGAGCTGCGCCAGCGGCAGGCTGCGGCGTCTGTTGGTCGCGGCGGCCCGGGGGTCATTGGTGCGGGCATCACCGGCCCAAACCAGACCGACATGCCGCCCCGGCACGCCCCGCAGCCGCTCCCGCCACACGCTGCGGCTCTGCTGGTCAGCGGTCAGATAGGGAATGGGTACCGGAATTGCTGCCACCGACAGGGTTCCCAGACGCAGCGGCAAGCCCAGCAGCGGACAGCGCTGCCGCACCGTTGCTGGTATCGGGCTGCCCAGCGCCGCCACCGCCACCCCCGCGGGCAGGCTGTCCCTGAACAACCTGACCAGGGCCGGTTGCACCTGCAGCAGCAGCGGCATCCCGCGCGCCGCCAGCATCGGCACATAGCGGATGAACTGAAGGCTGTCACCGTGGCCCTGCTCGGCATGGATAAGCAAAGGGCCTGCTTCTGCGGCCAATGTTCCACCATCCCAGACCGGCAGCGCCTTCAGCGCGTCGGACAGCGGAAAGCCGGGAACGTGCCATCGCCATTCATATTCCCGCCAGCCCTCGGCAAGATCGCCCGCCAGCAGGCGTGCCTGCGCCCGCTGCCAATGGATCAGGGCCATGTCGGGCGCCAGGCTCAGGGCCCGGCGATATTGCGCCTCGGCCCCGGCATCATCGCCCAGGTCACGCAGCACAGTCCCAAGATTGACGATGGCAGCCAGATTGTCAGGCTCCAGCAGCAAGGCACGGGACAGGGCGTCCGCTGCTTCCTTCAGCCGGCCGCTGGCATGTGCCGCACCGGCTAACGCCACGTGCGCCGATGCGACGTCCGGGTATTTCTGCGCAGCCCTGCACGCGGCCGCATCCGCCGCCTCCAGCCGACCCAGCGCCGTCAGGAGATCGGCACACCCAAGCAGGGCCGGCAGGCTGTCCTCCTCCAGCGTCAAGGCCTTCTCAAAGGCCGACAGCGCCTCTGTCAGGCGTTCAGCGGCAAACAGCGCCTGTCCCAGCCGGATCCAGGCCTCCGTCAGGGCGGGCGCCAGCTGCGTCGCTTCCGACAGCACACGCACGGCATCGTCGCGCGTCAGACTGGCCGGTTCAGCGAAGCGGTTCACCAGCAGCGCCGCCAGATTGCGGCCAGCCGCTGCGTGACCGGGATACAGGGTCAGGGCCCGGCGCAGGATCGTTTCCCCCCCCTCCGCATCGCCCGCCTGAATCAGCAGGGCGCCGCGTTCCGCCATGGCATCGGCCTGGGCCTGGGGCTGCCCCTCATGCCGGGCGGCAGCGGAGGCAAAGGCTTCCATGGCGGCATCAATGTCACCGGCCTGCCGCAGTGCCACCCCGAGATTGAACCACCAGTCGCCGCGCTCCGGCTTCATGCGCACGGCATGGCGCAGCGACTTCGCACCCGCTGCCGCATCCCCCTGTCCCAGACAGGCCATGCCAAGCAGATAATGGACATCGGCCAGCACCGGGGCCGCCACCAGGATCCGACGATAAAGGCCGGCGGCCTCCGCCAGCTGGCCGGCCTGATGCAGGGCCAGGGCCTGGTCGATCGACGCGTTGATATCCATGGGCTCAGCCGCCCGACTTTACGCCGTTGGCGGGCTTGGCCGGGGTTATCGGCGTGGGCGGGCCCGGCAGGCTGCCGGCCGGCGGCGGTGGCGGCATGGGTGCGGCGACGGGAGCAGCCGCCGGGGCCGGCGCGGCGGGCGGCGGGGGAACGGTTGACGCCACCGGCTCACGCGGGGCTGGAGCAGATGGCCGCGACGGCACATACATATAATTGTCGTTCACCTGCGACTCATGGCTGGCGCACGCCGTCATGCACAGGCACAGCCCGGCAAGGGCCAGACCACCGCTGATCCGTCTCATTTCAACGCGCATCCATAAATAGCCAGGGTCGGTACCCAGCCTACGCCTAGCGCGAAATCTGTTCCAGAAAGCTTTCATCGTGGAGGATCAGATAGCCGTTGCGATAGCTGATCGCGCCGGCGTTCTGGAAGCTGCGCAGTGTCTTGTTCACGATCTCGCGTGAGACGCCCAGCATATTGGCCAGATCCTCCTGGCTGATGAAGGTGGCGATGCGCGTGCCGGCTTCCGACGACCGCCCGTAATTCTGCGCCAGCATCAGAATGCGTTTAGCCAACCGGCGCGTGACGTTGAGAAATACCGTGTCCTCGATGATGGCGCTGGTCCAGCGCACACGTTCGCAAAGCACGGACATCAGCCGGATGCACAAATCCCCCCGCTGTTCCAGGAAGGGCAGGAAATCGCGCCGGTCAATACGCAGCAGGTCGGTCGGCTCCTGTGCGACGACCGTAGCCGTGCGCTCCCCGCCGTCCAGCATGGCGATTTCGCCGAAGACGGAGCCGCTGTCCAGGATGTTCAGCAGCATGACCTTGGCATCCTGCGATTCGGTCTGCACCGCGACCCGTCCCCGCAGGATGACATACAGGCTGTCACCCGGATCGCCTTTGGTGAAGATGCGCTCTTCCGCCACCGCCTTGCGGTGGCGCGCCATCCCCATCACCGCATCCATCTCTGCATCGTTCAACACGCCAAACAGGCTGTTGCGCCGAAGCAGGCCGAGATCGACGGCTGGTGGCAAAACACCCCCTCCCATCATCCCCGTCGAAGCGACCATCGCCGACAGCGGGATGAAAGGATTGATGGTGACAATAAAAAATGCAAGTCAAACGAGCATCGGCATGACCGGACGGGCAACGCGTTCCCACATGGTGGTGTGCTCGAAGGCGAAGCTGGGACGGACGCTGAGCGTGCCCGCCGCGGCCTTGGTCCGCAGCGTGGTCAGCAGCAGAAGCGCATCCTCCCGCTTCTGATCGGCACGGCCCATCGGCAACCACTCCCGGAAGGCGCAGAGCTCAGCCCGATCAGCACCTTCCTCCTCCGCCTCCCGCAGGACGCGGCCATAGTTGCGCTCCCGGTAGGGCAGGTCCTTGGCGAGGTCCTGGAGAAGATTGCGCGTCGTGCCGGACAGAATGTTCTGGGCAAAGGCATCCGACAAGGTGCGGCGGATATTGACCATGGCTTCCGACAGAACGGGATAGCCCAGTTCGGCGGGCCCATGGGTTACCGCCACTTCATCATCATCCTCCAGCCGGCCGTCGGCGAAAGCGTCGAAGATGGCTCCCACCCCTTCCATGCCGAACGCATGCAGCTCCGCGGCCCGCAGCGCCCCCATGCTGGCCGCCCCCAGCACCGGAATCCCGCGCGACAGGGCAAACAGGATCTCCTTATGCCAGACGGCGGGCATATTCTCGAAATAACCGTCAATGATGGCAATGGCTGCCGGGCGGTCCGCCACGGCGCGCAGCACGTCACCTTGCGCCACGGGCGGCCGGAAATCGGCGGACAGCGCGCGGCGGGCTTCACTGACGGGCAGGGAGGGACCCAGGAAGACGATGACGGGACTGCTCATGGCCGGGACCTCGGAAAAGGAGGGAATTGGATGGCGGCTCAAAGGCCAGCCACGCGGCGGGCACGGGCGCCCAGGCAATAATTCGGCATGGTGTCGATGCCCTCCAGACCGGGCACCACGACGCGAACCACCGGGATGCCGATTTCGGCGCGGGTCAGGTCGACGACGATGATGTCCTCCACCCCGACCCTGGCCAGCCGGCTGCGCATTTCCTCCAGGTCACCACGCAGGGACTGCCCCTGCCAGCCAGCGACACTGTTGAAATCGCGGACGGTGGCGCCCAGACGCAGACGCTTCAGCCACAGCGCCTGCTGCTCCTCCGCCAGGAAGTGGTCATACTCCTCGCGGCGCATATCGTCGCGCGCGCCGGAAATGAAGGTCAGGCGGCTCTGCGCTGCCTCCGTCAGGGCGCGGGAAAGGGCAATCTCCGGCACCAGATGGGTGCCGTAACCGGCGGCGGGCCGGACGGTCGCACCCGGACCGCCATTGGCCTGGACGATGCGGGCCATGAAGGTGGGGATGCCGGTATCGGCAGTCTGGTCCCAGACACCAACGGCGACACCGGCACGGGCGAACTGTGCCAGCAGCTGGCGGCAGGTCGGATCGGCCACCGTTTCCAGATCGAGGCGCGTCTCTTCCTGGGCCTCCTCAGGCAGCAGGTTCCACAAGGTGCGGGCATCCCGCTCCACCACCTCGCTCAGACCATGGACAACGGCTTCCACCCAGTGGTTGCCCGACGCCAGACCGTTGGACGTGGCCTGGAAACAGCCATGGCCCGTCGGCAGCGGCAGGGTATAGTTGGTATGGACCATCTCATAGGGGATCCAAAGGCTGTCCCCATCCTTGAGATTGGTTCCCTCCGCCCACAGAAGCTGGTGATAGGGGCTATAGGCGCTGTCCATATGGCTGGGCAGCAATTCCGGATCGACGACGGGCAACGAATAGCGCAGGTCCTCGTAGGAGCCGATGCGCAGCGCCAGATGCGTGGCCCGTTCGGCGTGCCAGCTTTCGATTGATTCCATCACGGCCGACGCCTTGGCAGCGGCCAATGTCGGCCCCTTGCCCTGGGAAACGGCCAGGGCGCGGGAATTGGGACGGTTGACCATGACAACCGGAATGCCGATCGTATCCAGGCCGGTCACATTGGCGACGCGGGTAATGCCGAACAAGGGAAACAGAGGTTTGACACGCGCCAACGTTTCCTCCGCCGAGACCAACCGGCGCCACTGGCGCGTTTCGATAGTGTCCCAGTCGGCTGAACGAACCCGTTCCATACCCTGCTCCCTTTGTCCGAACTTACCTTCAAGCCGTCCGATCGGCTGCACCCATGCAGAAGGGGCGCAACAGCGATCAAACCCCTTAAACGGTCGCGGTGTAGTACTCGGCACTGGCACCATAATATTCGGCGCTCGCACCGGCTTCGGCCGGGGCCCGCACGGCGACACGGGCGCGGGAGTTGGACTGACCTTCTTCATTCACCACAACGGCACCGTTGGTGGAAACGCGATAGAGACGGCCATCAGCACCACGGATCAGCATATTCTTGCCTCCACAGGGGTTTTCATCTGTACCGGAAGCGACGCATCGCCCTTCCGACCGCGACGGTAATGCGGTCCAATCATTTTGAAGTGTGAAGTGCTTCACAGCATTGTATGCAGCACCCGGGCTATCTTCCTGACGAGAAGGGCGCAGGGCCGGATCACGGGTCGCACCGGGAAACAGCAACGCCCTCTTAAAAGGCTGAACACGCGAGGTCGGCAATGAATGCTCCGCAAGCCCGCACCGATATTCCGGTTTACGAACCCCACGACCTTGAGGTCGACGGGCAGTTGATCAGCCATAATGTCTGGGTCGACGGGCATCGCACCAGCGTACGCCTGGAAGCCGTGATGTGGCAGGCCCTGCACGAGATCGCCGAACGCGAAAGCCTGTCGATCCATCAGGTGATCACGATCGTCTCCCGTCGTCAGCATCAGAACGCTTCGCTGACGGCGACGATCCGGGCTTTCCTGGTTGCCTATTACCGCGCCGTCTCCAAGGGTGTTTCCACGCTCTTGCTGCGGGAACTGTCGGAATTGCCGTTGGACATGAAGTTCTGACGTCCGGGCCTGGGGCGCCATGGCTGAGCCGCACATGGGCCAGCCGGCAAGCCCGGCTCAGCGTCTCTTGGGATCGGGTTGGTCCTTCGGCACGCGCGATATGGTCCGATGCCTTTGGCGTCCGGTGCTTGTCGCGGCTGATGCTTGGCCGACCGGAAAGTCAGGCGGGCGAAGAGCTTCCCGGATTCCGCGTCGTGTCACGCCAAGTCGAAGATGCGCGGCAACGGTGCGTGCTGGTCCGCCATCTGGGAAAGGTCGACCGGCGACGGCAATTGCCCTGCCAGCAATCCATAGCCCCGTTCCTGAGCCAGTTGCGTCAGGCGCTCCAGTTTCAGCTGGGCGCTGGCGACCTTGTTCAGGATGGCCAGACCCAGCATCTGGTAATATTTCGCCCAGGCACCATGAAGCAACGCACCCCGTGCGTCGGCCATGCGGATCGCGCGCTCGATCTCCGCCATCCCGTCGTCTGCCCGCCCCATATTGACCAGGGCATAGCCCCGCCGCGACAAGCTGAGCGTATCCAGCAAGGTCGAGCCGGTCGACCGCGACAGGGCAAGACTTTCTGAACAATGGGCCAGCGCCTCTCCGAACCGTCCCTGACGGATCAGGATTTCGCCGGCGTCGGTTCTGGCCAGGATGCGGTTGAACGGATGCGTCGTGCCGTCGGCACACCGGATCGCCTTTCGTACCTGAGTTTCCGCTTCCTGGTGGCGCCCCAGATAGGACAAGCAGCGGGCACGCCGGCTGGCAATCACGGTCGGCACATCCAGGGTCAGGAAACGGGCGGGCATCTGGCTCGTCGCGCGCATCCGGTCGGCGCGATCCAACAGGTCCAGCGCCTGGCCGACATCGCCGTAATCGAAACGGCAGCCCGCCGCGATGACCAGCAGATCGGGATGGGCCTTGTCCATGCCGCCTGCGTGCGATATCGCAATTTCCGCAAGTTCGACCGCACGCTCCAGCTGCCCGAACACCCATTCGGCATTGACCTGCTGGGCTAGTCCCGCCAGAGCGCGATCCTGGTCCCCTGCCGCATGGGCAAGCTTGACCGCCCGGTCAAGTTCGGCAACAGCCCGATCCCCCTGCCCCGACGGCATCGCGGCCCGCGCCAGCAGAAGACGAAGATCAATGGCCGCAACCTTGACCACGTCATTGGCCGGCAATTTGTCATTGGCCTCTACGGCGATGCCGAACAGGGACACAGCTTCCGCCGCCTGCGACCGATGCAGCGCCTCGCATCCTGCCTCACGTCCGGAACGGACGGCCAGATTCCACAATTGCCCCAGCGACGCATGGCGGGCCTGTGCGCCCAGGCGGCCGGGCAGCGGCAGAAAGTCCGGCTCATCCAGCAGCATGGCGACACGCCCATGCTGCTCCTGTCGATCACGCCGGGTGATGCCGGCATAGACCGCCTCATGCAGCAGCGCGTGGTTGAAGCTGTATTCCAACCGCGGCAGCAGACGCGTCTCCTCAAGGAAACCGCCGTCCAGCAGTTCCTGGCGGCACCGCGCCAGCAATTCCTTTCCGGCCATGGCCGACAGCAGGCTGGCATCAAAGGTCGGCCCGACAATGGCCGCGATGCGCAACAGCGATCGCGCCTCCTCACCCAGCAGATCGGTCCGCGCGATCAGCAAGGCCTGTACCGATTCCGGCAGGCTGTGGCGGCTGTTGGATCCGGCGCGCATGGCCCCGACCGGGCCCGTCAAGCTGTCATTGGCGATCAGCACGCGGACACATTCGACCAGGAAAAACGGATTGCCGGCCGCCCGCAGAATCAGGTCGGTCTTCAGCCCGTCCAGGGTCGGCGCGTCGCCCAGCCACAGATCCAGCAGATGATGCATGTCCTGCCGGTGCAGCGGCGGCAGCTGATGGTGGGTCAGGCCCGGATGACCCGCCAGCCCGGCCGGCAACCCGTCATTGCGGCTGGTGATGAACAAGGCCACGGGCACCTGCCGCGGCAGATCCAGCAGCCCCTGAAGCACGGAGAGGACAACGGGGTCAGCCCATTGCACATCCTCCACCAGCATGGCCAGGGGACGGTGCGTTGCCACGGTACGGACCAGGGCCATGACGGCCGCTGTCGCCTGACCGACGGTGGTACCGGTCGCCCGTTCCCCTCCCTTCAGATCACAGGTCTTGCACGGGTGCAGGATATGGGAAAGTGCGTCCGCCTCTTCCGTTGCTGCACCGGCAGCGCGCAGCAGGGCCCTGGTGCCGTCCATCGTGCCAGGCAGGGGCCGGTCCAGCAGTTCCACCACCAGTTCCTGCAAGGGACCAGGAGCCCCGACCGGTTGCATGACGGGAATCTGCCACTCCAGGATGCGCACATGCTTCAGGCGCAGCTGATCCCCGACCGCCGACAGCAGGCGCGTCTTGCCCAGGCCGGGCTCGGCACTGACCAGATGCGCGTGATCATGGCCCGGACCATCGACAACAGCGCCAAGCTTTTCCACCAGCATGGTGCGGATGGCGTCCCGCCCAACCATGGGCAGCTGGTCATCACCCTGCCGGCGGCGACGGCGCACACCCAACAGTTCGTGCGATATCAGCCTGTCACCGGTGGCGACGCACAATTCCTCCGCCGGTCGGATATCGATCCATTCCAGCGCCAGCATGGCCGTACTGTCGGCCAGCCGCACACCGTTTGGCCGGGCCACCTGCTGCTGTTTGGCGGCCAGATGGACGGCGGCCCCGATGGCGGGATTATGCGCCTGCGTCACATCGCGGCCACGATCCCACAGCACCTCGCCCGAACAGAGCCCGATACGGACGGCGTGGTTGCCCCGGGCCACTTCGCGCACAATGGCATCGGCAGCGAAACAAGCGCGGACCGCATGGTTTTCTTGGGAAACAGGTGCGCCGAACACGGCGTAGATACCGTCCCCCAGCGTCTGGCAGATCGTACCACCGAACCGCAGCACATGGCGGTTCATGATGTCGATCAGGCCGGAAAGCTGGTCATAGGCGTCTTCCGGGTCCTGCGGAATCACCATCTGGGTGGAATTGACGATGTCGCAGAACAGAACGGTGATGGTACGGCGGTCCTTGTGGCGCCCGATCATACCGGTCACGCCTCGCCCCATGACGGCGGTCAAGCCGTCATGCGCCAAACTGCCGCCCAGACCTCCCGCCATCGACATTTCGCACGCCCGTCAAAGCCAACAACCATTCTGGAAGAGTTTTACAGCCGGCAGCAGCACTACTTTAGCGCTACGCTCTATTATGAGGTCATACAATAGCACCACCACAGCGCCCTGCAAACAGCCCATGAAAGCTGGATCAGCCATGTGCGGTCAGAATCTGGCGAAAGTGCTGGATCACAGGCACCAATTTGTTGCTGTCGCTCCCCAGCATCATGAAGGTCCGCATGGAGCCGAACCAGGGGCGGACCGCCGCACCCAACGTCGACCAGTCGCCAGGGCCGCTGACCCGCCACACCGGGGTGCCCAGCGCACCAGCCATCTCGCCGACGGCTGTCGGCGCGGTAATCACCAGATCCAGAGGCGCGATCAACGCCGCCAGCCCTTCCAGATCGTCCCGCAGGTCCAGGTCCGGCATGACATGCACCGGCTTGCCGGCCAGACGCGCCAGTTCCTGCACTTCGCCCGGTTCGGCCCCATATTGCAGGGATATGGGCACCAGGCCCGGCTGCGCCAGCAATACCGACCACTGGTTGATATCAAGATAATTGGCGCGGCGCCGATGCGTGATCAGACCCGACCGCCAGCAGACCCCGACCCGCAGCCCGGGTGGAAGCCCGGCAAGCCAGTCGACGGCCGCGGCCCGCCGCTGACGGTCGGGCACCAGATAGGGGCTGCCTGGGAAATCACCCGGCATCGGGCGCAGAATACGGCAGAGATCACCGGCCGGCACATGCCGGTCCGCCTGCGGCCGTTCAGGTTCCGCCGTGAGGGCGATCAGGCTGGTAGGGGCCGCACGCACGGCCGCCCTTGGAAAGCTGCGGGTGAACAACCCCACCAGGCGCGGATCGCATTCAATGGTCACCCGCCGTGCCCGGCCCATCACATCCTGGTACAGGGTCGCGAACATCAGTTCATCACCCAGCCCCTGTTCGCGCCAGATCAGCAGATGATCATTCTGGATATCCTCTCCTGCCCAAACCGGTATGGCGAAGCGCCGGTCCGGCAAGGCCTCGCCGGCAGCAAAGCGCCAGGCATAATCCTCCCACCCGCCGGCCAGGTCGCCCGCCAACAACCGGCGCTGTGCCCGGGCGAGGTGTACGCGGGCCAGTCCCGGGTCCAGTTCCAGGGCCCGGTCGAATGCCGCCATGGCCCGCGCCTCGTCCTGCTGTGCCAGCCGGCAGAGGCCGAGATTGCCCCAGATGTCGGCCAGCGACGGCTCCAGCGTCAGGGCCCGTGACAGCACCTTGTCCGCCTGCGGCAAGTCACCCTTCAATTCCAGCGCGCCACCCAGGTTGCACAGGCCCCGCACATTGTCCGGTTCCAGCCGCAACCCCTCCCGATAGGCGGAAATGGCGGCGTCCAGCTGATCCACCTCCTGCAAGGCGACGCCCAGGAAGATATGGGCCTCGGCACTGCCGGGAGCAGCGGTCACGGCTGCACGATGGACCGCCACCGCCTCACCCAGCTTTCCGCGTTCGACCAGGATGTTTCCCAGGTTGGACAAGGTCTCCGCATGGTCGGGACGCAGGGCCAGCGCCGCGCGGTAGGCCTCCTCCGCCGCCGCCAGCTCCCCCATCTGGCTCAAGGTCGAGCCCAGATTGTTCCAGGCCTGCGCATGGGTAGGGTCCTGGGCCAGAAGATCGCGGAAGGCGCCAACGGCCGCCGGCATTTCGCCCAGCGCCCGCAGGCTGTTGGCGAGATTGAACCGGATGCCGGCATGCTGGGGTCGCTGGACCAGCGCATGGCGGTATTCCTCCACCGCCTGACGATGGGCCCCCATGGCTGCCAGCGCATTTGCCAGATTATACCGGAACGGCCCGTGATCGGGTTTCAGCTTCAATGCCTGGCGGTGCGCGGTCACCGCCTTGGCCATCTCCCCCGTCGCCCGCAGCGCGCTTCCCAGGTTGTCATGGAAGTCCGCCATCGTCGGCTGACGGCGCACAGCGTCACGCAGCAGGCTTACCGCATCGGCCGGCTGGCCCAGCTGCAAAGTTGCCACGCCCAGCAGGTTCAGAAGCTGTGCATTGCGCGGGTCACGCGCCAGAAGGGAGCGGTAAGCCGCCGCCGCCGCAGCCACCTGCCCCGCCTGGTGAAGCCGGACAGCTTCCTCCGGCGTCAACGGCCTGGCATTTTCCCCCATTGTTTCTGCCCCTTTACTATCCCGATGCGTCGGCGATCCCACGTCAGTGTAGGCCATTATCCTTGTTCGGCGTAGGCCGATGTGGAATAATGCCTCCCATGTCCCCACCGTTCTAAAGGCACGGCAAGCGTTATGAAGCCTGCGACGGGTTACAGCAATCGCCCCACTTCCGACGACCCCCGCGATGTTGAGGCCTGGGGCCTCACCGAAGCGGCGCGGCGTCTGATCCATGCCCGCCAGACTCCGGAAAATCCGGAGATGCTGCGGCAGGCACTGTCCTTGAATCAGCGTCTGTGGACCATCTTCCAGACCTCCATGGTGGATCCGGAATGCCCGCTTCCCAAGGATGTTCGGGAAAATATCCTGGCCCTGTCCATCATTGTCGACCGTCAGACCTTTGATCGTCTGGTCGATCTTGATGTCGACAAGCTGGATCGCCTGATCGACATCAACCGGGCCGTTGCGGCCGGCTTGTCGCAGCGTCCGGGTTCCGCGGGGGCACCCGCTCCGGTAGCCGCCACTGCCAATCCGGCGCCCGCACCAGCCCAGGCTCCGAAACCGGCAGCCGCACCGGCGGGTGCCGGCCGGGTCAGCATCTCGATCTGACCCGCGACCGGGTCAGACGGGGTCGACAGGGCAGCCCATTTTTCGCCCGGCCCCGGGCGCTGGATGGCTTCGAGATAGTTTGCATTTTATGGAATTCTGCGGTAGAGTTCGCAGAATAAGGGGTTATTGTTGTCAACCGTGGGGCGGTTGACGCGGCAGTGAGAAGGAGACGGGTCATGGTCTCGTCCGTGAGCAGCAGTTCGGTCCTTACCGCCAACAGTTCGTCGCTCTATTCGACGGGCAGCACTGCCACGACCTCCTCCGCCAGCACGGCCAGTTCCGCCGCCAGCAGCACGACAAAAAAGCTTTCCGACATTGAACAGCAGTTGGCGGATTATGCCGCCGCCACGGCCAAGCAGCAGAAGCAGGCCGCGGCACAGTCACAGATTCAGGTCGAGAGCTTCCAGAAGCAGGTCCGCAAGTCGCCCTATTCCACCAATGGCGCCGCCACAGACATGGGCACGCTGGTCAAGGACACATCCCGCCTGAATGTCTACAGCGCCCTGAAGGCCGATGACAAAGGCGATGTGTTCAAGTTCAAGGTGCAGTCGGCAGGCGAGGTGCAGATCGGTACCCTGGGTGACAAGGGACTGCGTTTCCAGGTCCTGACACGCTATGGCTCGGTCATCGCCGACAGCAAGCAGGGACAGGGCAAGGCCAGCAGCAATTTTGCGGCCATGCAGAAGGGTGATTTGAAGATGACCTCTGGTGACTATTATGTGAAGGTCACCAACGATGGTTTTACCCCCACAAAGGACAGCAGCGGCAAGGCCGTGCCCGCCAAGAACTATGCGGTGCAGCTGTCGCAGGGCGTCTATCGCAAGGACTTCGATACAATCGCCCAGCAGCCGAAGGCGGGCGACGGGGTGCCGCAGCAGTCGGCCGCCCAGTTGGAACTGCAAAGCATGCTGACCGCATCCGCCGATTACCAGATCGGCGCGTCGGGTACATCCAAGCTGTCGGGTGCGTTGTTCGGCTGACCGGCACCGGCACGCATCAGACGCGGAAAACCGCCCGTTACGCGGTTACAGACAGGCCCGGACGGACATTATTGCCCGCCCGGGCATAATTTTTTGTGGCCTGGCGGTACTGCGAGATGTCGGCGGGGACGGATTGGGTCTGCTCCGCATTGGCGGCTTCCTGCTGCTGCAGGAGGCCCAAGCCGGTTTCACTGTCAGATGCCGCTTCGGCTGACGCGCCGGCACCCTGGTTACGTTCGTTTTGCGCCTGGGCTTTGACGGCATCGGCCTTGGCTGCAACGGCCCGGTCCTGAGGCGAGGGATCCTGGGGTGACAGTGCCGCGCGCTTCACCACCTCCATCTTGGCGATGGTGGCGTCAGGATTGCCACGAACAGCCGCCGTGTCGATCGGCACCTCGCCCGCGGTGGCATAGCGCCGCCCATCAGGGCCGGTCGTATATTCATATTGAATGCCCCCCGCATAGGGGCCACCGGCAGCCTTGTGCGCCTGTTCGTGCGCTTTGACCTGGGCGTCGGTCTTTTGCAGCTCGCGCACTTGCGCTTGCTGGTCTTGCGTCAGTTCTGTCCCGCCGGCCGCTGCCCCAGCGGCCCCCGCGGCGGAGGCACCAGCCCCCGCGGCGGCCGTGCGCGGCTTCGCGTAAAGCGATGTCGTGTGAAACCCGCTGCTGATGCCGGACAGGCTGGCCATGATGGTGTCGAACAGTGGACCCGGGTGGACAAGGCTCCAGTGTATCCGGCGTCGCGGCAACAGACCAGCGCGCCGTTATCATCCCAAAATGCGAAATCCCGGCCCCTCGGGAGGGGGGCCGGGATCGACACGCCGTGCAGCGGGGGTAAGGGGCCGCTGCCGCCCATAGGGTTACCGCTTCAGGTTGATCGTCTCCGTCAGCATTTCGTCGGTGGTCGTGATGACGCGGGTATTGGCCGTATAGGAACGCTGGGCCACGATCAGCTTGGTGAATTCCTGGGCGATATCGACGTTGGACCCTTCGATGGAACTGGCGGCGATGTTGCCGGCGCCGTTCACCCCGGTGGAGGTGAAGCGGGCGCGACCGCTTTCCGCCGTTTCCTGGAAGGTACCGCCGCTTTCACGCGACAGGGCATTGGCGTTGTTGAACAGTACCAGGGGTACCTGGGCGATCACGCGGCGCCGGCCATTGTCGTAGTTGGCCACGACATCGCCATTCTCCCGCACCTCCACCTCCTTGAAGGTACCCTGCGGGCTGCCGTCCTGAAGCAGCGAGGTCACGTTGATGGTGTTGCCCTCGTACTCGGTCAGGCCGGTGGCCTCGCCGAAGGTGCCGATATCCAGCGTGATACGCTGCGGGCCATTGCCATAATCGACGGTGAAGGTGATCTGGGCCGGCTGGCCGGCTTCGGTCACCGCACTCACCGTGGCATTGCCACTGCCGACATTGGCGGAGCTGAGAGAGGAGAGCGTGCCGGCCTTCGCGGCCGAACCATCCGGCAGCGTACCGCCAAAATTCAGCAGGATATGGGCCGGCGTGGTGCCTGCGGTGGAGGTCGGCTCACCCAGGAAGGCCACGCCATCCTGATTGCCCGTCATGGTGATGACGCCACCGACCGAGGTCGCCTGCACGGGAATGCCGCTTTCCTGATTGACCTTCGCCGCCAGATTGGCCGCGATCTCGTCCAGCGACACTTCCTCGCCCGTCGTGGTGTAGGTGATGGTCCGGTTGAAGTTGGCCGCCACTTCCTGCGCGCCGTCCAGGGCAATGTTCTTGTCCTTGGCCGTCAGCAGGATACCCGTGGTCACACCGTCGGTCTTCACGGCGGATGCCGTGAACGGCGCACCGAAATCATTGCCGACCTTGGTGATCAGGCCGTTCATGACGCTGGCGACATCCGGGAAGTCGCCCTTGTTCTGCTCCGTGATCTGAATGGCATAGGTCGTGCCATTCATGGTCACCGCATAGCGGTTGCCAACGACCGGCGTGGCCGTGGTGGAGGAGAAGTCGAAGAACTGGGACGACGGGTCCGTGACCGCGCTGTCCGTTGCCGTGACGCGGAAGGGCGTGTCGGTGGCGCCCGTCAGGGTGATGGTGGTCGTACCCGGCGTGATCGAGGCAGAGACATCGGGGCTGGTGATGGCGGGCAGGAACAGGTTGGTCAACGCCTCTTCACGCGTCGGCGGCTGCGTCGGCAGGCCGTCCAGGTCGGCCTGGGTCAGCGGACCATAGCTGTAGGCGGCGCCATTGATGGTGACGCTCAGCACGTCACCCACTTCGGGGGCCGTGTTCGGATAGGACACCTCGGTGATCTGCGAGGCACTGGCGGACGCCGCCTGCGTGGTGGTGCCGCGCAGCGCGATCGGATCAACCTGCACGGTGGTGGGGCTGCGCAGCGTGACCGAGTAGGTGGCGCCAACATCGCCCGGCACGCCGGTGATAGAGATGCGCTGGTCCTGACGGGACCCGGCAATGTTGCCCTGAACCGGGCTGACATAGGTGGTGTTATCGGCGGGCGGGGCGTTGGACACGTTGGCCTGCATATACCGGTCACGGCCGCTGACCGTGAACGCGGTATTCACGGCGTCGGCGGTCAGGACCAGGCGGTTGCCGGAAACGCTGGCGGTTACGCCCAGGGCCTGGGCATTGATGTCGTTGATGAACAGGTTCAGTTCATCCGACATGGTCTGGCCGACGGTGGGCGTATAGCTAATGGTGGTGCCATTGATGGTCACCGACATATTGCTGTCCGTCTCGGTGACGTTGCGGTTGGGATAGCTGATCTCGGTCACCTGGGCGTCGGTCAGCGACGGTGCCGTGGTGGTGGTGCCCGACTGCTCACCCACGCTGAAGCTGTCGCCGACCGTGGTGCCGCGCAGCGTCAGGGTGTTGCCGGTGACGGAGGCGATGACCTTTTCCGTGGCGGAGTTGGCATTCACCTGCGCCGCCAGTGCCTGCACGACACCGTTCAGATCCTTCAACTGGCCGATATTGGCCGCCGTGACGTTGATCGTGTAGGTCTTGGCTGTGTTGTTATCGACATTCAGCGTGAATTCATCGCCGATATCGATGGAGGTGCCGGCGAAGGTAACGACCGACTGCTGCTGCTGATTGGCCGTCGCGGCGGTGGTCACCGGCGCATTGGCCGTATTGGTCGTCGGCGTCGCGTTGATGACCGAGGTGGCGAGTGTGAATTCCTTGCCCGCCGTGGTGGCGGCGATGCGCAGCCGGCCATTGGCGACGGTAGCTGTCACACCGGACGGGGGAACGGAGGCATTGATCTTGTCGGCCAGCGACTGGGCCACACCGGACAGATTGGACAGCTGCGAGGCGTTGGCGGGACTGACGGACTCGCTGAACGTCTGGCCGTTCACGGTAACCTGGTAGGTATCACCAACCTTGAAGGCACCATCGCCATTGGGGGACGTGAACTGCACTTCCTCGATCTGCTGCCGGGGGGTCTGCCCCTGGGTCAGGCTGGTCGACTGCGCGGTGACGTCGAAGCCTTCCAGGTCGCCGGCCAGCGGCTTGCTGCCGACGGCGTCGGGCGTATCCACGGTCAGACGCCAGGCACCATCCGTCTGGCCGGGACGCCAGCCCAGGGTGATGTTGCGCGGCGTGCCGGTGGCATCATAGACCTGGATCGTCGTCGGCGGGATGGCCTGGCCTTCCTTGGGATTGGTCGGCAGGTTGGCGCGCAGTTCGATGGTCTTGGTCGGCACCGGGCTGTCGATATCGGCCGTCACCTGGATGGGGGTGGCCGCCGTGGAGAAGGACCCCGTCGCCTCGTTATAGATATAGCCGTTCAGCGCGAAGCCGGCATTGTTGACCAGGATGCGTTCCTTGTTCAGCTCGAAGCTGCCATCACGGGTATAGAACCGTTCGTCGGTCGGAACCGATGAACCATTCACTTCGTTCAGGCGGCTGACGCTGAAAAAGCCCTGACCGCGAATGGCCAGGTTGGTCGTCCGGTCCACGGTCTGGATATTGCCAGCGACGCTGTTGGCATAACTGGGACGGGCCACCACGCCACCGGGATTGTGGACGGTCGCGTTCGACTGCAGAACCAGGCTGCTGAAAGAGGTGTCGACGCGCTTGTAACCGGTAGTCTGCGAATTGGCGATATTGTCCGAGATATGACCCAGCGCGGACGACTGCGCTTGCAGGCCCGAAATCGCGGTGGTCAAGGATCCGAAGATGCTCATGGAACGGCTCCCGTTGGAGTAATGGCGTGTCGCAGCCTATTAAGCAGTTTCCGTGCCAACCACCAAAAACAACCTAAGTCATTGTTTTCAATGAAATCCAGCGGGCATTCCCACTGGGCACGGCCTGCCCGTCCCCTCAACAGGGCCGGGACTGCCCGGCGGAAATTGCCGCCCCCGACCAGCGGCTTTTGCCGGGGCACTGAACAGGCCGAAGGCCGCCCCCCGGAGGGGAGCGGCCTTCGCTGAACATGACTGATACCAGCGGCGGGAAATCTCGACCGATGGTCAATATTTCCCGCCCCTCAATCGCCGGCGCCAACATCCGTTGGCTTGGGCTACGCGGCATGTGCCGCGCGGCGGCGGTCGCCGCCGTACCAGGGGTCACAAATTATGGCCCTTGGTACGATATGGATCGTAGAAAGCCCGATCAGTTGGTGCGGGCCGGCAGGGCGAACAGACCGCTGCGCACGTCTCCGGCCATGCCTTCCAGGAATTCAGCGGTCGTTTCGACGCCGTGCTTGGCCAGCAGGCCATAGATGGCCGCCGTCACCGCCATGGTGCCAACCATGTCATAGGGCACGCCGTCACGCACGGCATTGACCCAGAAGCTGTTGAACTGGTCGAACAGGCGGGTCCGCATCGCCTCGTCCTGGGGAGAGGTGCTGCTGGCGGGGGCGAAGGCGGCGGTGACGTCGTTCTGCGAAACATAGGCGTTCATGTCGGTTCTCCTGTTGAGTGAGGTGTGGATCAGCTGAGGAAGTTGATAAGGGAAAGGGTCTGAAGTTTTCCGGCCACGGCGTAGGCGGTCTGCTGCGAGTTCATGGTGGCTTGCAGGCGCACGGCGACTTCGTTCTCGTCGATGCCCTGGATGTCCCCCAACTCGTTGCTGGCCTTCGTGATTGCCTCTTCATGGCGGGTCTTGACGGTTTCGATCGTCGTATAGGCGTTGGCCACACGGGCCTGTACCGCGCGCAGCGAGCCGGTGGCGTCCGTCAACTGGTCACGGACTTCCCGCATCTGCGTGCTGTATTCGCCAGGACGGGTGACAATGGCGGTCAGGTCACGCAGCGCCGATACCAGCTTCTGGATGGCGGGATCGGTGCTGGTCACGCCATATTTGACGGTGATGCCGTCATCGACCTGGATGTTGGCGACGTCGCTGGCGGCGCTGCTGTCCTGCTGCTTGGAATATTCGGTATCGTAGTAAGGAAGGCCCGGCGGGTCGACGATGCCGCCGAAATCATCCTGTTCGGCCAGATCGGGCACGGTGTTGGTAATGAACATCGGCTTGTTGCCGGCATTGTTGATGCTGGCTTCGGTCTGGAACTGGGAATTGTTTTCCTTGGCCGTCAGGATGATGTTGGTGTCGTCGGCCGGGTCGATGGACGCCACGACGGTACCGGCCGGGTCGGCATTGATCTGCACCGCCATGCGCTGGGCCACCCAGTTCGACATCGATGTCGGCGTGGTATAGGACGGGGTCTGGCCCGGCGCGTCGGTAGGCACCGGCGTGGTGCCGTTCAGGATGTCGACGTCGGTGGCGCTGATCACGTAGGAATAGGGCGTGGGGCCGGCAATGATCACCTGCTCGGGCGCCCCTTCGTTCTGAACGATGGTGCGGGCGCCGATGGAGATGTTGAACACATCGCCGACGTCGGCCTCCGGCCCATGCAGCTTGATATTGTCGACCTGCTTGGTCGTCTCGCCGGCGTTCTGCACGGTATAGGGTGCCGTGCCCGCACTCAGGGCCAGGGGAGCCGGCTCGATGGTGTTCGCATGTGTGCCGTTATCGAAGACGGCGCTGGTCAGTGTGAACTTCTCCTTGGGATCGGTCGCCGTGAAGGTGACAATGCCATTGGAGATGGAGGGCGTGACGTTGAAGGGCGGGTTGTAGGCCTTGATCTGATCGACAATGCCGGTTCCCTTGCTGTTGCTCAGCACTTCGTCCAGCGATTGCTCCTTGCCCGTCGTGGTATAGGAGAACCGCTTGCCGTTCAGCACCATCTCATAGGTTTCGCCCGGGTCGCCCCGCTGGCCCACCAGCGTCACACGGCTGACCTGCTTGGCCGAGATCAGATCGTTGACCGGGCGGGTGCCATAGCGCGACCCCGCAAAGATGTAGCGGTCGCCCACCCGCTCGTTCAGCAGCGACTTCAGCTCTTCCGTCATCCCACGGATGATTTCCTTGGTCGATGCCATTTCCGGCCAGGACACGTCGAAACTGGACGTGCCGGGACCTTCCAGCTTGTCGACGTTCAGCTTGATCACGGCGCCATCGCCCGGACCGCCGGAGATGGTAAAGCGGTCGGCATCGACCTGCGGGGGAACCTGCTTCAGGTTGATCGTATGCGTCGCCTTGCCGCCCAGCCCGTCGGTGACGGTGACGTCAAAGCTGCCGGCAGGCCCCTTCTCGCTGGGCACGGCCGAAACCGTATAGGTCGCCTCGGCCATGAAGCGGCTGTTGGTCTGGTCGACCGACACCTGCATGGCGCCCGACGTCGCGTTCTTGACCGAACTGACACGGACGGCGCCAGGGCCCTCCGGAATGCGCGTCGTGCTGGCCAGTTCCGTCGCCATGTCGGACATGCGCTGCATGATGGTGTTGTAGGACTGCACCCGCGAGGAGGTCTGCTCGATCGTCTGCGAATAGGCCTGGCGACGTACCACCTCGGACTTCAGATCCAGAAGACGCTGACTCTGCGTGCCGTAGAAGGCAACATCCGTCGCCTTCTTGCCGGTCGTCAGCTGTTCGGAGAGCATGTCGATGTTCTTCTGGCCACCCGACACAGTGCGGATGGTGTTCAGATAACTGCCGTAGCTGCTGATCCTAGTCATCGCAGGATCCCCTCGATGGCGTCCAACATGTTGTTGACCGTCTGCATCACGCGGGCGGCGGCGGAATAGTTGCGCTGAAGCACCTGCAACATGGCGATCTCCTCGTCCATGTTGACGCCGGTATTGTTCTTGTACCGGCCGTCCAGCTGCTCCTTGAAATCGGTGGCGATGGTCGCCTGTTCGGACACGACCTTGGCGTTGGCGCTCCACTGCGAGATCATGGTGTTGACCATGGAGCCGTAAGTGGCACCCGTGACCCGCAGACCATCGGCCGTCAGGGTGCGGCCGGATGCCCCGATGGCTTCCGAAACGCCGGCCGCGGCGGCAATCTTGACCTGCGCATCGCCGTTCAACAGGCTGGGATTGATGTTGATGTTGCCGGCGCTGTCGCCAATGAAGAACCGGCTGGACAGCTCGCCGTCGCCAACCGGGCTGGCGTTGTTATAGGCGTCGGCAAAACTGGTCGGCTCCCCGGCCTTGGTGGTGCCCAGGAAGGCCTGGGCCACGCCGTTGATCTGCGAGCGCAGCTTGCGGATGATCTCGGCCCCGGCCAGGGTCGATGCGGCCTGGGCAGGATTCGCAGTTGACCCGTCGGAGCGCAATTCCATGAGCGCGCCCAGCTTGCCGTCGCTGATCCGGCCGTTCAAGGCGGACTCAGAGGCAGTGGACCGCAGTTCACCCTTCTCGTAAGTGAACTTGACCGGTGCGGCATCCAGCAGAGAGACACCGCCGGTGGTGAAGATCGACAGCTTGCCGTCAGCCCGTTCCACCGTGCGGATGCTCATCATGCTGGCCACTTCACGCACCAGCTGGTCGCGGCGATCCTCCATCGACATGGTGGGGTCGCCGGCACCCTTGCTGGCGATGATATCGGCGTTCAGCTGATCGATCTCCGTGAGGGAGGAGTTCAGGCTGGTGACCGCGTTGGAGATATCGGTGTCGAGCTGCCGCTCCAGATCCGCGACACCGGTGCTCAGTTGACGGATCTCCCGCGACAGGTCTTCACCGTAGATGACGACCTGATTGGCAGAGATGGTGTTCTCGGGGTTGGCCGCCAGTTCCTTCCAGGCTGTCTCGAACTTCTGCAGGCTGTCGGAGACGGCCGGCGTTCCGCCCGTCGTGCCCAGCAGGTCGGTGACCTTCTGCATATAGCTGGACAGCGTGGTGGCGCCGGATTCTTCGGAAATCGTCTGTTCAAGCTGCACACGCAGCGCCACATCGACTTCACGCTTGTATTCCGCCATGCCGGCGCCGCCGATGCTGTCGGTGGTCTGCTGCAGTGAATGACGGGTACGATTGGGATCGTCGGCCTTGGCCACATTGTCGGCAACAACTTCCAACTGCCCCTGGATCATCCGGAGCGAGCTGGTAGAGTTGTTGAGGACGCCAAACAGGCTGGTCATCGGACCGGTTCCTTAATGCCGACATTGCGTCAGGACCGATCCCCATGACCGGCCCGCCATCACCAATGCAATGGACGGGCCAACTTCCTAATATGTTGTTTTTAAAGGATTCACTGCAATGCTGACCCGTCGGGGTCGGGCCGGCGGCAATTTCTGCCGGACGGAAATTCCCGGAAACGGCAAGGATGGCCGGGCTGGACGTGAAAAAACCCCCGCCAGGGACGGGGGTTGGCTGCAAGCCTGGCTGCTGAAAGGGTCAGGCGACGTGGACGGCGGCCGAAAGCAGTGACAAGCGACTGCGGACGATCTGTTCCGCCGTCAACCAATGTTCGACATCCCGGCCCTCTGGCTGGCCTTCGGAAAGCCACAGCAGATAGGCCTCTTCAGCAACCTGCGCGATGGTCGGCTCGACACTGATCGGGGTGGTGTCGACCGACAGCTTCTTGGTGCGGGGCTTGGCGGGTGCCCGCGGCTTCTTGGCCGGCGGCGGGACCGGATCGGCTTCAATAACAGTCAGGGCTTCGGACTTGGCAGACTTGCGCGGCATGGCGGCGTCTCTCCAATCTGGTGGGGGGAGAAGGCTGAATCTAGCGCTCTGCCATGTTGCATCGCACTGGCAAGAAATGCCACTGCCTTCCTAAGGATTACCTCAAAAATTCACGCATGCCGACATTGGACGGGCAGCAAACTATTGCGCCGCACCAAGATTTCGCAGCACAGGCAGACGTCGCCGGGCAAAGCTTTCCCACTGCTCCGTCAATTCCGCCCGGTTCTGGTCATCCGTCGGCAAGGGGCGGCCATCGCGCAACACGCGCTGGCCGGCTGCCTTCAGCACCGACCAGGCAAAGGCGGCCGGATCTTCCCGCCGCTGCTGCCCCAGCAGGAATAATTGTTCGATACGCGTCGCATCAACCGCACCACCTGTGACAGGGCAGGCCAGGGCGCCCATCCGATCGGCTGTCAGCGCATCGGCCATGATGGCCTCGTTCAGCCGCGCACAGGCCGCCTGTCGCGTCTCCTGCCCCTCGGGCGGCAGGGCCGGCGCCACCAGGGCCAGGGCCCACAACACAGCCAACGCCGCCGGTCCCCGCTCGCCCAGACCGGCCAGCAGCGCCCCCTCCCCCAGCGCACCGCCCTGCAGGCGCGTCAGCAGCGCGTGGCAGTCGTCGTAGGGGGGCTCGATGGTCAGGGTGGCGGGCTTGGCCCTGCGGGGAAGATCGCGTGGCATGCCCAGGGCCACCCAGGGCCGCTCCCCGCGGGGTGACGGCACCTTTCCAGCATCGCGGATGAACAGGTCGCGACGGAAGGGACGGTTGCTCAGAAAATCCCGCAGCAGTTCGGCGAAGGCCGGATCGTCGGTCGCCAGCTTCCCCCCGGCGGTAAGGATGGCCTCGTGACGGGCCGGCTCCTCCCAGCGGTCGGCCGCCCGCGCCTGGACGGCAAAGGTCAATCCGGCGGGCGCCAGAGCGGCGGACAGGTCGGTGAAATAGGTCGGAAACCAGCTCTCATTGAAATATTCATGGGCCAGGTAGGAGACGGGCCGCCCCATCAGCCGATCCAGACGGGGGCCCGTCACAGGATTGGCCGTGAAATAGGCCGCCCCCTGATCACGCAGCCGGTCCGCCAGTTCCAGTGCAGCGGGGATACGGTCGGCCAGGTCCCCCTCCCCCCGCCGTGCCGATGCCAGCATCAGTTCCCGCAGCGGCATATGGGCAGCCCAGCCGGGCAGGACATTATAGCCCAGATAGACAACGCCGCCGGGCTTCAGCCGGGCCTTCAGGAACGCCACGATCTCCGCCCGCTGCTGCGGCCCGACCCAGGACCAGACGCCATGCAGGGCGATGATGTCGAACAGTGGCACGTCACTGCGCCCATAATCGGCAAAGCCCAGACCGCTGAGCGTCAGGTTGGTCAGGCCGGCCTGGGCGGCCAGTCCCCGCACATGGGCGACATGGACGGGGTTGATGTCGTTGCCCCAGAAGCGCCCCTGCGGATTGGCGGCGGCCATCAAGGCCAGATGGAAGCCCTGGCCGAATCCCAGTTCGCAATAGTCAAAGGGCTGGCCGGGTCGGATGGGGCTGCGGTCGTCCAGGGCGGCTGCGATGGTCCATGGCTGCATCTCGGCATGAAAGCCGTGCGTATAGCCGATTTCAGTCACATAGCCGTCGGTCCAGCCGCGCATCGTCCCAAACCCCATCCCACGCAATGGTGTTTTCATGGCACGATCATGTGATCTCGGCTATGGAAAGCGACCCCGGACGGGTTCAAGCGGCAAGGAACAGGCATGCGGTACGGAAAGCTGGAAGTGATCTGCGGACCGATGTTTTCGGGTAAATCGACGGAGATCCTGAAGCGCGCCATCTGGTACACGCACGGCACCGGCTCCCACATCATGTTGCTGAAGCCTGCCTTCGATGTGCGCTATGCGGAAAGCCGCGTGGTCAACCATGACGGCATCGGCTTTGACGCCATCCCCATTACCCGCATGCCCGCCGTGCCTGACAGCATCAAGGCCGTCTTCATCGACGAGGTGCAGTTCTGTGTCACCCCGCATTATGAGGGCGATCTGGTGGAGGATGTGCGCACCCTGCTGCACCGGGGCATCGATGTGGCCGTTTCTGGCCTGGATATGGACTGGCGGGGCCGGGCCTTCGCGGTGACGGCGACGCTCGCCGCCATGGCGGACGGGTTGCAGAAGCTGCGCTCACGCTGCGCCGTCTGCGGTCATGACGCGCATAAAAGCTTCAAGAAGCACCGCAACGACCGCACCGTCGAACTGGGCCAGGCCGACCTGTATGAACCGCGCTGCAACCTGCATTGGCATGACCACAGCCAGGCGCCGGGCCGGGAACTGTCGTTGGATCTCTGACCCCGCCTCCCCGCGGGTGAACATACCCTCCCCTCCCATAACCGCACTGGCGGGCCCGGCGGCAATGGGCTATCCCCTTGCCGCAGCATTCCACCTTTCGCGCAAGAGTGACAGACATGAGCAAGTGCCCCTGCGATTCCGGCCGTGATTTCGACCAGTGCTGCGGCCCCTATCTGGCCCGCACCGCCGTGCCGCCCACGCCGGAAGCGCTGATGCGCTCGCGCTATACCGCGTTCGCCAAACAGGACATCAAATATCTGGGTGAAACCCTGCTGCCCGGCACGCAGGATGATTTCGACGCCGAGCAGGTGACCGAGTGGGCGTCCAAGAGCATCTGGACGGGCCTGGAGGTGCGGTCCACCGGCCCCGGCGCTGACGCAGACGAATCCTATGTGGAATTCGTCGCCAAGTTCACCATGGACGGCAAGGACCTGATCCATCACGAAACCGGCCGCTTCAAGAATCAGGACGGCCGCTGGTGGTATGTGGACGGCGTGATGGGCCAGCGCCCGCGCACCGTCGTGAAGGTCGGCCGCAACGATCCCTGCACCTGCGGATCGGGCAAGAAGTACAAGAAGTGCTGCGGCGCGTGATAGGGTGTTCCTATCGTATCGATCAGATCAATCGATTTCCCTGATCGCATCCTTCCTGTCATCCTGTTTCGACATGGATGGAGGAAGAATGATGCAGCGGAAATCCCTGGAAAAACTGGTGTTGTCGTTGCGCCGGCATGGCGCGGGGCTTTCGCTGGAAAATGGCCGTCTGGTCATTGAAGGTTTGGCACCGGCGGATATCTTGATGCAGGCGCACCGTCACCGCCGGGCCTTGGCGGCGATGGTGCGTACCCGTTCCTGACGGAGCGGGTTCCCCCCACCCCGTCAGAAATCGGCTCGCAAGTGACCCAGAACAGCCCCTCCCCCGCCCTGCCCGCCGGCCACCCGCCCGTGAAGGCGCAGAAAATCGGCGTGTTGCTGATCAATCTGGGCACGCCGGAAGCGACCGATTATTGGTCGATGCGCCGCTACCTGTCGGAATTCCTGTCCGACCGGCGCGTGGTGGAGGTGCCGCCCGCCATCTGGCAGCCGATCCTGCAGGGCATCATCCTGACCTTCCGGCCGAAGAAAAGCGGCCACGCCTATGCCGGTATCTGGAACCGCGAGCGCAATGAAAGCCCGCTGAAGACCTATACCCGCGCCCAGGCTGACGGTCTGCGCGGGGCCCTGGCCGGCCTATATGACGACCGGATCGTCGTGGAATGGGCCATGCGCTACGGCCAGCCTGCCACGGCCACGGGCATCGACAGCCTGATCGCGCAGGGGTGCGAGCGGATATT
This sequence comes from Niveispirillum sp. FG148, assembly GCF_057809655.1. Taxonomy (NCBI): domain Bacteria; kingdom Pseudomonadati; phylum Pseudomonadota; class Alphaproteobacteria; order Rhodospirillales; family Azospirillaceae; genus Niveispirillum; species Niveispirillum sp. FG148. Next base: position 58,512 of record NZ_JBMDKJ010000001.1, read on the forward strand.
GCTGTTCCCACTCTACCCGCAATACAGCGCCACCACCACGGCCACGGCCTGCGACCAGGCCTTCCGTCATCTGATGACCCTGCGCCGACAGCCGGCCATCCGCACGGTGCCGACATATCACGACGATCCGGCCTATATCGACGCCCTGGCCGCGTCTGTGCGCCGGCATCTGGATGGCCTTTCCTGGCAGCCCGACCTGATCCTCACGTCCTTTCACGGCCTGCCCAAGGCCTATCTGGAAAAGGGCGACCCGTACCATTGCTATTGCCTGAAGACGGCCCGCCTGCTGCGGGAAAGACTGGGCCTGGGGCCGGACCGGCTGACCCATGCCTTCCAGTCCCGTTTCGGCCGCACGGAATGGCTTCAGCCTTACCTGGAACCCACCGTGAAGGCCCTGCCGGGCCAGGGCATCAAGAAGCTGGCGGTGCTGGCGCCGGCCTTCGTCAGCGACTGTGTGGAGACACTGGAGGAAGTTGATCAGGGCATCCGGGCCGCCTTCCTTACGGCCGGGGGGAGTGATTTCACCTATATCCCCTGCCTGAACGACCATCCCGACCATATCGCGCTGCTGCGCACGATCGTGGAGCGGGAGTTGGCGGGCTGGATCTGAACCGCGGGGCCCCGCCCCTGATCCTTACCCCTTGGGGGCACCCCCGTTCATGGTGCCTCTGCCACAAATTCTGCAATGATCCCGGCCAACACGGCGGCGTGGTCCTGGGTACCGAAGCCGGGCGCCGTCCGGCAGGTCCCCTGCGGTGCCCGCGCCAACGCTGCCCGCGTATCATCCGCCAGCGGGTCGGCCGTCCCCAATATGCCCAGCAATGGGCGCGTCACCAGCGGGATGCGGTCGAAGGTCGGATAACGGAACGCCGCGTGATAGGCCAAGGGGTATGTTTCCGCCGCCTTCAGAACATCCAGCACCAGTTCATGCAGCCTGTGTGCTGGGGGCAGCCCGATGGGGCGGCGATGTGCGGCGTCACGCGCATACCACGGAAAGAAAGCGAACTGATCGCGGCAGAACATGAAGGCCCGCATCAGATAGTCACCCTCCAGCGTTGGGGGGAAGGTCGGCGCGTAGTGCCGATTGTATTCGGCCTGCTGCGCCGCCGTGAAGGCCGCCACCCCGTCCAGCACGACGCCCCCTACCCTGCCCGGGGCCAGGATCGCCAGTTCCGCAGCGATGGCAGCGCCCGTATGCGAGCCGTAAAGATGCGACGTCGCAACTGACAACCGGTCCATCAGCACCACGGCATTGGCGGCGTAATCGGCGATCTCTGGCGGTCGTCCATCCGGGAGCCGGGGGGCGTCGCTGTCGCCATTGCCCGGCGTGTCAGGGGCGATGACGTCGAACTGGGCGGCCAGCGCTGCGATCACCGGCTCCAGCTGCCGGGAGCTGCCGGGCGAGGCGTGGAACAGCATGATGGCCGGTCCCTGCCCGGCCCGACGGTAATGAATCTGCCCATGCGGGCCATCGACGAAGCCGCGGCGGATGCGCGTATCAGCCATGATCGTCCTCCAATACACTGCTCACCACGCAGATGGGGCAATCCTCGGCCGGGTCGTCCGCCACGGCGTCCACCATGCGGGCCACAAGTTCCCGCCGACCCGGACGCAGGGTGAACGGTTGGGGCGGCGGCGTGGCTGCCCCCGCCGCCACAGCTGCGCGAACCGCCTCAGCCAGCGGATTGATCACCGGCACAGGCGCACGGGCAGAAAGACGTGCCGCCAAGGGCGACATGCAGGTACAGCCCAGCAGCACGGCCTGCGCACCATTCGCGACCAGGCTGGCAATGGCGCCGTCAATATCGGCGATGATGCCGCCCGCACCATCCCGCACCTGGGCCAGATAGCCATCAGGGCCCGCCAGACGGTCCAATGCTGCTTCGCCACCGACATTGACTATGCCGGTGCAGGCGTCGGCGAGGCCGCAGGCATGCAGCCGCTCCATCAGGATGAAGTTCATGGAGGCCGGCCAGACCGTCGCAATGCCAATGCGCCGCCCCATGGAAGACGCCGCCGCCAGGCCGCAGGCGCCAGCCCCGAAGACCGGAACCGACAGGCCGGCCTGCATCGCCGTCAGCCCGTAATCCCCCACGGACTCAATGACCAGCGCCGCGCAGCCATCGGCAGCGGCGCTGATCGCGGCATCCAGGTGCCCGACCTGTTGCAGAAGTCTTTCGACCTCCGTGTATGGGAAGGCCGGTACACGCGATGGATAGGCACGCAAGGCCGCCCCTGGTGGCAGCAGGAAAGACAGTTCAGGCGATGGCCCGCCCGGTCGCAGCGGGTCCCTGACGGCACCGATCATGCCTATCCGCATGGCGAAACCCCTATTGATATATTTTTATACCATATCGGGCGGATGCTGGACGATTGTCAATCCTTTTGGACCTTCGGCGGAATTGCGGCCCCCCACCCAATAGAGGTAGCCTGACAGCCAACAAAGAAGACGGAGGAAGTGCACGATGGATCTGCTGGTCGGTCAGGATGGCAGCGTAACCCTGACGGCGGAGATGCTGGCCCATCTGGGCGTGAAGCCGGGCGATAAATTATCGGTCACGAAAACAGCCGATCGCCATCTTGAACTTTGCCCGCCCGCAAAGGCACCGGGGGACAAGCTGCTGCGTGGCATGCTGGATCGGACCAGCCGGCAGGGCTGAGCGGGCCTCGCGGCCGCTTGCGGCAATGGCACGGGTGCCCAAAGGTTGCGACGTCGCAACCCTTCAGCCTGTCCAGCGTGCGATACCGGGCCCGTTCCTTACCTCTTGGGGGGCATGAGAAAACCCCGCTATCCGGACCTGGATAGCGGAGTTCTGCTTAAGATCGAAAACTGACGCTCGGCAGGCCGGTCAGCCAGCGGCACGCACCTTGCGTATCCATTCGACCATTTCCTTCGGATCGACACCGTGCCCGAACACCCGCACGAACTGCCCGTTGCGGTCCATCAGATAGATGAAGGCCGAATGGTCCATCAGATATTCCGACGTGCCCGCTTCTTCCGCCGATATCTTCTTATAGTAAGCACGATAGGCCTTGGCCGCCGCCGCGATCTGATCCGGCGTGCCGGTCAGTCCACGGATGGACGGATGGAACAGGCCGACATAGCCGGCCAGTTGCTGCGGCGTGTCCCGTTCCGGGTCGACGGAAACGAACAAGGCCTGGGTGTCGCCCAGTTCATCCGGTGTCAACTGGTCCAGCGCCTGTCCGATCAACTGCAAATCGGTCGGACAGATATCGGGACAGAAGCTGTAGCCGAAATAGACCAGATTGATCTTGCCGTTCAGGATGTCCTGCGTAACCGTCTGCCCCTGGTGATCGGTCAAGGTGAAGGGACCGCCGATATTGACGGTCGCCTGCATCTTTTCCTGGCCGGGGGAAAGACGGTCAGCAATCAGGACGACGGAGCCCAGCACGGCGGCTGTCGCCAGCAGTGCCAGACCGGTCCAGAATGTGCGACGACGCATGTCCGGGGCTTAATGCTGGTGACCGCTGTGGTCGGCACCGCCATGGTCGTGGCCCTGCATCATGGGCATGCCAGCGCCCGGCGCCTGCACCGGCACGGTCACCTGCACGGCACCGGCCTTTTCAAAGGTCAGGGTCAAAGGGAAGCTTTCGCCCTGCTTCAGCGGGGCCTTCAGCCCCATCAGCATGATATGCAGTCCGCCGGGCTTCAGTTCCGTCGGCGTACCGGCCTTCACCGGGATGCCACCCTGAACGGGGCGCATCTTAGCGATGCCATCTTCCATCAGATGCGTGTGCAGTTCCGCCTTTTCCGCGACCGGGGTGGTGGCGCCGACCAGCTTGTCCTCCCCCTCATCAATGTTCAGTGTCAGGAAGGCGGCGCCGGCCTTGGCCATGGGGGCGCCGGCGCGGGAGAAGGGGGTGGTGACGGTGACCTGGGCAGCGTGGGCCGCACCGGCCAGGAACAGCCCGGTCAGCGTGGACAGCAGCAGGCGATGGGTGATCTTGCGCATGGTGGTTTCCCTTCAAGGGGCATTGTGCGGTTCAGATGGCAAAATACGCAGGGGCTTTCAGGCCAAGGGTGGCCCGCGCGCACCAAGACCGCCACCCGGCACGCCACGGCTGATCTGCACCTCGCCTTGAATGACCAGCCCCGTGGACTGGATTTCAACCCGTTCGGGCAGCAGTGGTGGGGCAGGGGGGCTATGCCAGGTCGATAACAGGGCGAAGGGGCAGGGCACGTCCTGTGACAACAGGCCGGCATCGGCCACCCCCGGTTCCGCGACCACGCGGCACAAGGTCAGGGCGACCTGTCCCCGGCGCAGGGCATCGGCATCGGGCATATAGCCCCGAGGCACCAAGGCAACCAGCAGCAGTGCCGGCAGCAGCAGCAGGGCTGCCCGACGATGCCACCAACCAGCCCCTGGCTTCATCCGCATATGCATGGATATGCGATGCCATGCCGGGCATCGCCTGTCCAATGCTTACTTGTCGCAAAGGCGGGCAGGGGGGGGCAGCCCGCCTCGGTCAATGCAGCCGCGCGCCCTGCGGCGGCCGTTGAAGCTCCGGCGTTTCCTCCGATGCCATGTCGTAGCCCGCTTCCAGCAGCAGGCGCGCATAGCCCGACAGGGCGGCACCCGCCACGGCGGCCGCGTGCGGCGGCAGCCAACAGCCCAGCAAGGGGATGACCACGCCATCATCCCCGTCCTGAACAGCCAGCATGGCATTCAGAATGTCCGCTTCATCATCCGTCAGCCGGGTGCAGGTGGGGCAGCCCAGGCCCGGCCCTTCCATGCCCGCCGCGGTCAGAATGCGCATCAGGCGATCAAGGCTGACAGGTGCATAGGTAACCCCGGCCGATGCATAGACATCGCGCAGCAGCAGGGCTGGACAGCGCCCCTGCCGGGCGCAGGTCGACCAGTATCGCAGCCCCCACAAGGCCAGCCTTGCCGATGGCGTCAGGGCGACAAAAGGCATGCGGCCGATGATCCGCTGTCGGGAAGAAGACCGGGCATTGCGATCGATGCGCATGGGAAAGCTCCATTCCGGGTGCGATGACGCGACAGTATCGTTATTGATAATCATTCGCAATACGTCAGAAGGGGGATTCCCAAGCCGGCGCTTTGCCTTATTCTGAGTCCCGTTCCACCAGGACAGGGACCATGGGCACATTGATCTTCACGCGGTTGGCGGCTCCGTTCGGCATGTGGGAAACACACAGCGACCAGCCCCTGGCAGAGACACCGGATGCCATGGTGGCCCTGGCCGCGCAGTGGCGGGATTGCAGCGGGCAGGACCAGCCCATCCCGAAAGCCCTGGATTTCACGCCCGTGGCATTGCGCGGCATGGCTGGCAACATGGCCCTGGTGGATTTGCGCCGGGGGATCGAACCGGCCCGTTATCTCTGGGCCGGCGCCAATCTGGTGACCCTGTTCGGCGAACCACTCACCAGTAAGCTGCTCTGCCAATGCTACAGCGGCCAGACCTTGCGCGAGGTACGCGACGCCTATCGCCGGATGCTGGCGGCAAGGGGACCCGTCTTTTCCGACCGGCGCTTTCGCGTTTTCCGGCAGAAGCTGGGCTATCATCGGCTTCTGCTGCCTTTGCTTGACGAAGAAGGCGAAATCGGATTCGCCCTGCTGATGCTGCTGCCGAAAGGGCGACTCCGGGCATCGGTTGAATGGCGCGTCCTGGAACTGGAGCTGGACCTGGCCCGCACGCTCATGACCGATATCGATGGCTCGCTTCCTTACGGCTCGGGGGACGCCCCCGGGCGGTAAGGGAATCGACCATCCTTACTGTTTGGGGGATGATGGGGCCGGGCGCCATCCTTACGGTTCGGGGGCAGGCATCCTTACGCCCTGGGGGACCGCAACGCCTTGAAGTTGCTTGCCTGACAGGGTGCCACCCTTGTTCTGCCTGATGGATGGCCCGCCGATTCCCTTACTTCCCGGGGGAACGACGTCCTTACGGTTCGGGGGCGTCCGCATTCGCTGATCACCAGCCCCCAGACAGTAAGGAATGCCCCCAAGCCGTAAGGATATGCAGGGATCGCCATGTCCTGAGTCGCCCTGCCCCCAGGCTGTAAGGAAAACCTGCCGCGAGTCGGGATTTCAGGCACGACTGGGGCCCTTGGTCCTGGGACCGCCCACCTATTGCCTGTCCCCTTTTACCCCCAAAATCCTGACCTGCTATTTGTTCCAAGATTCAGGTAAAGATTCTAGGACGTGGAGAGCCGCGGAATCCCTGGGGTTTTTCGACCTTATCCTTACAGGTCGGGGTAGGGTGTCCCTACATGTCGGGGGCATTTGACCCACGCCCCAGGGCGTAAGGTCCGCCCCCGCCCGGTAAGGACAGGCATTTCCCCGACCAAACCGCCTTTCCTTACTTGCCAGCGCTGTAAGGAAGGGATTAGCTTGGCCGCGTTACCAGGGGAACGACCATGCCGCCCAGTCGCCGAAAGAACGCCTTGCCGGACACTGGCATCGCGGAGCCCTCGTCCTCGATCGGGGCGATGGGGGCCATCGTACCCTATGTGCCGGGCGATGGCGATGCCGGCATGGTGATCGACCTGGATGGCAGTCTGGTGGATCCGGGCAAGCCGGAGAACCTGCCATCGGTCGACCGGATGGGCCATACGGCCCGCGTGGCCGCCGCCACCTTTGAACGCGACGGGTACAAGCATCTGATCAAGGCGGCGGAGGCGGTCTATTCCTATCCCGCCAATGGTTCACGCCTGTCGCTGCCGGCGCAGAAGATGCTGAATTTCATGATCCACCTGGCCGGCAGCCAGAATTTTGCCAACAAGCTCTATCGCCTGCCCAAGAAGGTCGTGCGCGGCAACCACAAGGGCAATGAGCGCATTTTTGATGCGCTGAAGGAGATCTACGAAAGCTCTCTGGTGGTTATCGGCCCGTTTCGCGGACGGCGCAGCCGCGCCGAACTGCGCATCCTGTCCTCCTATGTCCGGCCCGAGGACGAGGTGGAAATCGACAGCGCCGATATCCATTTCCAGTTCACCGACGCGTTCCTGGAACTCCAGCGCTCCTCCCAGCTCTGGGCCCGGCTGTCGGGGCCGGCCATGGTGAAGGTGACCAGTACCTATGCCCTGAAACTCTATGAGATCGGGATGCAGCGGTACCAGATGGACCATCCGTCCCTGACGCTGGACATCGAAACGCTGCGCAAGCTGCTGAACGTGCCGGAAGGGGCGTACAAGGATTTCGGCATCCTGCGCACCCGCACCATCGACCGCGCCATGGCGGAGGTGAACCAGTTGGCGCCCTTCCGCGTGGAGATGCCGGAAGAGAAGATGAAGCGCCGCGGCCGCAAGATCGAGGAGGTCACCCTCGATTTCCATGCCAAGGACGAGGAGGAAGCGGCCGAAACCTTCCTGGAGCGCGAGCGCGATCCAGCCGGGCGCAAGGCCCGCCGCGAGGCGGGGGAGGGGGCGCCGCCCAAGGCTGTCAGCGCCCGGCCCGTGGCCGAACTGACCCCGCCGCCCATGCCTGACGCCGACGATGCCGAGGCGCTGTGGGCCGCCGCCCGCCACGCCTTGGGCCAGAAGCAGGTGCCGGGCCCGCTGCTGCGCGACCTGACCGTGGTCGGGATCGAGGAGACGGCGCGGGGATCGCGCAAGCTGGTTCTGCGCGCCGGCCACGCCGCGACCGCCGATACGGCCCGGCGCAGCCACGAGCCAACGATCCGGCTGGTCCTTTCCTCCCTCAGCTCAGGCAGCATCGGTGAGGTGGAGTTCCAGGCGGCGGGGAACACCCGTCCCGGTCGATAATCTCCGCTTGATATCGAGAGATACACAAAGCGGCGGGGGCGTGATGTGCTTTCCTCAAAGATCGGGAGCGGGCGAGTGCGTTAAGGTCCCGCCCCGGATTGACCCCCAGCAGGGTGGATGGAATGGAAGACGTCAAGGACTGCAACGGCAATATCCTGAACGAGGGTGACAGCGTCACCCTGATCAAGGATCTGAAAGTGAAGGGCGCCAATGTCACGCTGAAGCGCGGCACCGTGGTGAAGGGCATCCACCTGACCAATGACCCCGAAGAGATCGAGGGCAAGGTGGAAAAGGTGAAGGGCCTGGTCCTGAAGACCTGCTTCGTCAAGAAGGCCTGAGCCGTGACCGCCTGTTGAACAAGCCATCGGTTCAGCCTGTGTTATCCCTTCCGGTTGCGGCGATGCTGCGCCCACGATCAATCCGGAAGGGAGTGCAAGGCGATGGTTCGGTTGCGGCGCGGTTATGCGGATGGTCCTTTCGGCCAGATCCATTACTGGGATGGTGAGAAGGGCAAGCCGCTGGTGCTGCTGCACCAGGCGATCATGAGCGCCAATGAATTCGACAATGTGTTCGAGCCGTTCCTGGCCCGCGGTATCCGCCCCATCGCCATCGACCTGCCAGGCTTCGGCCTGTCCGACCCGCCGGCTACCCCGCCCAGCATCGCCGACTATGCACGGGCGGTTCCAGCCGTGCTGGACGCGCTTGGCATCGAAAAGGCAGCCGTGGGCGGGCACCATACAGGCGCCCTGGTCAGCAACGATGCCGCCAACCAGTTCCCCGACCGCATTGCGGCCGCCATTCTGGGCGGCCCGCTGCTGATCCCCGACGCCGTCCGCCAGGCGCTGATCGATGATATCGTCGTGCGTGAAAAGGCCTTCACCGCCCTGCCGGAGGGCGCACACATGGTGGAGGTGGCCAAGATCCGCGAGCGCTATGCCGCCGGTACCGTGTCGGCCGCCCGCATCACCGACTATGTCGTGCAGGCCATGCAGGCCTATGCCATGGGCACCTACTGGTATGGCCACGCCGCCAGCTTCAATTACCGGCAGGAAGCGCCGCTGATGGCGCTGCGCCAGCCGACGCTGATCCTGACCAACACGGGCGACATGATCTATCAGGCGGCCCTGGAAGCCCACCGCATGCGCCCGGACTTCGCCTTCCACGCCATCGAGGGCGGCGGCATCGACATCCTGGACCAGAGCCCCGTCGAATGGGCCAATGCCGCGGCGGATTTCCTGGCCGGAGTGGATTACTGAACTAGGGTGGCATCATTACGGCCGTTTCATCGGGGCCCCGGCGTCATGCGATGCCGGGGCCTTTGTGCATTTTCCCGGATGGACAGGGCCGACTCGATGGGAAGGGCAGGGCGCTCGCCGGCATTCACCTGCGCTGCATTGCAACATCGCTACGGCCGGCGGTCATAGAGAATTGATTTAATCGGATGGCGCTGTTGTCCGCGTTTCTTTCCAATCGACTGCATGGTGCGGCGCGGAATGAGGAAGGAAACTGAATCAACTGGCAGATATTATAAAATATATATCTATATATATTGATCATCATCGAGATGAATGCTACGCAATCAAAGCGACGCTATATCCTGATTATCTTTATCGCGAATGTCACAGATTCTTAAAGACTCGACGCTGCTGGCGAGCATTCGGGTATATATTGAATATACTAGTAGATCACGCCGTCAAAAAGACGGTATGCGTATAAAAGTCATCTAACTAATTCTTGTTATAAGATTTATATGGGTCATAAAATGCCCGTACATGGCGGAACAGACGCCATGGGAAAACGCCATCACGGGAAATCGGAGGTAACGATGTCGGATACCAAGAATTTCGTGGATCTGCAGGCCGGGTTCTATAACGCCCTGGCCCAGGGGCTGGGTTACTCCCCCAGCGATCCGTTTCAAGTCATCCAGCCGTCGCCGCCGCTGGTGTCCGGCGATGACGCAGACGAACTGCTCTGGAACTATCTGAACGCCATTCCGCCGTTCTCGCTGACGCAGAACACGGTGTTTTCCGGCGGCAACCAGTTCCTGGCCGACTATCAGGGTGTGATGTCGGCGCTGCAGGCGGCCCCGAACGACTTTCAGGCGACTGTGGGGCCTGTCTGCTTCGCTGCCTATCAGCAGGCGTTGAAGGATGGTGCCGTGAAGCCGGGGCCGGTGCAGTTCCGGAACTGGGCGTTGGTCAATGGCGCCTGTTCCAGCGTTGCCGTGTCCGGTGCGTCGGCCCTGGCGCGGGCCATGCTGGACCCGATCTTCGCGGCCCAGATGAATGTCCTGCCCTATCAGCCGGCCGGCACCGATCCGGTGGATTTCAGCCCCGGCTACAAGACCATGCTGAAGCAACTGAAGAACGCCCCGTCGCGGGCGTTCCAGGTGGCGGCGGGCAACTGGAACACCAATGTCAGCAGCACCTGGACCAAGGGTTCGACCAGCGGCATCTTCGGCCTGTGGGGTGGCAGTTCCTCCTCTTCCACCCTCAGCGAAAAGTTCGCCAGCAGCGGCGTCAGCCTGACGGCGAAATTCGCCAATGTGCTGCCGTTCAATGCGGTGCCGGGCGCCTGGTACTCCTCCTCCGCGTTTGGCCTTGCCTTCAACAATCCCGGCAAGGCGCCCTGGGCGCCGTCCAGCCCAATCAACTGGGCCAATACCTTCGGCCCGAACGGCAATATGCAGCGCTTCTGCACCAGCCTGCTGATCGCCAACAGCATGAATGTCGTGGTCACCTCCAGCGCCGTCTACGATCAGTCGGAACAGAAGGAGATTCAGTCCCATTCCTCTGCCGGTCTGTGGCCCTTCTACAGCAGCGGCGGTGGCAGCGGGTCCAGCACGTCCGTGTCCTTCACGGCGTCGGGCAACATGCAGGTCACCATCACCAGCAAGGCGGGCGTGCCCGTGGTTATCGGCTGCATCGTGCTGCCGGCCGCCCAGTATCTGGGCCATGAGGTGAAGGCGTCCGAATTGCTGACCACCAGTTACTACGCTGCCGCCTGATCCGGCCGGATCGGCAATGGTCAAGGGTGGGGCGGCTTCTGTCGCCCCACCTGTCCCTTTGTTCCGTTCCAGGAGGAAATGCCATGAGCACCTTCGATGATCTGCAGCAGGCCTATGTCAGCAGCGAAATGCGCGCGATCGGGCTTCAGCCCAGCTCGGCGCGGCTGTTCCAGCCCGGTGTCACCGTGCCGGCCACCGATGCCGATCTGTGGGCCCTGTTCAACACCATCCCGACGGCGGGCGGCACCTTCTATGCCCCATCGACGCTGGCCTTCTTCGCCGGCTATTCGACGCTGATCAATGCGCTGATACCGGGCACCAATCCGCTGGACCCAGTGAAGATCGCCCAATCGAAGCTGGCGGCCTGGGGCGGCAAGCCTCCCACCTGGAATCAGGGCGCCGACGGCCTGTCCAGGGCGTTGCAGGCCGCACCGCATCTTTCCTTCAGCTTCAGCAACCCGGCAACGCCGGATCCGGGCTATTGGGGCCTGTGGGGCAACTCCTCCCCCATCACCGGCCCGTCGGACAGCTATGCTGCCGGCTCGGTGGCGGTATCGACGGCGTTCAAGCACCTGCTGTCCTTCACGCCCACACCCGGCGACTGGTACGTGTCCACGGCCATATCGCTGGCTTATCGCAACAAGACGGGCGCCCCGTGGAATTCCGCCTCCCCCGTCACCTGGCAGACGACCTTCGGTGAAGGGGGCATGCTGCAGCAAATGCTGTCCGCGCTGGTGGTGGTTTCGGGTGTCGACATCACGGCGAGCAGCAGCACGTCCTTTTCGCCGGCGGAGCAGGCCCTGATCGCTGCCGGCCTGTCCAACGGTCTGTGGCCGCATTACCTGACCGGCAGCGGCGTCAATACCAAAGCCAGTTTCAACGCCACCGGCGGACAATTGACCACCAAGATCACCTCAACCGCCAGCACCGCGCGCATGCTGTTCGCTGTGGTGATGCCGGCGCAGCAATATCTGGGGCTGTGACCATGGTGGCCGTGGCGCCGCACCGCGCAGGGCCATTGTCCATGAACACGGGCCTGGAGAAGGCCCCCAAGCGCGACCGGCTGCAAAAGGTGTTGGCACTGCTGGCTGCTGGACCGCCCAGCGGCGATGCCGCCGGTGCCATGGCCGATGTGGAACTGGCGTTGAAGCGGGTGGAGGATGAATGGACCCTGGTGGCCGATGACCGGGCCGGCAATTGGGGCTGGGGTGCGCGCATGTATCTGCCCCCGCCCCATGTCGACATGGCCTGGTCGGACATGCCCGATGGCCGCCGCGTGGAACTGAACCGACATTTCGCGGAGTTCTATCATGACGGGCGCCTGCTGATCCGTGAGAAGGCCACGGGCGCCATCCTGCTGGATCGGGCGGGCAGCGGCCTGTTGACACCCCACAACCACACAAGTTGACAGACCGTCAACTAATCCCTATACTCCCGCGCCAGGAACATGGATGCGGCGCGGGCTTCTAGCTGGAACGGCGTGGCTGGGAGATCCTGAAGTTCGTAGCCGATATCATTAGCCCGTTGGGTTACTGCGTGCGCCGGGATCAAAAAGAATGTGCATACGGATGTCCAGAGGCGTTGGTCACGGTCTGACTGATTGAGCGGGAGGGGGAGAAGTTGACGGCTCCCTACGCGGAGGTTGGGGCGGCGTTGACGTTTGCTGCGAGAGGATGCCTTGAGCTTCGATATACCAGAACCTCTAGACAATCATTTCATCACAAGAAAACGTGCCAGGGAATTGATAGCTGGCGACCTTGGAGAGGTGTATCGTGATATAGTGCGAAGGTGTATGGTTCCAATATACTGGAAAAGACCTTTCGGTACTATGAATGGAACAAATGGTACTATTACAATAGTTAAATCAGGTGAGGACGTATTTGGTGTTACAGCGGCACATGTGTTGGGTGCCCTTCGTTGCGATATGAATTGGGCGCCTGTGAATGCATATATATATGATGTAGAGTTTAAATTTGAAATTATTGACATTAATTATGAAATTGATTTGGCGACAATTAGGCTTCCCGATCGGATAATGAAATCTGTAGGACGAGATATTGTCCCGGTATCTTTGTCGAAATACATTCCGATAATCGAAGGAAGGGGGGTTCTGATTGGTGGGTATCCAGGAAATACTAGGATTGAACATGAAGACGGTTGCAATTTTGGAATGTTCGTGGGCCTGGGCGTTGCACGAAGGGTATATGATGACAAAATCACTTGGTCACCAGACCCCAGTTCGGTAGTGCATTCGACAAGAATCCCAACGTTGCCAGAAGGTTATGAGCTAGGTGGTATAAGTGGGGGGCCATTTATTGGAAAATATGAGCGCGCCGGCTTAGAGTTTATGCAGCTAGCAGGAATTATCACGGAAGCGAGATCAGACATTCAGAATGTTGTTGCAGCCCCAGCATCGTTCATTGCACCCGATGGTAAAATACTAAAATCCGTTTAGCTCACCCCTGTTGACACCCCACAACCCCACCAGTTGACAGACCGTCAACCAATCCCTATGCTCCCGCGCCAGGAACAGCCACTAGCGATGGGGCGGGAGCATGGATGGGGCGGCGTTGAGGGCTGCGCGGGAAGCGCGGGGGGATACGCAGCAGGCCTTTGCCGACTGGCTGAACGCCCGGCTGGGCCGCCGCTATGACAAGGGCCGCGTTTCGCGCTGGGAAGGCGGCACGGAGAAGATCCCGCAGGTCGTGGCCGACATTATCGGCACCCCGGCCCGTCGCCGCCGCGACCGCGCCACCATCATCGCCATTTCCAACCAGAAGGGCGGGGTGGGCAAGACCAGTGCCGCCGTGAACATCGCTGCCGCCCTGGCCGCCCTGGGCCAGCGCGTACTGCTGGTCGATGCCGACCCGCAGGCCAGCGCCACCGTGCATCTGGGCATCAGCCAGGCCGAGGCATCGGACGCCGGCCGCACCACCTATCACGTCATGCTGAAGGACCAACCCGTGTCGGGCGCGGTCATGCCAGTCTGCGACGGGCGCTTCCACCTGCTGGCATCCACCATCCTGCTGTCGGCGGCAGAGACGGAGTTGATGGCCGAGCCCATGGGCACGCTGGTGCTGCGGGAGAAGCTGTCATCGGTCACCCGTTCCTATGATTACATCCTGCTGGATTGCCCGCCGCATCTGGGCATGATGACCCTGAATGCGCTGGCGGCCGCTACAGGTGTTTTGATCCCCGTGCAGACGGAAATGCTGGCCATGATGGGCGTGCCGCTGCTGCTGGACACCATCGCCAAGGTGCGCCGGCGCGGCAATCCCGACCTGTCCATCATCGGCATCCTGCCCACCATGTTCACATCCCGCCACACGCAGGACCGCGCCACCCTGGCCGACCTGACGGAACGGTTCGGCGGGTCTTTGCGCATCTTTACACCGGTTCCCCGTTCCACCATCTTCCCGCAGTCGGTGGCAGCCGCCATGCCGACGGTGGATGTGGCGACCGACCCGGCCATCGTCGCCCCCTTCCGGGAGGTGGCGCATTCCCTGATCCAGGCCGACCAGACGGAGGAAGCCGATGTCGCGTAAGCTCGCCCGCACCAACCCGGCTCTGGCCCCCGCCGCCCCCCTGGTGCCCCGCGACAGCGGCCTGAACCGTCTGTTCGGCACCTCGGCCGATTTCCCCGAACTGGTGGAACTGGACCTGGATCAGGTGCAGCCCAACCCGGAACAGCCGCGCCGCCATTTCGACCCGCAGGCATTGCAGGAACTGGCCGACAGCATCCGCCATAACGGCCTGCTGCAACCCATCCTGGTGAAGAAGCATGCCGATGGCGGCTATCTCATCGCGGCGGGGGAACGGCGCTGGCGCGCACATGGGCTGCTGGGCAAGCCCACCATCTTCGCCGTCATCACCAAGGGCGATATCGAAGAAGTGGCCCTGGTGGAGAATTTGCAGCGCCGCGACCTGGACGCGCTGGAGACGGCATCAGCCCTGGCCCGGCTGGGCGAACGGCACAATTATCAGCAGGAACAACTGGCCGTCGTCGTCGGCCTCTCCAAGTCGGAGGTCTCCCGCCTGCTGGCCCTGCGCGGCCTGCCGGAGAAGATCCAGGCCGAATATCCGGCCTTCCGCGACAAGGTCACGAAAAGCCATCTCTATCTGCTGGCCGACACGGAAGGGGAGGCGGCACGCCTTACCTTATGGGGGCGGATCAAGGATGGCGCCACCATCAAGGAACTGCGCGCCGCCAAGCAGGCGCCGTCTACTGCCGAGGCTACGCCGGAAAGCCCCGTGCTGAGCGTGGCGCGCAAGCTGGGCCGCAGCCTGGATAAGCTGTCGGACAGGGCCGGGCGGCTGGCCGACGACGAGGTGCAGTCGCTGACGGAACTGCGCGATCGGATCGACCGCCTGATCCGGGGGTGATTGCGACGTCGCAAGCATGCCCCCACGCGGTAAGGAAAGACGAGTCGCCCCCAGGGCGTAAGGATGTGAGATGATGCGCAAGCTGATAATCCCGATGCTGACCGTCTGGCTGGTGGCAAGCCCGGCAATGGCCCAGAATCAGGCCCCTGCCACGTCGCCGCAGGCCGCGCAGGCGGCCAAGCAGGTGAAGGTGGAAGGCTTTCGGAATGCCCGTTTCGGCATGGACGAGGCCCAGGTCCGCGCCGCGATCGGTAAGGATTTCAAGCTGTCCGGTGACGCCATCCAGCGGGTGGAGGACCCCACGGAGCGGACGACGGCCCTGATCGTGAAGGTCAATGATCTGCTTCCGGAAACAGGACCAGCCGTCGTCGCCTACATCATGGGGTACAAGTCCAAGAAACTGTTCCGTATCAATGTGATCTGGGGACAGGAGATCGGATCGCCGACAAAGCCCGACCAGATCGTGGCCGGCGCCAATGCCCTGCGCAACTATCTGGTGGATCAGGGTTATCGCAAGGAAGGGCTGGTGTTGAACCAGCCGCTGGGCAATGACAATGTCCTGGTCTTCCAGGGCACGGACATTCAGGGCCGGCTGACGGAACTGGTACTGGGCGTCATTTCCACACCGTCGGGCAAGAAGGATGTGCCGCCCACCGCCAGCGGGGCCAGCATGCGCCTGTCCTATGTCGAAAAGCCGGCGGAACCCGACATCTACAAGGTTCCCGGCGGGTTCTGAGCCCTTTCCTTACCGTTCGGGGGAATCCTTACGGCCGGGGGGATTTTTTCTCCCCGGACTGTCGGCAACCAGCCCGGCCAGTCGTCTTCCTGTTATCCGGGCACCGTTGTGGCAGACCCGGCAGGGAGGGCGCTTTGCACACACGAAACCGTTTCGCACCATCTGAAATTTTGCAACGGGGGCCTGCGGACATATTCCCGCCGCCTTTGTGATTGCGGTCACTGGCCCGGGAACGGACGTGAACCATATATCCGGCGTACTGGCGGCATCCTGACGGCGGCCAGTGTGCGGATTGCGGGCGGCCTTATCGCTAAATGGATAGGTTGCCTCTGTCGTTCTGCACATTCACCATGCCAAGTGGCTATGATACATCCGATATCGGATGTAATTTCGTGACCGGACTGCCGGTCGAACCTGAAGAATCCAAGGGAATACAAGAAATGTCTGTCCTGTCCCGCCGTTACGGCCCGCTGATGCTTATGGCGCTGTCGCTTGCCGCCTGTGGCAAGGATGCTGGTGGCGGGGGGATGCAGGGCGGGGCTATGCCCCCGGCGGAGGTCGCGGTCGTCTCCGTCCAGGCCGCCCCTTACACCCTGACCACGGAACTGACAGGCCGCGTGACGCCGTACCGGGTGGCGGAGATTCGGCCACAGGTGTCCGGCATCATCAAGGACCGCCTGTTCACCGAAGGCAAGGATGTGGCGGCGGGCCAGCCGCTGTACCAGATCGACCCCGCTCCTTATCGTGCCACGCTGGCCCAGGCGCAGGCAGAACTGAAAAGTGCCGAAGCCACGCTGACCTCGGTCAAGTCCAAGGCTGCACGCTACAAGGAACTGGTGGCGGTCAAGGGCGTCAGCCAGCAGGAATATGAAGACGCCGTGGCCGATCTGGGCGCACGGGAAGCCGCCGTGGCTGCCGCCCGTGCCGCCATAGACACGGCACGCATCAATCTGGACTATGCCAGCCTCACCTCCCCCATCGCCGGCCGCGTCGGCAAGTCGCGCGTGACGCCGGGCGCTCTGGTCACCGCCGGTCAGGCGGACATGCTGACCAGCGTCACCCAGCTTGACCCGATCTATATCGACCTGACGCAGGCATCCGACGCGTTGTCGCTGCTGCGACGCCAGGCGGCAGCCGGACAGGTCAGCGTCCCCGAAGGCGGCAAGCTGAAGGTCAAGCTGCTGCTGCCCGACGGTGCCACCTATGCGGAGACGGGCGAGCTGGACTTCACTGACATCACCGTGGACCAGGGGACCGGCACCGTCGGCCTGCGCGCCACCTTCCCCAACAAGCATCTGGAACTGTTGCCCGGCATGTTCGTGCGTGCCGTGGTCGATCAGGGCACGCATGCCCAGGCCTTCCTGGTGCCGCAGCAGGCCGTGATGCATGTGCAGGGCGGCATGGCCATGGCCATGATCATCAACAAGGATGATGTGGTGGAGCCGCGCCCCGTGAAGGCGGAGATGGCCGTCGGTGACCAGTGGGTCGTGACCCAGGGGCTGGCGTCGGGTGACCGCGTCATGGTTCAGGGCATCATGAAGGCTGCCCCCGGTGCCAAGGTGAAGCCCGTCCCCTATCAACCCGCAGCAGCGGCCGCCGCCGCTCCGGCACAGGCCCACTGACCGGAGTAGTGCATCATGGCGAAATTCTTCATTGATCGCCCGGTCTTCGCCTGGGTGATCGCCATCGTGATCATGCTGGCGGGCGCCCTGTCGATCATGCGGCTGCCGATCGAGCAGTACCCGGCCATCGCCCCGCCCACCATCGCTGTCAATGCGTCCTATCCGGGGGCGTCGGCCGAGACGCTGGAAAAGACCGTGACCCAGGTTCTGGAACAGAACCTGAAGGGCATCGACAATCTGCGCTATATCGGCGCCACCAGCGATTCGTCGGGCGCCGTCACCATCAACCTGACCTTCAATGCCGGGACCGATCCCGACATCGCCCAGGTGCAGGTGCAGAACAAGGTGTCGCCGGCCCTGTCGCAGTTGCCGTCGGAAGTGCAGCAGCGCGGCGTGACCGTCACCAAGGCGTCCATGAGCTTCCTGATGGTTGTCGGCCTGATGTCGACGGATGGCAGCCTGGACGGCAATGACCTGGGCGATTTCGTCGTTTCCCGCATCCAGGACCCGGTCAGCCGCGTCAATGGCGTGGGCAGCGTGCAGGTCTTCGGCGCCTCCTATGCCATGCGTATCTGGCTGGACCCGATCAAGATGGCCGGTTTCGGCCTGACGGTGGACGAGGTGACCGCCGCCATCAAGGCCCAGAACGCCCAGGTATCGGCGGGGCAGGTCGGCGGCACGCCGTCGCCCCTGGGCCAACAGTTGAACGCCACCGTCACGGCGCAGAGCCGCATGCAGACGCCCGGGCAGTTTGAAGCGGTGGTGGTGAAATCCAACGCCGACGGTTCGGCCGTGCATCTGCGCGACGTGGCCCGTGTCGAGCTGGGCGGCGAAAGCTATGAAATCGTCTCCCGCCTGAACCAGAAGAACGCCGCGGGCTTCGCCGTTAGCCTGGCGCCTGGCGCCAACGCCCTGGAAACGGCCGAGGCGGTGAAGGCCACGATCGAACGCCTGCGCCCCAGCTTCCCGGCGGGCGTGGACGCCATCTACCCCTATGAGACGACGCCGTTCGTGCGGTTGTCGATCCATGAGGTGGTGAAGACCCTGGCCGAAGCGGTCGTGCTGGTCTTCCTGGTCATGTATGTGTTCCTGCAGAGCATCCGGGCCACCCTGATCCCGACCATCGCCGTGCCGGTGGTGCTGCTGGGCACGTTCGGTGTGCTGGCGGCGTTCGGCTTCACCATCAACACCTTGACCCTGTTCGGCGTGGTGCTGGCCATCGGCCTGCTGGTCGACGATGCCATCGTGGTGGTGGAAAATGTCGAACGCGTGATGCACGAGGATGGGTTGTCCCCGCGTGAGGCGACGCGCAAATCCATGGGTCAGATCACGGGCGCCCTGGTCGGTATCGGCCTGGTCCTGTCGGCCGTGTTCGTGCCCATGGCCTTCTTCCCCGGCTCCACCGGCGTCATCTATCGCCAGTTCTCCATCACCATCGTCTCGGCCATGGCGCTGTCGGTGCTGGTGGCACTGGTGCTGACGCCGGCTTTGTGTGCCAGCCTGCTGAAGGCGCAGTCCCATGAGGAGCGCAAGGGCTTCTTCGGCTGGTTCAACCGCAGCTTCAACCGCACCAACCACGCCTATGTCGGCGCTGCCCAGGGCCTGTTGCGCCGGTCCAAGCGCTTCCTGCTGGTCTTCGCCGTGCTGGTCACGGGCATGGCGGTCCTGTTCACCCGCCTGCCCACCGCCTTCCTGCCGGAAGAGGACCAGGGCATCATCTTCGCCATGGTCATGACGCCGCCGGGCGCTACCCAGGGCCGTACACTGGACGTGGTGAAGGAGGTGGAGAATTATCTGGCGGGCCCGGAAAAGGCCTATGTGAAGGATATGTTCTCCGTCGCCGGCTTCAGCTTCGCCGGCCAGGGCCAGAATGCGGCCATCCTGTTCGTGAACCTGAAGGACTGGTCACAGCGCACGGGCAAGGATGCCACGGCCCAGGCCATCGCCATGCGCATGATGGGCGCCTTCATGGGCCAGAAAGATGCCATGGTCTTCGCCTTTACCCCGCCGTCGGTGCAGGATCTGGGCAATGCCACGGGTTTCGACCTGCAGCTTCTGGACGAAGGTGGGCTGGGCCACGACGCCCTGATGGCGGCCCGCAACCAGCTGATGGGCATGGCGGCCCAGAATCCGGCCGTGGTGGGCGTGCGCCCCAACGGCATGGAAGACACCGCCCAGTTGAGTGTAGAGGTCGACAAGGACAAGGCCGCCGCGCTGGGCCTGTCCATCGCCGACATCAACAGCACGCTCTCTTCCATGTGGGGATCGTCCTATATCGACGATTTCGTGGACCGTGGCCGCGTGAAGCGCGTGTTCATCCAGGCCGACGCCCCGTTCCGGGCCCTGCCGGAGGATCTGGGCAAGCTGCATGTGCGCAATGCCAAGGGGGAGATGGTGCCCTTCTCCGCCTTCGCCAAGGCTGTCTGGGCCCATGGCTCGCCGCGCCTGGAACGGTTCCAGGGGGCGTCGGCCATGAATATCCAGGGCCAGCCGGCGCCGGGCTACAGCTCCGGTCAGGCCATGGCGGCGATGGAGGAGATGATCGGCAAGCTGCCGCAGGGCATCGGCTATGCCTGGACCGGCCTGTCGTACGAAGAACGACTGTCCGGGTCGCAGGCCCCGGCGCTCTATGCCATCTCGCTGCTGGTCGTGTTCCTGTGTCTGGCGGCGCTGTATGAAAGCTGGTCCATCCCGTTCGCGGTGATGCTGGTGGTGCCGCTGGGCGTGCTGGGGGCGGTGCTGGCCGCCACCCTGACGGGCCTGGCCAATGACATCTATTTCCAGGTCGGCCTGCTGACCACCATCGGCCTGTCTGCCAAGAACGCCATCCTGATCGTGGAATTCGCCAAGGAATATTACGAGAAGGGCATGGACCTGACGGAAGCCACGCTGGAAGCTGCACGCCAGCGCCTGCGCCCCATCATCATGACGTCCCTGGCGTTCATTCTGGGCGTTTCGCCCCTGGCTTTGGCATCGGGTGCCGGATCGGGCAGCCAGAACGCCATCGGTATCGGTGTGGTCGGTGGCATGCTGTCGGCGACGTTGCTGGCCATCTTCTTTGTCCCCCTGTTCTTTGTAGGGGTGGAGCGGCTGGCCGGCAGGACCAAACAGGCCCGCAACAAAACCGGCGGGCGGGAGTGAGCATGATGAGGACGAAGCTGATCCTGGCCCTGGCCCCGCTGCTGCTGGCCGGATGCTCCATGGCGCCGGATTATCAGACGCCAGGCACGGGTGTTGCCGACCGTTATCCGACGGCCAGCAGTGCGGCCCCGGCAGCCGCGGCGGCCGTCGCCGATGTCGGCTGGCGTGATTTCTTCCTGGATGGGGAATTGCGCGGGCTGGTCGACCAGGCCCTGGCCCAGAACCATGATCTGGTGCAGGCCACGGCCAATGTCGAACGCGCCCGTGCGCTTTACGGCGTGCAGCGGGCCGATCAGTTGCCGACCCTGAACGGCACGGGCCAGGCCGCCCGCGCCCGCGTCGTCGAACCGCAGCCGGCCACGGGCAACAGCTACAGCGTCGGGCTGGGCGTCACGGCCTTCGAGCTGGACCTGTTTGGCCGGGTGCGCAACCTGTCGGACGCGGCCCTGGAAAGCTATCTGGCGACGCAGGCAGCGCGGGAAACGACGCGGCTGGCCCTGATTGCAGAGGTTGCCAACGCCTATCTGACCCTGCTGGCCGATCGGGAGCAACTGGCCCTGGCCGAGCGGACCTTTGCCACACAGAAGGAAAGCTATGACCTGATCAAGCAATCCTTCGACCGTGGCACCAAAAGCCAGCTGGACCTGCGCCAGGCCGAAACGGCGCTGGAGACGGCGCGTGGCGACCAGATTGCCTATCGCCGGCAGGTGGCGCAGGACGAGAACGCCCTGACCCTGCTGGTCGGATCGCCGGTGACCGTGGCGGCTGGTCGGGCGCTGGGGGCGGATGGCAGCCTGCTGATACCGGGATTGCCGGAAGGACTGCCGTCCGACCTGCTGGCGCGCCGGCCCGATATCGCCCAGGCCGAACACACGCTGCGCGCCGCCAATGCCAATATCGGCGCCGCGCGGGCCGCCTTCTTCCCCAAGATCAGCCTGACATCGGCCCTGGGTACGGCGTCCAGCTCGCTGTCCGGCCTGTTCGGCAGCGGGTCGAAGACCTGGAATGTCGGGGCGGACGCCAGCCTGCCGATCTTCGATTTTGGCCGCAACCAGTCCAACCTGGACGTGGCCAAGGCTGATCGGGACATTGCTGTGGCCCAGTATCAGGGGGCCGTGCGCACGGGCTTCCGCGAGGTGGCGGACGCGCTGGCGGCACGGTCGACCCTGGACGACCAGATTGCCGCCCAGGCGGCCCTGGTGGCGGCCGCGACCGACAGCCATGCCCTGTCCCGGGCCCGGTACGACCGCGGGATTGACAGCTACCTGCAGGTGCTGGACGCGCAGCGCACACAATACGCTGCCGAGCGCAGCCTGATTGCCTTGCGCCAACAGCGTCTGACCAATCTGGTCACGCTCTATAAGGCGCTGGGCGGCGGCATGGGAGACCGGGCTGGTTAATTTGCCGCGATGCAACAAGGCATTCCGGAGAAGGGGCGGGCACCGTGCAGACGGGCCCGCCCTTTCGACTCGCGGGCCCGGATAAGGAGCCGCTTTGGGGGCTGCGGCCTGGTGCCGCTGTCGGAACGGTGCGGTGGCCGTAAGCCAAAAGGCCTTGTATTCCGCCACTTCTGGCCAAGCGCCCTACCAGAAGGGCATAGATGGCAACGACGAAAGAGCGTGCCAATCGCACCGTCGATATGATAATCTCGATGTCAGTAAGTTGTTTTTGTCCGTCTGCGCTTCAGACGCAGACCATCCCTACGGTAATGTCTTCACGATTAACCGGGGCCTATGGTAAACCAGCCAAGGCTTCGGCGCTGCGGTACGAAGGGGCGGACCGCGGAACAATGGTAAGAAGATCGCGTTTTCGGTTGGGTGGCCCATCAAATTCCGGCATGGGGTCGGGATTGTGATCTGGGCGGTCGCCGGAAGGCAAACTCGCAAACCCGCGCTTGAAGGGTGGCAAAATTGATTTATGCACTTGCTGTTGTTCTGCAGATCGCCCTGTCTGCCCTGATCTGCCTCAAGGCTCCCCAGATCGGGACGGTTTTGGGGATCATGGACAAACCCGACAGTTTGCGGAAATTGCATCGCGGCGCAGTCCCCCTGGTGGGTGGGCTGGCCATTCTGCTGCCCGCCACCCTGATCGGCGCCGGTCTTTCCGTCATCGACGGCGTGTCAGCCCACTGGATCATCGTACCGGTGATGGTCACATTGTTCGTCATGGGCATGCTTGACGACCGGCAGCACCTGCCGCCCGTCGTGCGCCTTTCTGTTTCGCTGGTCATGTTCACGCTGGCGGTGATCCTGGCGCCGGCTCTGGCCATTTCGGCCCTGGATTTCGGCGACGGCACCAAGATCCTGCTGCCGCCGGTGATGGGCGCCATGCTGACCATCATCAGCCTTGTCGGCTTCCAGTATGCCTTCAACATGAGCGACGGCGCCAATGGCATCGCCAGCGGCATGGCCATGATCTGGGCCCTGTTCTTCGCCCTGGCCGGCGCCGGTACCTATTCGATGCTGGCGCTGCTGGTGCTGGCCGGCGGGGCCGTGTTCCTGACCTTCAACATGCGTGGCCGCATCTTCCTGGGTGACAGCGGTGCCTATGGCATCTCTGCCGTCATGGGCTTGCTTGGGCTGGCCGTTACCAGCCATCCGGACAGCGCGCTCGGCAATATGCAGCTGATGGGCCTGTTCCTGCTGCCTGTCGTCGATTGCCTGCGGCTGATCGTCAGCCGTCTGAAGGCCGGTCGGGCGCCGTTCTCGCCGGATCGTGAACATCTGCATCACTATCTGCTGCGCTGGCTGGTCTCGCCGGCCCGCACGGCCGCTTTCTACTGGATGATGGTGGCGCTGCCCAATGCCATCGGCTTGCTGGTCGGCGGGGCGTCGGGCTTCCTGCTGACGATCATCATCACGCTGGCGCTGTACCGCGTCGCCATCGCCAAGACGGCGGGCGTGTCGGCTCCGGCTGGCGCGGTGGGCGGCGAGGCACGCTGATAAGACCTGTTCCTTCGGGCGCGGGCCGTCGGTCGCCGGCCTTCGGGAGCGATCAGAGGACTCCTGGGTTGAACAAGTTTCCTGACCCGCCGGGCTCCTCCCGAAGCGGTGTGACTGACAAGCGGCCGGGGATTTTCCCGGCCGTTTTTCTTTTCGGCTCCCATTCAGGCTGGGTTCAGCCGGCTCCTGTCAGGATGTGCGCATCCTCACAAACGGACAGGAGTTCCTTCCATGCTGTATCCCCGTTTCATCGCCGTGGCCCTGCTGGCCGGTTCCATGGGCCTGGGTGCCTATGCCTGGGCGCAAGGGGCGGGCACCCCGGCCACCGCCACGGCCCCGACCACCGCTGCCCCGGCGGATGCCTTGCCCATCCCTGCCTTGCTGGACAAGCTGACGGCCCAGGGCTATCGCGACATCAGCGAGGTCGAGCGCAAGGGCGACCGCAAGGTGGAGGTCAAGGCCATCGCCCCCGATGGTCGCCGGAAAGAAATTTATGTTGATGCCCGCACGGGCGAGATCCTGAAAGTGGAGAATGACTGATGGGCACGCTTCCTCTTTCGGCAGGGGCGGCGGCGTCAGCCGCCCCCACCGCCGCCCCCATGGTCCGCGTCTGGGACCCCGTGGTGCGCCTCACCCACTGGACCATCGCCGCCGCCTTCCTGACCGCCTGGCTGTCGGCGGAAGAGATGATGGGCGTGCATGAGGCCGCAGGCCTGACCATCATCGCCGTGGTCGGCCTGCGGGCGCTGTGGGGCCTGGTCGGCCCCCAGCATGCCCGCTTCGACGATTTCGTGCCCACGCCGGCCGGCCTGCTGGCCTATGGGCGGCAGCTGCTGACCGGCAAGGCCACGCGCCATCTGGGGCATAACCCCGCCGGTGGCGCCATGGCCGTGGCCCTGTGGCTGTCGTTGCTGGGCACGGCGGCGCTGGGCCTGATCACCCGCTATCCCACCGAGGCCCTGCGTCCCTTCAAGCATATGCTGGAGGAGGGGCACGAGGTGATGGCCAACGCCACCCTGGCCCTGGTCGCCCTGCATCTGGCCGGCGTGCTGCTGAGCAGCCTGCTGCACTGGGAAAACCTGCCGCGTTCCATGGTGACCGGCATGAAGCGGGCGGATTGATCCGCATCCAAACAAAAACCCCGGCGCCTCTCAGTGCCGGGGTTTTCGTCATTCAAGGGGGGGGGCCTGGATCAGGCCTTCGCGCTCTCGCCTTCGCCTTCCGTGCCGGGCGTGTCGTCGCCCGTCATGGTCTTGCGCAGCCGGTTCTCACCCAGATAGAGCAGGATGGGCGCGGCGATGAAGATGGAAGACGATGTCGCCAGCAGGATGCCGAACAGCAGCGCCCAGGCAAATTCCCGCAACGCTTCCCCGCCATAGATGGCCAGGGGCACGATGGACAGGAACACGGCGATGTTGGTGTTGATCGTGCGGGTCAGCGTTTCGTTGATCGACCGGTCGATCAACTCGCGCAGCGGCATCTTGCGATAAAGCCGCAGGTTTTCGCGCACGCGGTCATAGACCACAACCTTGTCATTGATGGAGAAGCCCATGATGGTCAGCATGGCGGCGATGGCCGTCAGGTTGAACTGCATCCCCGTCAGCGCGTAGAAGCCGATGGTCTTGGTCACGTCCAGCAGCATGGTCACCACGGCACCGATGCCGAACTGCCATTCAAACCGGATGGTGATGTAGAACAGCATGGCGAACGCCGCCAGACCGAGCGCCAGCATGCCATCATGGAACAGTTCGGACGACACGGACGCGCCAACCGCTTCCACGCGGCGGACTTCGGTGCCGGGGAAATGCTGGTCCAGGGCGGCCGTCACGGCCTTGATCGCGGCCTGCTGGTTGGCTTCCGCCCCTTCCTGACGTTCCATGCGCAGGATGACATCCCGGTCGGTGCCGAACGCCTGCAGGGCCACCGGACCGACATTCACGCCTTCCATCACTTCACGCAGCTTGGGGAAGTCCGTCGGCTCCGTCGTGCGCACTTCCATGACGATGCCGCCGGCAAAGTCGATGCCGTAATTCAGCCCCGGCTTGAAGAACATGAAGACGGACGCCGTGGACAGGACAACCGATACGGCCAGACCGATATGGCGGCCGTTCATGAAGTTGATCTTCATGCCCACGGTCTTCAGCTGCAACGGCCCAAACACGGGCAGCGTCTTGGGCCGCGAGCGCTTGTACCAGATGGCCGTCAGCAGGCGGGCCACCAGCGTGGCCGTGAACATGGAGGTGATGATGCCTAGCGACGTGGTGACAGCGAACCCCTTCACCGATCCCGTGCCCACGATATAGAGCAGGATCATCTTGATCAGCGTGGTCAGGTTACTGTCGGTGATGGTCGCCATGGCCTTGGAATAGCCGGTTTCCAGCGCCGACAGGGCCGTCTTGCCCTTGCGCAGCTCTTCCTTGATGCGTTCGTTGATCAGGATGTTGGCATCAACCGACATGCCGAGCGTCAGTACCACGCCGGCAATGCCGGGCAGGGTCAGGGTCGCTTCCAGCATGGCCAGCGAGGACAGCGTCAGGAACAGGTTGAACAGCAGGGCAATATTGGCGATGGCGCCGAACTTGCCATAGGTGATCCACATATAGGCGAAGACCAGCGCCACACCGACCAGGCACGAAACCAGGCCGGCCTTGATGCTGTCCGCGCCCAGTTCGGGTC
Source organism: Niveispirillum sp. FG148 (assembly GCF_057809655.1). Taxonomy (NCBI): domain Bacteria; kingdom Pseudomonadati; phylum Pseudomonadota; class Alphaproteobacteria; order Rhodospirillales; family Azospirillaceae; genus Niveispirillum; species Niveispirillum sp. FG148. The sequence goes on from NZ_JBMDKJ010000001.1 coordinate 84,769, forward strand.
CGATGGAGCGTTCTTCCACCACGGTCAGCGGGGCGGGCAGGGCACCGGCGCGCAGCAGCACGGCCAGTTCGGTGGCCGACTGGGCCGTGAAATTGCCGCTGATCTGGCCACGCCCGCCCAGGATCGGTTCATTGATCACAGGTGCGGAAATGACCCGTCCGTCCAGAACGATGGCGAAGGGGCGGCCAACATTGGCCTTGGTGATGTCGGCGAAGCGGCGGGCGCCGATGCTGTCGAAGCTGAAGGACACGACCCAGCGGCCCGTCTGCGGGTCGGCGCTGGGCTGGGCGTCGGTCAGGGTGGCGCCGTCCACTTCCACGCGCTTGCGCACCAGCACCTGACCGCCGCCGGCCCCACGGTCGCTGTTGTTCAGCCATTCAAAACCCGGCGGCGCCGGCGTGCCCGGCACCGCCGTGGCGTCACCGACCAGATGGAAGGTCATCTTGGCCGTCTGGCCCAGCAGGCGCTTGATACGGCCGGGATCGGTGACACCCGGCAGCTGCACCAGCACGCGCGACTGGCCCTGACGGGCCACGATCGGCTCGTTCACGCCGGTTTCGTCGATACGGCGGCGCACGATTTCCAGCGACTGGTCCACGGCCTTGCTGACGCGGTTGGCCAGGGCTTGCGGACCGAAATCCAGGCGCAGGCGCCCGGCTTCCGGCACGATGGTGAAATCGCCCAGCTCACCCGGCATGGCGCCACGGGTCAGCGGGGCCAGGGCATCGGTGACGCGGCTGGCATCCGACGGATCGGCCAGACGCACGACAATGCCGTTGCCATCCACAGCCACGCCGGCCACACGCAGTTCCGCCGTGCGCAGCAGGCCGCGGATCTCATCCGTGGCGTTTTCCAGCCGCTCGCGCTTCACCGCATCGGCATCCACCTCCAGCAGCAGGTAGGAGCCGCCCTGCAGGTCAAGGCCGAGATTGAAATGACGGGCGGGCAGCCAGGAGGGGATGTTGGCCGGCCCGATCAGGCTGGGGATCGACAGAACGATGCCCAGGAAGCAGATCAGCAGGATGACTGCCGTCCGGACCTTGGAGAAATTCAACATGGGATAGGTTCCGATCATGGGAACCGGACGCACAGGGCCGGTTCGATCAAACTTGTTCGGAGGAAAAGCGGTCGGGTCAGGCCGGAACCGGCGGCCCGCGGGGGCGCCCCGTCGGGCCGGACAGGCCACCCGCCACGCGAACCGGGTCCACGGGCGGAAGCGCCAATGTCAGGAAAGTCGGTGACACCCCATCGGCGTGGGGCAGCAGCGGGCCGACACCGCCGCCCGTCGTCGGTGCGGCCTTGCCGTCGATCCGGTACAGGCCCTGCAGCAGGGCCGTCTGTGTCGGGGCCGTCAGGCGGCTGTCGCAGTCGCGGTCCTGTTCGGGGCTGCGCACCGTGCAGCCGGACGCGATGCCGGCCGACAGGCGTGCCGAGACGCTGTCGCCCATGGCGCCGGTCAGCAGCACCAGGGCCGCCAACAGCATCAACCGCCAATGGGGCAGGGACAATCGCACCGGCTTCACCGCATCCTTTCTATCAGATCGGCAGAAATACGCGCGAGACCGGCCTGTGGCAAGCGCCGTCTCCGCAGCCGCGCATGGCTGGTCCGGCGTTTATGGCATTGCTTATAGTAAGCGTGCTTATAATATGCAGGGTCATGAGCAGCAGCGATCCCACCACCCATTTTGGAACCAATCTGGCCGACACGGCGCGCCTGTTGCGCCGGCGTTTCGACCAGCGCCTGCGCTTCAGCGGCAGCACGCGGGCGCAGTGGCATGCCATTTTCAAGATTTCCAAGAATCCCGGTGTCAAGCAGGCCGAACTGGCCGAGGCGCTGGAGGTGGAACCGATCACGCTGACGCGCATGCTGGACCGCATGGTGGAAGGGGGCTGGGTGGAACGTCAGCCGGACCCCAATGACCGCCGCGCCCGCCTTCTGGTCCTGACGGACAAGGCGCGCGATGCGCTGGCCCCCATGCGGATCGTCGTCGAAGAGATTTACGAGGAGGCGCTGGCCGGCCTGACCCCGCAGGAGCGGGACGAGCTGGTCCGGCTGTTGGTCCGGGTCCGGGCCAACCTGTCGGCGATGGAGGGTCCGTCGGTCGAGCGCCCGCAGAATGGTGATGAAAATGAGTGAGACCGAGAAGACGACCATGTCCGTCGGGCGCCGCCTGATCCTGGGTCTGGCCCTGCCTTTGGCCCTGGCGGCTGCCGGCGGCTATGTCTGGGTGACTGGCGGGCGTTTCATCAGCACCGACAATGCCTATGTCAAGCAGGACAAGGTCGGCGTTTCCCCGGAAGTACAGGGCCGCATCATTGCGGTACATGCCGCGGAAAACCGTCCCGTGAAGCGCGGCGACGCCCTGTTCGAGATCGACCCACAGCCCTATCGCATCGCGCTGGCCCAGGCTGACGCGGCCCTGGCCACGGCCCGGCTGGAGGTGGAGCGCCTGCGCGCCACCCTGTCGCATCAGCGTGCCGAGCTGGAACAGGCCGAACAGGATATGGATTACCGCCGCCGCGATTATGAGCGTCAGTCCAAGCTGGCCCAGAGCGGCTATGCCGCCCAGTCCAAGCTGGACGAGGCCCGCAACGAGCTGCGCGCCGCGGAGCAGGGCGTGGTCAAGGCCCGCCAGGGTGTGGCCGCTGCGCTGGCCGGTCTGGCCGGCAATCCCGACATTCCCACCGACAGTCACCCCAGCGTCATGCAGGCCCAGGCAACCCGCGACCGCGCGGCGCTTGAGCTGGAACGCACCCGTGTGATCGCGCCGGCGGACGGCATCGCCAGCCAGACCGATCGTCTGCAGGTGGGCCAGTTCGTCATGCCCGGCCTGTCCATGATGTCGATCGTGGAGACGCAATCCGTCTTCATCGAAGCCAATGTCAAGGAAACCGACCTGACCCATATGCAGTCGGGCCAGACGGCGACCGTCGTGCTGGACGCCTTTCCCGACCGCCAGCTGAAGGCCCGCATCGCCAGCATCGGCGCCGGCACGGGTTCTGAATTCTCCATTCTTCCCGCCCAGAATGCCACGGGCAACTGGGTGAAGGTGGTGCAGCGCGTGCCGGTGCGCCTGGAACTGGCCGATGGCGGCAAGGTGCCGCTGCGCGCCGGCCTGTCGGCCACGGTGGAGATCGATACGGGCCATGCGCGCGGCCTGCCCGGCTTCGGTACCGCCCAGGCCGCCGAAGAGTGAGCGGGGGCGCGCCATGAACGCCGCCATCGCCGCCCCGGCCGCCCCTGTCAAACGCGGCCCGCTGACGCTTGCCATCATGCTGGCAACCATCATGCAGGTGCTGGACACGACCATCGCCAATGTGGCGCTGCCCAGCATGCAGGGCAGCCTGGGCGCCGCACAGGACAGCATCACCTGGGTGCTGACCTCCTATATCGTCGCGTCGGCCATCATGACCCCGGTCACCGGCTGGATGGCCGACCGGATCGGGCTGAAGAACCTGTTTCTGGCGTCCGTGGCTGGGTTCACGCTGGCGTCCATGCTGTGCGGCCAGGCGGGCAGCCTGACCGAGATGATCATCTGGCGACTGGCACAGGGTGTGTTCGGTGCCGCCCTGGTGCCGCTGTCGCAGACGGTGCTGTTGAACATCAATCCGCCGGAACGCCATGGGTCGGCCATGGCCATGTGGGGGGCTGGCATCATGGTCGGCCCTGTCATCGGTCCGACCTTGGGCGGCTGGCTGACGGAAAGCTTCAACTGGCGCTGGGTCTTCTACATCAATGTGCCGGTGGGCATCATGGCCTTCCTGGGCATGCTGGCCTGGTTGCCGGCAGCACCCAAGCGTCAGCGCGGCTTCGATTTCCTGGGCTTCGCCCTGCTCAGCATCGCGGTAGGTACCTTGCAACTGCTGCTGGACCGGGGTGAGCAGCTGGATTGGTTCGCCGCCAACGAGATCTGGATCGAATTGGGCATCTCCGTCTCCGCCTTCTGGGCCTTTGGTGTGCATATGCTGACGGCCAGGCGGCCATTCGTGGAACCGCGCCTGCTGCGTGACCGCAATCTGGCTACGGGCCTGATCCTGATCTTTGTGGTCGGCATCATCGTGCTGGCGGCCATGGCCCTGTTGCCGCCCATGCTGCAGCGGCTGATGGGCTATCCCACCATCACCACGGGTCTGGTGATGGCGCCGCGCGGCGTGGGGGTGATGATCTCCATGCTGATGGTAGGGCGGCTGGTGCGCATCGTCGATCCGCGCATCCTGATCACCATCGGTATCAGCCTGACGGCCTGGTCGCTGCACATGATGACAGGCTTCACCATCGTCATGGACAGTACCCCCATCATCCTGAGCGGCGTCGTGCAGGGCCTGGGCCTGGGGCTGGTTTTCGTGCCGCTCAGCACCATCGCCTTTGCCACCTTGCAGCCGGCGGACCGTGTGGACGCGGCCAGCCTGTTCAGTCTGGTGCGCAATCTGGGCAATTCGCTGGGTGTATCCATCGTCACCTCCATGCTGGCGCATTTCATCCAGATCAACCATGCTGAACTGGCGGCCCATATCACCCCCTACCGGTCAGAGCTGGACAGCTTCCTGGCGTTGGGCGGGCAGATGTCGCCGCAGGTGATGGCAACCGTCGACGGCATGGTGAACCAGCAGGCAGCCATGATCGCCTATATCAATGATTTCAAGATGATGATGATCATCACCCTGGCGGCGCTGCCCCTGGTCCTGGTGCTGCGCCGGCCGGCCCGGATGACGTCCGGGCCTGGCCCCGTTATGGAATAGGCCGGGTTCTCTCAACCATGGGGTGCGTGACCGGTATGGGAGATGCCCACCCCCCGCTATTCACTTTGCGGCTGCGCTTGCTCTAATCTGGCGGCGTTGAAGGGGTAAGAGCGATGAGCGACGCGATCAGGCAGATCAGGGCGCGGGCCCGGCGCAAGGCGGCGGGGCTGGTGCGGCTTGAATTCTGGGTTCCGGCAGAGCGCCGGGAAGAGGTACGGCTGGCGGTGCAGGCCCTGCTGGAGACGGAGGCGACGGTGGTGCCCGCCGCACCTGCCGGCGCGGCGGGGATGCCGGAGGAGCCGCCCGTGCCCGTTGTGCAGCGACGCCAGCGTCTGATGACCGACATTGATGGGCTGCTGGACTGACGGGACCGCGCCATTACCGCCGGGGCGTGCCATTCATGATGGTGCCCATGGTGCCAGCGCCCGGGACGGGCTGGCCCAGGCGGGTGCGCATGACTGTCAGGCTGCCATCCTCTTCCAGGGAAAGCAGCGCGTTGTCCACCTCCGCAACCGACAGGTCGCTGGCTGGGCTGATCAGGCAGCTGCGTTCCCGTGTGGCGATGGTGATTGGTTCCGGCCGCGCCATCCGGGCCAGGGCGGGTTCCCGTTTGATGGAATCCAACCAGGCCAGCCGCGGCATGATCACGGCGTCCACGCGTCCGCCGCCCAATTTGCGAAGGTTGCTTTCCGCGTTACGGGCATCGACCCGTTCCGCTTTGCCGGTGCGGAACAGGTCCTCGATCTCCGGTGGGTAGATATAGCCCAGCACCGTTCCGACCCGCCTGCCTGCCAGGATTGAGGAACTGATTTCTCCCGTCACAGTCGCGGACAGGATCACGACGTCATCATCGGTAAACAGGCCGCGGGAAAACCGATCGGCGGAAAAGCCGGGATAATATTGTCGCGCCGCCATGCAGTAGGCGTCGACCGAGCCGGCCGTCAATTCGGCGGAGATGCGGTTGCGGGGAACAAAACGGAAGGCGGCTTCCCGTCCCAGCCGCTGGGCCAATGTCTGCCCCAGTTCCTTGATGAAGCCACCTTCCAGCCGGTCCTGCCGGATCACGGCATAGGGGGCCTCGTTATGGTCGCCATAGGCGAAGATCATCAAACGGTTCTGTGCCAGACTGGGAAAGGATGGCAGCACGGTGAGCAAAACCGCCAAGGCCATGGCTCCACGCCGCAAGAACATCCCCATCCCCTTACTGTCACGCCATCCGGATGGCGCGTCACGCATTCACTATTACTTTAGTGACGTTCGGCGGTGGGTGGGAGAAATTTTTTTACCGATTCCGCGCTCAGGACGTTTTACCTGTCCCATCCTTGGCCATTCCGCCCGATCGCAGCGCATGCAGTAGCAGGTAACCAGCGCCGATCATGCCGGGAAAGGCAGCAACCGCCAGCAAGGGGCGGACGGCCAGTTCCTGGCCGATGAACTGTGAGGCGATGCCGATGGCCAGGGCTACCGCGATGAACAGAACGCCACGCCGCAGGTCGGACCCGGTGCTGGTTAATTGTGCGGCCATGGCGGCCGCCGTCTGCTGATCCAGCCCGCCGGCCTTGTCCACGATGCCGCGCACGGTGTCTGTGACCGATTGTCGCGCACGGAAATTCAGATAAAGGGCGGCGATGACGATGATGGTCACGCTGCTGAACACGATCAGAACATCAACATCCATTGCGCCATCCCCCGCATCTGATCAGCCCCGTTCAACAAGAAACGCGAATGTTGCTGGACGCAAGGAGCGGGTTCCAGGCGAGGGGGCCATTTCCCCGGTGCCGCAAGGTACCGGCACGAGCCTGGGGTCAGTGCTTGCCCTTGTTGGTCAGCTTGTCCAGCGCGCCCATCAGCACGGCGGAGATGACGAAGGTCAGATGGATGATGACCAGCCAGAACAGCTTGTCATTGCCCACCTTATCCGCGTCCATGAAGCTTTTCAGCAGATGGATGGAGGAAATGGCGACGATGGAGGCAGCCACCTTCACCTTCAGCGAGCCGCTGTCCAGCTTGCCCAGCCAGGACAGTTTCTCCTCATGATCGCCCAGGTCGATGCGCGAGACGAAATTTTCGTACCCGCTCAGCATCACCATGACCACCAGGGATGCGACCAGGGTCAGGTCAACCAGCCCCAGGGCGGCCAGGATCAGGTCGGCATCACTGGCGCCGAACACCGCATATTCGAACAGGTGATAGAGTTCGATGCAGAAGCGGATGCTGAAGGCCACCAGCACGAAGGAGAGGCACAGATATACCGGCACCAGCAGCCAGCGGCTGCCGTAAAGGGCCCGTTCAATCAGGCGTTCCAACACGTCGTGGCCTCCGTCAATGTGCGCTTGGGCATGGGGTTGCAATGACCCAAAGCCGGTCCCCTTGTCAACCATTCCGGGCGGGATTGGCCGGTGCTCAATATTTGGGCGGATTGCATCTTGATCCTGCCCCTATCGGCGCCAGTTTCAGGCAGCGATCACAGGAATCCGCCCGTACTGGACTGGCACGGCGATTGCTGCTATGCGGCAATGGTGGCTAGGGTTCCGGCGGCGTCCGACAGACGCGGTGACTGGTCCGAGAGCTGCCGCCCGGTCCCGCCAGATCATCTGGCCCGGCCGGGTACACGGCGGGACAAAAGCCCGGGAGATCGAGGAGGGTTGGCGCCCCCGTTCGGTCTCCGCCAACCCCCAAACCGGTTTGGAACCATAAGGGGTTGGATGATGAAGACGCGCCGCTTCCTTGGAAAATTGACCGCCGGGCTGATTGCCGCCTCGCTCCTCTCGGTCCCGGCGCTGGCCGCGCCCAAGAAGGACTTCAAGCTGGCATGGTCGATCTATGCCGGCTGGATGCCCTGGCAGTATGCCGCCGAACACGGCATCGTGAAGAAATGGGCCGACAAATACGGCATCGGCATCGAGGTGGTGCAGTTCAACGATTATGTTGAAAGCATCAACCAGTACACGGCCGGCGCCTTTGATGCCGTGACCGTGACCAATATGGACACGTTGTCGATCCCGGCCGCCGGTGGTGTCGACACCACCGCCGTCATCGTCGGTGACTTCTCCAACGGCAATGATGCCGTCATCCTGAAGGGCAAGGGCAATCTGGCCGATATCAAGGGCCAGAAGGTCAATCTGGTGGAATTCTCCGTTTCCCACTATCTGCTGGCCCGCGCGCTGGAAACGGTCAAGCTGACGGAGAAGAAGGACGTCAAGGTCGTCTCCACCTCCGACGCCGACATGGTCGCCGCCTGGGCCACGCCCGACGTGACGGCAGTTGTGACCTGGAACCCGCTGGTGGCGGAAATCCTGGGCACGCCGAACGCCAAGAAGGTGTTCGACAGCAGCCAGATCCCCGGTGAGATCATCGACCTGACGGTGGCCAATACCGACACGCTGAAGGACAACCCCGCCTTCGGCAAGGCGTTGGCCGGCATCTGGTACGAGACCATGGCCGTCATGTCCGCCGACAGCGAGGCCGGCAAGGCCGCGCGCGCCGCCATGGGCAAGGCGTCGGGCACCGATCTGGCCGGGTATGAGGCGCAGTTGAAGGCCACGCGCATGTTCTACAAGCCGGCGGAAGCCCTGGCCTTTGTGCGCGGGCCGGAGCCGAAGGCGACCATGCAGAAGGTGGCGGGATTCCTGTTCGACCATGGCCTGCTGGGCAATGGTGCGCCGTCGGCCGAAGCGGTGGGCATCGAATTTCCGGGCGGTGCGCTCTATGGCAACCCGAAATTCGTGAAGTTCCGCTTCAGCGACACCTACATGGCCGCCGCGGCCGAGGGGAAGCTGTAAGGGCGGATGGATGATGTAGGTCGCGGGTGAGCGTCCAGCGAACCCCGACGGATATTGGCACCGTCGCTTGTCGGGGTTCGGCCGTCGCCTCACCCACGACCTACGCTTCTGCAAGGACACGCCCCATGCGCCTGATCAACCGAAGGCCCGACCGGACAAGCTGGATGATGCTGGCGGCACTGCCCTTTGTCGCGGTGCTGGCGGCCTATGCCCTGGGCTCTGCCGTAAGGCTAGCCGATAATCCGGCCGACAAGCTGTTGCCGGGTCTCGCATCCTTCGCCGACGCCATCGACCGTATGGCGTTCACAGCGGACAAGCGCACGGGCGACGTGCTGCTGTGGCTGGACACGGGCGCGTCGCTGGCCCGGCTGTTCGCGGGCATCGCCATCGCGTCGGGTGGCGGGCTGTTGGTGGGCATGGCGGCGGGGCTGCTGCCGCATGTGCGGGCCACGCTGTCGCCCTTTGTCACCGTCATCTCCATGGTGCCGCCGCTGGCCATCCTGCCCATCCTGTTCATCATGGTGGGATTGGGGGAGGCGTCGAAGGTGACGCTGATCGTGATCGGCGTGCTGCCCTGCCTGATCCGCGACCTGATGCTGAAGATCGATGATCTCCCGCGCCAGCAATTCATCAAGGCGCAGACGCTGGGCGCCAATAGCTGGACGATTGCCATCCGCGTCGTCCTGCCCCAGATCCTGCCGCGTCTGATTGACAGTATCCGGCTGAATCTGGGCCCGGCCTGGCTGTTCCTGATCTCGGCAGAGGCAATTGCCAGCGAAAGCGGGCTGGGCTACCGCATCTTCCTGGTGCGGCGCTATATGGCCATGGATGTCATCCTGCCCTATGTCGCCTGGATCACGCTGCTTTGCTTCCTGATGGATCTGGGGCTGCGGGTGGTGCAGCGCCGGGCCTTCCCCTGGTTTGCGGATGCGAGGGCCGGCGCATGACCCAGATTTCCGTCCGCAATGTCTGGAAGGAATATGGCGAGCAGGTGGTTCTGGAACAGATCAACCTGGACATCGCGCCGCGTTCCTTCGTGGCCCTGGTCGGCCCGTCCGGATGTGGCAAGACCACCTTTCTGCGCATGCTGCTGTCGCAGGAAACCCCGTCGCGCGGTGAGATCCTGATCGACGGCCAGCCCATCTCGCCCGAACCCGGCCCCGACCGCGGCGTGGTGTTCCAGCGCTATTCCGTGTTCCCGCATCTGAGTGTGCTGGGCAATGTCTTGCTGGGCGCGGAATTGCAGGCGGGTGGCCTGTTCGGCCGGCTGTTCGGCGCCGCCCGCCGCAAGGCGAAGGAAGAGGCGGCGCAACTGCTGGACGCGGTCGGCCTGTCGCATGCGCTGGACAAGTACCCGGCGCAGTTGTCGGGCGGCATGCAGCAGCGGCTGGCCCTGGCCCAGGCCCTGATCGCGCGGCCCAAGGTCCTGCTGTTGGATGAACCGTTCGGGGCGCTGGACCCCGGCATCCGCGCCGATGTGCACAAGTTGATGCGCCAATTGTGGCACGACCATCCGATGACGGTGGTCATGGTCACCCATGATCTGTCGGAAGCCTTCCATCTGGGCACCCGCGTCATCGCCTTTGACCGCCGCCGCAACCTGCCGGAAGAACGGCTGCGCTATGGCGCCAGCATCACCAACGATATCGAGGTCTGGCCCCGCCGCGTGGCCGGCCAGCCCGATTTCGGCAAGGAACCGCCCCGCCGGGACGACCCGGCCAAAACGGATGGGCAGACAGACCGGGACGACCCGGCCGACGCAGCGTGAGGAGGGAGCAAGCATGCCCCGCCAGACCCAAGAGCAGATCGCGGCCAACCGGGCCCGGTATCTGGAACTGAAATCCGCCGCCTCCGGCCGTGCGCCCCTGGTCCTGCCCCCGCCCAGCCCGCGCGGGCTGGGCCTGCCCGAGGGGGCGTCTGTGCGCCTGCGGGAGGAATTGCCCGGTGGCTGGTACTGGACCGGGGTGATCCGGCGCGGGCAGGTGCTGCGCATCACCAACCCGGCCGCCACGCCGGGCGTGTCGCTGCTGGCCTGGAACCGCAACGACCCGTCGGAACGGTTCAACCATGCCGACACGATCAAGATCCAGTGGACGGCGGCGCTGGGCAAGGGGCGGGTCCTGTTCTCAGACATGGGGCGCGTGCTGTTGTCCATCGTGGAGGATAGCTGCGGCCGACATGATACGGTGGTGGGCGGGTCCACCCCGGCCAGTGTCGCCCGTACCTATGGCCCCGACAGCGGTGTGCGCAATGCGCGCGACAATTTCGTACTGGCGGCCGGCAAGCATGGCCTGACCCAGCGGGATATCCCACCCTGTATCAGCTTCTTTGCGCCCACTTCCGTGACCGGTGACGGGACGTTTGCCTTTGATGCGGCGGGTGTGCAGCCGGGCGATTTCGTGTCGCTGCGGGCGGAGATGGATATGATCCTGGCCGTATCCAACACTCCCCACCCGCTGGCCCCGGCCACACCGCCGGTCCCCGTCGAACTGGTCATCCATGAGGTGCCGCCGGCCGCGGCCGATGATCTGTGCCGCACGGCCACGGCGGAAGCCGCGCGGGGCTTCGTCAATAATGATGCCTATCTGTCGGCCTGAGCGGGGAGGGAAGAACCATGACCAGTCACAGCTTCACCCCGGTTTTGTCCGACCGTGATCCCGCCAGCGCCATTCTGAACGAACTGGTGCCGGCCGAACATCCCTGGTCCGGCATTGTGCGCAAGGGTCAGGTGATCCGGATTGTCGACAGCGAGGGCTGTCAGGCCGTCGATACGCTGTTCTACAGCCTGGATGATTTCAGCGAACGTTACAGCGCCCAGGACACAGTGCTGGCCCAGGGCACGCCCTATATCCAGGCGGGGTCGGTGCTTTATTCCAACCGTGGCAATGTCCTGGCCAGTGTCGTGGCCGATACGTGCGGCCGGCACGATACCTCGGCCGGCGCCTGTTCCTGCGAAAGCAATACGGTGCGGTTCGGGCATCATACGAAATACATGCATGCATGCCGGGAGAACTTCGTGATCGCCGTGACCCGTCACGGGATGGGCAAGCGCGATATCGTGCCCAACATCAATTTCTTCATGAATGTGCCCATCGACCCCGATGGCACGCTGGCCATTGTCGATGGGGTGTCGTCGGCCGGTGACTATGTGGAACTGCTGGTGCAGCAGGATCTGCTCTGCGTCATTTCCAACTGTCCGCAGGTGAACAATCCCTGCAACGGTTTCGACCCCACGCCCATCCAGGTGGTGATCTGGGAAGGGTGAGGCGTGTCGCTGTCCCAGAATTAGACCGTCACCCCGGCCTGCGCCCATAGGCACTAAGTTAACCTTCTGCACAAACCTGCCTCCCCCGCGAAAGCGGGGGTCCAGGAGCCAAGAGCACTGAAGCGCTGGCTCTTGTGGCCCCTGGACCCCCGCTTTCGCGGGGGAGGCAGGAAAGGTGAAGCCCCTAACTTAGCGCCTATGGGCCTGCGCCGGGGTGACGGAAAAGATGCACGAAGGGCATGCCCTTCCCCCCAAAGGAACCCTGTCATGTTCACCAAGGTTCTGATCGCCAATCGCGGTGAGATCTGCGCGCGGGTCATCAAGACCCTGCGGCGCATGGGTATCGCCTCGGTCGCCGTCTATGCCGATGCCGACCGGTTTACGGCGCCCGTCCTGGCGGCCGATGAGGCGGTGCCTATCGGCCCGTCGCCGGCCAAGCAAAGCTATCTGGACATCGACGCTGTCATCGCCGCCTGCCGGGCCACGGGCGCACAGGCGGTCCATCCCGGCTATGGATTCCTGTCGGAAAATGCTGGGTTCGTGGAAAAGCTGAACGCGGCCGGCATTACCTTTATCGGCCCGCGGGTGGAGCATCTGCGCGGTTTCGGCCTGAAACACACGGCGCGTGATCTGGCCAGAGCGGCGGGCGTGCCGTTGCTGCCCGGTACGGATATTCTGGACAGCGTTGAACAGGCGCAGGAAGCGGCGGCGCGCATCGGCTTTCCCGTCATGCTGAAAAGCACGGCGGGCGGCGGCGGCATCGGCATGCAGCTTTGCCATACGGCCGAGGAACTGGCCGCCCGCTTCGCCGCCGTGCAGCGCATGGCGACCAGCAGCTTTGGCGATGCGCGCGTCTATCTGGAACGGTTTGTCGCCCAGGCCCGGCATGTGGAGGTGCAGATCTTCGGCGATGGCAAGGGCGGGGTGGTGGCGCTGGGCGAGCGTGACTGTTCCCTGCAACGCCGTAACCAGAAGGTGGTGGAGGAGACGCCGGCCCCCGGTTTGCCCGACAATGTGCGTGCCCGGTTACGCGAGGCGGCGGTGGCCCTGGGTCAGAGCGTGCAATATGCCTCGGCCGGCACCGTGGAATTCATCTATGATGTGGAACGGGCGCAGGTCTATTTCCTGGAGGTGAATACCCGCCTGCAGGTCGAACATCCCGTGACCGAAACCGTGTTCGGCGTCGATCTGGTGGAATGGATGATCCGGCAGGCGGCGGGCGATTTCACCCTGCCGGCGCAGGACAGTCTGGTTCCGCAGGGGGCGGCGATCGAGGTGCGGCTTTATGCCGAAAATGCCGCCGCCGATTTCCGCCCCTCCACCGGTCTGCTGACCGAGGTATCGTTCCCCGACGATATCCGGGTGGATGGCTGGGTGGCGACGGGGACGGAGGTGACGGCCCATTATGACCCGATGCTGGCCAAGCTGATCGTGCATGCCGGCACGCGCGATGCCGCCATCGACAAGCTGTCGGCCGCCCTGTCCGCGTCGCGCGTGGCGGGGATCGAGACGAACCTGTCCTATCTGCGCGCCATCATCGCATCGGACCTGTTCCGGCGGGGCGATGTCGCCACATCGGTGCTGAAGGATTTCCCCTTTACGCCGGCGACGGTGGAGGTGATCGCACCGGGTGCCCAGACGTCGATCCAGGATTGGCCGGGGCGGTTGGGCTATTGGGATGTCGGGGTGCCGCCATCGGGGCCCATGGATGACAAGTCCTTCCGGCTGGCCAACCGGATGCTGGGCAATGCGGAGGGGACGGCGGCGCTGGAATGCACGCTGACCGGGCCGACGCTGCGCTTCAACATTGACGCTATCGTGGCCGTGACTGGTGCGGCCATGGCGGGGACCTTGGACGGGATTTCCATCCCGCATGGCGTGCCGGTGACGGTGAAGGCGGGCCAGGTGCTGGCGCTGGGCCGTATCCAGGGGCCGGGGCAGCGCGCCTATCTGGCCGTGGCCGGCGGCTTTGATGCGCCCACCTATCTGGGGTCGAAGGCCACCTTTGCCCTGGGCCGGTTCGGCGGCCATGGCACGGGCTGCCTGAAGGCGGGGGATACGCTGGCCCTGGCGGGCCTGCCCACGGGTACGGCGGAGGCGGTGACGCTGCCGTCTCTGTCCCATGATTGGGAACTGGCCGTGCATTACGGGCCGCACGGGGCGCCGGATTTCTTTCAGGAAGCCGACATCGTCGACCTGTTCGCCGCGACCTACGAGGTGCATTTCAATTCCGCCCGCACGGGCGTGCGCCTGATCGGCCCGAGGCCGACCTGGGCCCGTGCGGATGGGGGGGAGGCGGGGCTGCACCCGTCCAACATCCATGACAATGCCTATGCCATCGGCGCGGTGGATTTCACGGGCGACATGCCCATCATCCTGGGCCCGGACGGACCCAGCCTGGGCGGTTTCGTCTGCCCATTGGTGGTGGCGAAAGGTGACCTGTGGAAGGTCGGGCAGTTGCGACCGGGCGACAAGGTCCGGTTCGTACCGGTGGTCAAGCCGGTGGCAGCCCCCGTCCTCATCACCCATGCCGACCTGCCATCGCCGATCCTGCACCGGATCGACGGACCGGTACCCGTTATCTATCGCCGGGCGGGGGATGATTATCTGCTGGTCGAATATGGGCCGATGGCGCTGGATCTGGGGTTGCGGCTGCGCGTGCATCTGTTGGTGACGGCGCTGCGTGACCGGAACCTGCCCGGCATCGTCGATCTGACGCCCGGCATCCGGTCATTGCAGGTGCATTACGACAGCTCGACCCTGCGCACCACCAATCTGCTGGGCGTGCTGGCGGAGATCGAGGCCGGGCTGGGCGGGATCGAGGATGCCCGGGTGCCCAGCCGCGTCGTACATCTGCCACTCTCCTGGAACGACCCGCAGGTGCGGCTGGCCATGACTAAGTACCAGGAACTGGTGCGGGCCGATGCCCCCTGGTGCCCCGACAATATCGAATTTATCCGCCGCATCAATGGCTTGGACCATGTTGACGATGTGCGCCGCATCGTGTTTGACGCCCATTATCTGGTCTATGGGCTGGGTGACGTCTATCTGGGCGCGCCGGTGGCCACGCCGCTGGACCCGCGCCACCGGCTGGTGACGACGAAATACAATCCCGCCCGCACCTGGACGCCGGAAAATGCCGTGGGCATCGGCGGCGCCTATATGTGCATCTATGGGATGGAGGGGCCGGGCGGATACCAGCTGTTCGGCCGTACCATCCAGGTCTGGAATTCCTGGCGGAACACCGCACCGTTCCAGGCGGGCAAGCCCTGGCTGTTGCGCTTCTTCGACCAGATCCGTTTCTTCCCCGTCAGCGAACAGGAACTGGCCGAGGCGCGGGAGGCCTTCCCCCATGGCCGCTATCCCGTGCGGATCGAGGAGACGGTACTGGATTACGCCGACCATCTGCGGTTCCAGGCCACCCATGCCGACAGCATCGACGCCTTCAAGGGCCGGCAGCAGGCGGCGTTCGAGGCCGAGCGCGAGGAGTGGAAGGCCAAGGGGCTGGACAGTTTCGTCAGCGATGATGGCGGCCCCGCCGCCGATGCCACAGCATTGCCGGATGGCTGTACGGGTGTGGAAGCGGGCGTGACCGGTAACGTCTGGAAAATCATGGTGGAGCCGGGCCAGTATGTGGCGGCCGGTGACACGATCCTGATCCTGGAAAGCATGAAGATGGAGATGGAGGTGAAGGCCGCAACGGCCGGCCGGGTGCGGGAAATCACCGCGAAACCCGGCCGCACCGTCAATGCCGGCCAGACCATCGCTATCCTGGAGGAGGTTGCCTGATGTTGCCCGAGAAACTTACCATCCATGAACTGACGGACCTTTATCGCAGCGGCGATGCCAGTCCAGTCACGGTGATCGAGGCGGTTCTGGAACGGCTGGCAGCCAATCCCGACCCCGCCATCTGGATCAGCACGGTGCCGGCCGACCGGTTGCGGGCCGAGGCGCAGGCCCTGGCCGATGCCGGCTATGACCCGGCCAAACCGCTGTGGGGCATTCCCTTTGCGGCCAAAGACAATATCGACGCGGCCGGCCTGCCCACGACGGCTGCCTGCCCGGCCTTCGCCTATGATCCAGCGGCCGACAGTACCGTGGTGGCGCGGCTGCGGGCTGCGGGCGCCATCCTGATCGGCAAGACCAATCTGGACCAGTTCGCCACGGGCCTGAACGGCACGCGCAGCCCCTATGGCGCCCCGCGCTGCGTGTTCAACAATGACTATATCTCCGGCGGGTCCAGTTCGGGGTCCGCCGTGGCGGTGGCGCGGGGGCAGGTGGCGTTTGCGCTCGGCACGGATACGGCCGGGTCGGGCCGGGTACCGGCCGCCTTCAACAATCTGGTGGGGATCAAGCCCACCAAGGGGTTGCTGTCGGCTGCCGGGGTGGTACCCGCCTGCCGGTCACAGGATTGTGTGACGGTGCTGGCCCATTCTGTGGCCGATGGCGATCTGGTGCGGCGTGTGGCGGAAGGGTTCGATGGGGGCGATCCCTTCTCTCGTCTGGCCCGAACGACACCGCTCCGCGTGACCGGTTTCAAGTTCGGGGTGCTGACCGGGGCCGAAAAGGAGTTCCTGGGCGATCAGGCGGCAGAGGCTCTGTATGATGCTGCCATTGCCAATTTGGAGGCGCTGGGCGGGTCGGCCGTGCAGTTCGATTACGGCCCCCTGCGGGAATGCGCCCATCTTCTTTATGGCGGGCCCTGGGTGGCCGAACGGCTGGCCGCCATTGAGGAGTTTGTCGAGGGGCAGGCCGACGCCATGGACCCGACGGTCCGCACCATCATCCAGGGGGCGGCGGGCAAGAGTGCGGTGGAGGCGTTTGTCGGCCAATATGCGCTGGCCTTCTATGCCCAGAGTATCGCGCGGCTGTGGGGGGAAGTGGATTTCCTGCTGCTGCCCACCACACCCACCATCTATACGGTGGCGGAGATGCAGGCCGATCCGGTGCGCCTGAACAGCCATCTGGGCCGCTATACCAATTTCGTGAACCTGCTGGATTGCGCGGCATTGGCCGTGCCGGCGGGGTTCCGGCCCAATGGCCTGCCCTTCGGTGTCACGCTGGTAGGGCCGGCCTTCACCGATGCGGCCCTGGCCGATATCGGCGACAGGCTGCATGGGGAGGTGGAACCGGTCACGGTGCCGGTGGTGAACAGTCCGCCTTCCGACTGGCTGCCCATCATCGTGGTGGGGGCGCATCTGACGGGCATGCCGCTGAACCCGGAATTGACCAGCGTCGGCGGCATCCGGTTGGGGGAGGTGCGGACGGCGCCCGATTACCGTTTCTACGCCCTGGCCGGCACAATTCCGCCCAAGCCGGGTCTGGTGCGCGATCCGGGCTTTGCCGGGCCGGGCATCCTGGCCGAAGAATGGGCCCTGCCGCCCGCCGCCTTTGGTGCCTTCGTCGCCCGCATCCCGGCGCCCCTGGGTGTGGGCAAGCTGACCCTGGATGATGGGCGGCAGGTGACGGGGTTCCTGTGCGAAGGCCACGCGTTGGAAGGGGCGACAGAGATCACCGGCTATGGCGGCTGGCGGGCCTATCGCGCGTCGCTGTGAATCCCCGAGTATGCGACCGCAAGTCACCCATGTCCGAACCGGGGCGGCCATACCCTTGCCAGCCGCCCCGGTCCCCAAAATAGTGGAGGGGATTAGGCATCGGTGAAGAAAGGTCCCGGAATGATCGAGGACTATAACGCCATTCCCGGCCCGGAAGAGCTGGTGGCACGGTTGACGCGGCTGCTGACGGTCGATGAGCTGGGCAGCGACATGTATCAGGGGTCCCGGCTGATCGGGGGCAAGGGCCGCGTGTTCGGCGGGCAGGTGGTGGCCCAGGCCCTGGCGTCGGCCATCCGGACGGTGGACCCGTCGCGCGTCGTGCATTCCCTGCACGCCTATTTCATGCGGCCGGGGGACGAGGATTATCCCATCGATTTCCGTGTCCACCGCGATTATGACGGCCGCAGCTTTACCACCCGCCGGGTGGAGGCGCTGCAGGGCGGAGCCCCCATCCTGACCCTGACGGCGTCGTTCCAGGTGCCGGAGGACGGGCTGGAACACCAGCTGTTCCCCATGCCGCAGGTCACGCCGCCCGATGTGTTGATGACGGAGCATGAATTCTACCTGTCCATCGCGGACAAGCTGCCGGCGGAAAGCCGGGCGCTGCTGGCCCATCGCCGGGCCGTGGAACTGCGCCCGGTCGACCCCGTCGATCCCGTCAATCCGGGCGTGCGGGAACCGCTGCAGCAGGTCTGGTTCCGCGTCGTGTCCCCCCTGGACGATGATGCCAACCTGCATCGCGTGGCCTTGGCCTATATCAGCGACATGGTCCTGCTGGGCACGGGCGTCCTGCCGCATAATGTCAGCTGGTTGGGCCGGACGCTGAGGGCGGCCAGCCTGGACCATGCGGTATGGTTCCATGCGCTGGATTTCCGGGTCGATGACTGGCTGCTGTACAGCACGGACAGCCCGTGGAGCGGGAATGGACGCGGGTTGAACCGGGGGCAGATATTCGACCGCACGGGCCGGCTGATCGCCAGCACGGCGCAGGAAGGGCTGATCCGGAGCCTGCGGCCGCGCGCCTGAAAGAGGGATGGGGAGGGGTGATCTTGAGCAAGCCGACGGCGCCCGTTCGGGCCGATTACCGGCATTTCCATGCGCTGGATACGCGCTGGATGGATAATGACGTCTATGGCCACGTCAATAACGTGACCTACTATTCCTATTTCGACACGGCCGTGAATGCCTATCTGATCGACCAGGGCGTGCTGGACATCCATGCCGGCGATGTCATCGGTCTGGTGGTGGAGACGGGGTGCCGGTTCTTCGCCTCTGTGGCCTTTCCCGACCGGCTGGAGGTGGGTATCCGTGTCGCCCATCTGGGCAACAGTTCCGTGCGCTATGAGCTGGGGATTTTCAAGGCGGGGGCGGAGATGGCGGCCGCTGGCGGCCATTTCGTGCATGTTTATGTCGACAGGGACAGCCGCCGGCCCACGGCGCTGCCCGCGCCGTTACGGGCGGTGCTGGAAGGGTTGAAGGTGGGTTGAAACAGAAAGGGGCCGGGCGGTTGATCCGCCCGGCTCCTTTTGCCAGCCTGGAACAGGCTGTTACTGCTTGCTCTTCAGGAAGGCGATCACGTCCTTGCGCTCCTGCTCGTTGGGCAGCTTGAACGCCATCTTGGTGACGCCCACGGCCTGGTCGGCGTGGCCCTTGTCGGTCAGGAACTTCTTCAGGAAGGCGTTCGGGTCGGCCAGATAGGCCTCCAGATTGGCTTCCGTCCAGGTCAGGCCGGCCTCACCGGAATGGTGATTGATCTCGGAATATTTGAAGCCATCGACCTTGCCGGCCGGGCGGCCGACGACGCCGGTCAGGATCGGGCCGACCAGATTCTTGGCATCGGGGCCGATGCGATGGCAGGCCATGCACTTCTTGAACACGGTCTCGCCCTTGGCGGCGTCCTGGGCCATGGCGGTGCCGGCGGTCAGGGCGGCAACGCCCGTCAGGACAAGGGCGGTGAACAGGGACTTCATCGAGGGGATCCTCCCACAAAATCGGACGCCGAAAATGCGGCGCGACCGTCATGACATCAATCTTTCGGAGCCACAGGTCAACCTGCCAAATGGTCCACATCGAAGGTCAGATGGTCGCGGCGCAAATTCAGGTGAAATTTCACTCAGGCGCCGGGCGGCGGCGTCACCCGAACAGCTTCACCACGCTTTGCAGCGTCTGATAGACGCCGAACAGGATGGGGATGCCCACGGCCAGCCAGGCCAGCAGCACCTTGGCGTCGAATCCGCCGCTGTCCACGTCGCTGCGGTTGATCATGGGGCCGGTGGCTGTCTTCGGTGCCTCTTCCTCGTCCATGAACCATTTACGGTCCACAGGCTTGACGGCGGCGTTGGCAAGGAAGCCCAGGATCAGGAACCCGGCCAGGATATACATGGTGTAATCATAGACCTGGGCGCGCGGCACGCCGGCGGCGATCTGCGCCTCGCGGATATAGTTCACGACCACGGGGCCGATGATGCCGGCCGTGGACCAGGCCGTCAGCAGCCTTCCATGGATGGCGCCCACGAACTTCGTGCCGAACATGTCGGCCAGATAGGCCGGCACGGTGGCGAAGCCGCCGCCATACATGGACAGGATGATGCAGAACGCCGCCACGAACAGCACCTTCGACCCCATATGGGCCAGGGACGGGGCCGAGGCATAAAGCACGATACCCAGGCCGAAGAAGGTGAAATAGGTCATCTTCCGGCCGATCTTGTCCGACAAGGACGCCCAGAAGAAGCGGCCGACAATGTTGAACAGCGACAACAGGCCGGTGAAGCCGGCGGCGATGCCGGCAATTATCTTCTTCTGGTCCGCGTTCAGGTCGGAGAAACCCAGGTCCGGCTGACCGAACAGAGCGCCGCCGAAAATCTCCTGCAACATGGGCGACGCCATGCCCAGCACGCCGATGCCGGCCGACACGTTCAGGCAGAGCACGGCCCAGATCAGCCAGAATTGCGGCGTCTTGTGCGCGTCCTTCACATGCACATTGCCATGCGCGATCATGGCATTGGCGGAAGGCGCCGGCGGGGTCCAGCCATTGGGCGCCCAGCCCGGCGGCGGCAGGCGATAGCCAAAGGCCCCGGACATCATGAACACGAAATAGATCACGGCCAGGACGACGAAGGTTTCCCACACACCGACGGAGGTCGACGTCTTGAAGCCGTTCATCAGCATGTTGGCCAAGGGTGAGCCGATCATGGCACCACCACCAAAGCCCATGATGGCCATGCCGGTGGCCATGCCGCGCCGGTCGGGGAACCATTTCACCAGGGTGGAGACGGGCGAGATATAGCCCAGGCCCAGCCCGATACCGCCAATGACGCCCGAGCCCAGCCACATCAGCCAGAGTTGATGGGTATAGACGCCGATGGCGGAGATCAGCAGGCCGCCGCACCAGCAGAGTGCGGCGACAAAGCCGGCCTTGCGCGGGCCTTCGCGTTCCAGCCAGCCGCCCCAGATGGCGGCGGACGAGCCCAGCAGGACGAAGAACAGCGTGTACATCCAGCCCAGATCGGCGACCTTCCAGTCGCACGAGGTGGTGAACAGGGCATTCATCAGCCCGGCATCGGCCGGACAGGCCATCGGTGCCGTCACGCCCAGCGACTGGCTGAGCGGCAGCCAGAACACGCTGAAACCATAGGCCATGCCGATACAGAGATGGATTGCCAATGCCGCCGGTGGCACCAGCCATCGGTTGAAGCCCGCATGCGCGATGATGCGTTCCCGGTCCAGCAGGCCGGGTTGCCCCGCACCTTGGCCCTGCGTTTGATCTGCCGCTACCATGCCCTCGTTTCCTCCTGTTCGTTCGCCGCTTTGGCGTTATTGGATGGACACGCATTGCCGGGGCTTCTTGGAATGGCTCCGGTTGGTTCTTCTGGTGAAAGCTCCTTATGGGTGCCGGGATGGGGTGTTTGGGTGACGCCTCCTATTGTTTTGTTCTCAGGCTCTCCAGGGCCTGGACGACGATGGGGGTCAATCCGGCCCCGCCCTTGTCCAGATGATCGAAAATCCCGGCCCGCATGCGCGGGTCCCAGAAGCTTTTGATATGGTCGGCGACGCCATGGGCGCCGTTCGGGCCCTGGCTGGCGAAAAAGGCGCCGATCTGGTTGGCCATCATGACCAGCTTTTCAGGCGACACGGGGGCACTCCTCGGCGTTGATCGTGATGCGGTCGGGGTGGCAGAAAACCTCAAACCCGTCGGCCCGCGCCACGGCCACCAGGGTCATGCCGGCAGCGTCGGCCAGCTTCACGGCCAGCGTGGAGGGGGCGGAGACGGCGGCCAGCAGCGGCACACCGGCCATGGCGGCCTTCTGCACCAGTTCCACCGACACGCGGCTGGTCATCAGGATGGCGCCCTGCGTGGCATCAATGCCCGAACGGACCAGCGCGCCGATCAGCTTGTCCAGGGCATTGTGGCGGCCCACATCCTCCCGCACCATCAGGTCCCCATCGGGTGCCAGGAAGGCGGCGGCATGGGCGGCGCGGGTCAGGCGCCCCAGCACCTGCTGTTGCGACATCGCATCAAAGCCCTGGGCCAGGGCCAGCGGTGTCAGCGGCCGGCCGGACCCGACGGGGCGGGCCGGCTTCACGGCTTCGGCCAGACTTTCCACCCCGCACAGGCCACAGCCGGCGGGGCCGGTCAGGCGGCGGCGGCGGGTGTCCAGGGCGGCGCGGGGCCGTTTGCTGAGCCACATCCGCGCGACCCAGCCCAGGTCGGTTTCGACCAGTTCCAGGTCTTCCACCTCTGCCGGACTGTCGATCACGCCTTCGGTCAGGCTGAAGCCGATGGCGAAATCCTCCAGATCGGCGGGGCTGGCCATCATCACGGCATAGGTGGCGCCGTCATGCACGATGGCGACGGGCACCTCCTCTGCCGTGATGCGGGTGCCTTCCTGCATCACGCCATCATGCCAGGCCAGACGGCGCAGGGGCTTGGCCGGGCTGTTCATGCCGTTGCCTCCGGCTTGGTCATGTTCCCGCCTCCGGCTTTGGTCATTCCGCCGCCTCGACCACATGGCCGTCGATGCGGCGCGACTGGCGGGCCTGCGCCTCATATTCCTGCTGCCAGGGCGTGGGGCCGTTGCTGTGGCCGACCTGTACGGCCGTCACCTTGTATTCCGGACAGTTGGTGGCCCAGTCGGAATAGTCGGTGGTGATGACATTGGCCTGGGTGTCGGGATGGTGGAAGGTCGTGTAGACCACGCCGGGCGCCACCCGGTCGGTGATCAGGGCCCGCAGGGTGGTTTCCCCCGCCCGGCTTTGCAGCTTCACCCAGTCGCCATCGCGGATGCCCCGGTTTTCCGCGTCATGCGGGTGGATTTCCAGCCGGTCCTCCTCGTGCCAAACGCTGTTGGCCGTGCGTCGCGTCTGGGCGCCGACATTGTACTGCGACAGGATGCGGCCCGTGGTCAGCAACAGCGGGAAGCGGGCGCCGGTGCGTTCCTCCGTCGGGATGTACTCGGTGATGACGAACTTGCCCTTGCCGCGCACGAAGCCATCGATATGCATGACGGGTGTGCCCTGCGGCGCCTTGTCGTTGCAGGGCCATTGGATGGAGCCCATCTCTTCCAGCCGCTGATAGGAGACACCCTTGAAGCTGGGGGTGACGCGGGCGATTTCGTCCATGATCTGGCTGGGATGGGCGTAATCCATGGTGAAACCCATGGCCCTGGCCAGCAGCAGCGTCACCTCCCAATCCGCATAGCCATTGCGGGGTGCCATGACGCGGCGCACACGCTGGATGCGGCGTTCGGCATTGGTGAAGGTGCCGTCCTTTTCCAGGAAGGTACAGCCCGGCAGGAAGACATGGGCGTAATTGGCCGTTTCATTCAGGAACAGGTCCTGGACGATGACGCATTCCATGGCCGCCAGACCGGCGGCGACATGATGGGTGTTGGGGTCGGATTGCAGGATATCCTCCCCCTGCACATAAAGCCCCTTGAAGGTCCCGTCGACGGCGGCGTCCAGCATGTTGGGAATGCGCAGGCCCGGCTCGGCTGACAGGGGAACGCCCCACATCTCCTCGAACATCTGCCTTGTGGCGTCGTCCGACACATGGCGATAACCCGAGAATTCATGCGGGAAGGAACCCATGTCGCAGGAACCCTGGACATTGTTTTGACCCCGTAACGGGTTCACGCCCACGCCCGGACGGCCGATATTGCCGGTGGCCATGGCCAGATTGGCAATGGCCATGACGGTGGTCGTGCCCTGGGAATGTTCGGTCACGCCCAAGCCATAATAGATGGCGCCATCGCCGCCCGTGGCGAACAGGCGGGCGGCCTGGCGGATGGCGTCGGGATCAATGCCGGCCATGTCGCCGACCACTTCCGGGCTGTTGCGCGGTTCGGCGACAAAGGCGGCCCATTCCTGGAATTCCGCCCAGTCGCAGCGCTGGCGCACAAATTCCTCGTCCACCAGCCCTTCGCTGACGATGACATGGGCCAGTGCGGTGACCACGGCGACATTGGTGCCGGGGCGCAGGGGCAGGTGCACCGCCGCCTCAACATGCGGAGACTTCACCAGATCGATGCGGCGCGGATCGATGACGATCAGCTTCGCCCCCTGGCGCAGCCGCTTTTTCAGGCGGGACGCGAAGACAGGGTGACCATCGGTCGGGTTGGCACCGATGACGATGACGACATCGGTCTGTTCGACAGAATCGAAATCCTGGGTGCCGGCAGAGGTGCCAAACGTGGTCTTCAGGCCGTAGCCCGTGGGGGAATGGCAGACGCGGGCGCAGGTATCGACATTGTTATTGCCGAACCCGGCGCGGATCAGCTTCTGCACCAGGAAGGTTTCTTCGTTGGTGCAGCGCGACGAGGTGATGCCGCCGATACTGTCGCGGCCATACTTGGCCTGGATCGCCTTCAGCCTGGTCGCGGTGAAGCCGATGGCTTCTTCCCAGCCGACCTCGCGCCAGGGCTGGTCGATACTGTCGCGGATCATGGGCGACAGGATGCGTTCCTTGTGCGTGGCATAGCCCCAGGCGAAACGGCCCTTCACGCAGGAATGGCCGCGATTGGCCTTGCCATCCTTATAGGGGACCATGCGCACCAGCTCATCGCCCCGCATCTCCGCCTTGAAGGCGCAGCCCACGCCGCAATAGGCGCAGGTGGTGACGACGGAATGTTCTGGCTGCCCGATCTCGATGACCGATTTTTCCTGAAGCGTGGCCGTGGGGCAGGCCTGGACGCAGGCGCCGCAGGACACACATTCGCTGTCCAGGAAATCCTCATGCTGGCCGGGGGAGACGCGGCTGTCGAAGCCGCGACCCTCAATGGTCAGGGCGAAGGTGCCCTGCACCTCCTCACACGCCCGCACACAGCGCGAACAGACGATGCATTTGGCCGGGTCATAGGTGAAATAGGGGTTGCTCTCATCCTTGGGCATCGCCAGCGGGCTGTCGGGCTTGAAATGGTTGGCGCCGTCCATGCCATAGCGCACCTCGCGCAGGCCCACGGCGCCGGCCATGTCCTGCAGCTCACAGTCTCCGTTCGCCGCGCAGGTCAGGCAGTCCAGCGGATGGTCGCTGATGTAAAGCTCCATCACACCCCGGCGCAGTTGCTTCAGGCGCGGGGTCTGCGTCTTCACATTCAGGCCCGGTGCCACGGGCGTGGTGCAGGACGCGGGCGTGCCCGGCCGCCCCTCAATCTCCACCAGGCACAGGCGGCAGGAACCGAAGGCATCGACCATGTCGGTGGCGCAAAGCTTGGGGATCTGCGTTCCCATCTCCATGGCCGCGCGCATGATGGAGGTGCCTTCGGGCACGCTCACGCTCTGCCCGTCGATGGTCAAGGTGACCAGCTTTTCCGACTTTGACGCCGGGGTGCCGAAATCGGTTTCGTGGATGAGTGTCATGGCACCCGCTCCTGATGCAGGGGGGAGGTCGGGGGCACATTCATGCCCAGTGCAGAGAGAAGAGAGTCTAGGCGAGTGGTAGCAGCCGCAACCTTGACCGTTTTGGATCGACAGTCAGCAGAGCGCCAACAGCCAAATCGTCTGCCACTTGCCTTAAGGCAGCGATCAACACGCCCGACATCGCTTCCGGTGTGATGTCGTCGCTGCGGATTTGCACGACGCTGGGCCGCGCGCCCTTCGTGGCGGCCAGAATGGCGCTGAAATCCAGATCGTGGGTCAGGACGATCAGATTGTGCCTTTCGGCATGATCCATGATCTGACTGTCCGGTGCATCCATGGGGCCGACATGCATCCAATGGACGGCAGAAATCCCCGCGTCCGCCAGGGTATCGACCCAGCGCGGCGACAGATTCATGTCCAACAGCAGCTTCATCAGGACGCCAGAACGATCTCTCGTTCTTCCGCGCGCCATGCCGCGTATCTGAGCGCCTGCAGGATGTCTTCGCGCTCAAGGTACGGGTAGTCGCCCAGAAGCTCGTCGATGCCCCGCCCCGCGCCAACCTGTGCGACAAGCATACCGACCGTGACGCGCAACCCACGGACACAGGGTTTGCCGCCCATGATGGCAGGGTCTTGGGTGATGCGATCAAGTTGGAGCATGGCGTTCCCTTCCGCGAAGCGGCTTCACGTCCAAGATAGGCTGAATGATTGCTTTCGCCAAGCATCCCCATCCCCCTATTCCGCCGCCGCGGGGAGGGACCCGCGCCGGAAATCCTCGGGGAAATGCTGAAGCGCGCTCAACACCGGGTAGGGGGTGAAGCCGCCCAGCGCGCAGAGGGAGCCGAACTTCATCGTCTGGCAGAGATCCTCCACCAGGGCGATATTGGCGTCGACCTCCACGCCCGCCATGATCTTGTCGATCACTTCGGTGCCACGGGTGGAGCCGATGCGGCAGGGGGTGCATTTGCCGCAGCTCTCGATGGCGCAGAATTCCATGGCGAAGCGGGCCTGGGCCGCCATGTCGACCTGATCATCGAAGACGACGATGCCGCCATGGCCGATCAGGCCGCCGCGCGCGGCGAACGCCTCGTAATCATATTGGGTGTCGAACAGGGACGGGGGGAAATAGGCGCCCAAGGGCCCGCCGCACTGCGCGGCGCGCACGGGTCGGCCGGTCAGGGTGCCGCCGCCGACCTCGTTCACGATTTCCCCCAGCGTGATGCCGAACGCATCTTCGAACAGGCCGCCGAATTTGACGTTGCCGGCTATCTGGATGGGCATGGTGCCGCGCGACCGTCCCATGCCGTAATCGGCATAGGCCTGGGCGCCATTGGCCAGGATGGTGGGCACGGTGGCCAGCGACAACAGGTTGTTCACCACGGTCGGCCGGCCGAACAGGCCCTTGATGGCGGGCAAGGGCGGCTTGGCCCGGACGACGCCGCGCTTGCCCTCCAGGCTTTCCAGCAGGGCCGTTTCCTCCCCGCAGACATAGGCGCCCGCACCCACGCGCAGTTCGATATCGAAGGCAAAATCGCTGCCCAGCACCGACGGGCCCAGCAGCCCGGCCTTGCGAGCGACATAGAGGGCGCGGCTGAAAACATGGTTGGCGTGGGGATATTCCGACCGGGAATAGACATAGCCCTTATTCGCGCCGACGCCATAGCCGGCGATGACCATGCCCTCGATCAGGGCGAGCGGGTCGCCCTCCAGCATCATGCGATCGGCGAAGGTGCCGCTGTCGCCCTCATCGGCGTTGCAGATGATATAGCGGCGGTCGGCAGGGGATGCTGCCACGGTGCGCCATTTGATGCCGGTGGGGAAGCCGGCGCCACCGCGCCCGCGCAGGCCCGACCGCACCACCTCCTCAACCGTGTTGGACGGGCCCAGTTCCAGGGCGCGCTTGACGCCCTTGAAGCCGCCATGGGCGCGGTAATCCTCCGCCGACAGCGGATCGATGATGCCGCAGCGGGCGAAGGTCAGGCGGTTCTGGCGGGCCAGCCAGGGGATCTGTTCCGTCGGGCCCAGGCATAGCGGATGCGGCGCCCCGGTCAGGAAACCGGCCGCGAACAGGCCGGGCACGTCGGAAGGCGTGACGGGGCCATAGGCGATGCGGCCGGCCGGTGTTTCCACCTCCACCAGCGGTTCCAGCCAGAACAGCCCGCGTGATCCCGTGCGCACGATGGGGGCCTGATCGCCGGCCTGCGCGGCAATGGCCTTGGCCACCTTTTCGGCACCCACGGCGAGCGCGGCGACATCCTGGGGAATGAAGATACGGGTCATGACCAGCGCACCTCTTCCACCGCAGCGGCCAGTCTGGCGCCATCCAGGCGGCCCACCGGATCGCCATCGACCAAAGCGGCGGGTGCGCAGGCGCAGATGCCCAGGCAATAGACGGCTTCCACTGTCACCGTGCCGTCGCCGGTCGTTTCGCCCCAGCCAACGCCCAGCCGTTCCAGCAACGCGGTTGCCGCCTTCTCACTGCCCAGGGCCTGGCAGGCTTCGGCCCGGCACACCTTGACCACATGGCGTCCGGTCGGTTCACGGCGGAAATCATGGTAGAAGCTGACCACGCCATGGATTTCCGCCCGCGACAGGTTCAGCGCCTCGGCGATCATGGGCACGGCCGCGTCGGGTACGCAGCCGAACGCATCCTGCAGGGCGTGCAGGATCGGCAGCGTTGGCCCTTCCAGGTGAAGGTGCCGATGGATGATATCGGCGGCGTGGCGTTCATCCCACGGCAGGGGGGCGGTCATGGGCAAATGGACTCCAACGACAATCACTGTCGCAGGTTTTCCCCAAATGCTTCCAGTATCAATGGGATTGTTTTGTTGAGCGATTGCACATCCTGATCAAACGGTTCTTGTTGCGAAAATCCGCCTTTACCAGACGTATCTTTTTGAAATGCAACGGACTTTCGGGCCCGCCTGTGGCCGGACGCCCAGCCTGCGCCCGTCATTTGCGCATGTGGCATTGCCGATGGGCATGCAATATCCGTGGCAAAGACCTTGCCGAAAGCGCAAAGGGCGCCACTGGCAGCGGCGCCCTTCTCCCGCATGGCGATGAGATCAATGGGGAGCCAGTCCCCAGAGATCATAGGTCTGGCTGCCGATCACAAGGACCTCGACGGTGCCGACACCACGCACCGTCGAGGTGGCCCCGTAGAAATCCAGGATCTGGATATAATTGTTCAGTGCGCCATCCGCCGCGTCAGCATCGGTATAGAGATAAAGATCGGTGCCGGAGCGTTGGATATTGAGCGTCGATGACAGGTTCTGCAACGTCAACTGATCGGACGCGCCACCATTATCGTAAATGATGGAGATGCCGGCGTCGGTGAAATTGTGAATATAGGTGTCGTTCCCGCCGTCGCCGGACAGGTAGTTGTATCCGCCGTTTCCTGTGAGCTGATCATTGCCGGCACCGCCATACAATTCATCGTCACTCGCGCCGCCATAGAGAAAATCGGCGCCGTCCTGCCCATGTATCCAGTCAGAACCAGCATCGCCGTAAATAGTATCGCTGCCAGCGCCGCCGATAATGTAATCATCTCCGTTGCCACCGGAGATGAAGTCATTCAAATTACCGCCGCCGATAGTGTCGTTTCCATCTAGTCCGTTGATGGTATTGGCTTCGCTCAGAGGGGATGGCAACGTATCATTGCCGGAGGTCCCCGTTATGAATGCCATTATTCTCTCATGTTTCATATTGTAGAGTGTCTCGAATTATTGACACGTAATAGGAGATATGATATCGCTGTGCCCTGTCAATCGGGTAGTGGGGGTGATGATATGAACATCATATCGAGTGCATATGTGGTGACCGATGCCACGCCCACATCCAGTTTCCAGAAGGTGGCGGAGCAGAAGCCGGCCGCATCGGCCAGTCCCGGGCCGCAGGAAAGCGTTTCGCTCAGCCCCCTGGCGCAGTCATTGTCCGGCGCGGCGGGCGATCTGTTCTCGTCCTTGAACGACAAGCTTCGGGAGAAGCTGGTTGGTCTGGTTCAATCCGGCACCCTTTCGGCCGAGGAGCTGGCTGACGGCCTCTCCGGCTTTGTCAAATCGGCCCGAATGGATACCGGTGCTTCCTCCTCCTCGCAGGGTTTTGTGAGCGCCATGCAGCAAAATGCCGATCAACGCCTGGCGCAGGTGAGCGAGGCATTGTCCATCGCCGCGGAGCGGCAGCGGCCGGGTGCTGACCAGTCCGGGTTGCAGGTGCGGCAGGATGCCCTGGCGGAGGATGGCAGGAAGCTGCGCCGTGACAGCGACGCCTGGAAGCAAAGGATGCTGCAGGACGCGCAGAAAGTGCTGGCAAACCATGACAACAGCATCCGGCTGGGCGAAGGCAGCGCCATGGCACGGTTGCGGGATCTGGGTGTCGGAGAGGAGCTTGCCGAGGCGGCGAAGTAATACCGGCGGTCCTGCCGGTCGGCTGGCTCACTTCGGTAATATCTGGGACACGCGCTTGGCCGCCGCGATCATGGCGGCAGACATGGGGGAGTGGGGCTGCCGGTCCATCATGACCAGACCGATCGTATGTTCGATCACCGGGTCGATCAGCGGGATGGCTTTCAGTTCCGCGGGCAGACCCAAAGCCTCCATCAGCACGGTGGGCATGATGCTGGTCCAGCGGCCCGTGCGCACATGGGCGGCCAGGGCCGTCATGGAGTTGGACTCGATCGCCACTTCCGCCTTCACGCCGACGCGGTGCAGGGCGCGGTCGATGATGCGGCGGTTCTGCATGTCGGGCGACAAGAGGCAGAGCGGCACCCCCTGCAATTCCGCCCACCGCACCTCCGTCCGGCCGGAAAAGTGGCTGTCGGGCCCGGTGATCAGGTGATACCGCTCCCGATACAGCGGGATCTGGATGAAGGCGCCGACCGGTTCATTGTCCAGGTAGGTCAGGCCGGCATCAATGGCCAGGTTTTCCACCTGTTCCATGATCTTCTGTGAATTGGACGCCATGACCAGGAAATCCACGCCCGGATGCCTGTCGATGACGGCGATGGTCAGTTTCGGCACCATGGCCAGGGCCGTGGGCACGGCTGCCAGACGGAAATGACCACAGACCGTCTTGCGCAGCGCCTCGATATCCTGGCGCATGGACCGCCAGTCGCCAACCAGCCGGCGCGACCATTCCAGCAGCCGCTCCCCTTCTGCCGTGAAGCCCTGGAAGCGCGATCCGCGTACCACCAGCGGCACGCCCAGCATGTCTTCCAGCTGTTTCACCCCGGCCGACAGGGTGGGCTGGGACACGCCCGCCTCTTCCGCGGCGCGGCCGAAATGGCGGGCGCGGGCCAGGGCCAGGAACAGTTCCAGCTTGTCGATCATGCCGCCCCCGCCCGTCCCGGCGGGGTGCCATAGCGGTGCAGGCGGGCACCGTTGACGCGCAGCCAGTCGCGATGGTCGTCCACACTGTCGGTCAGGCTGGCGCACAGGGCCCAGAAGCGGGCGGAATGGTTCATTTCCCGCAGATGCGCCACTTCGTGGGCGACGACATAATCGAACACGGGTTCCGGTGCCATGATCAGGCGCCAGCAGAAGGACAGGCGCCGGTCGGGCGAACAGCTTCCCCAGCGGGAACGGGTGTCGCGGATGCTGACCGCGGCGATGGTCACGCCCAGCCGCGCCGCCTTTTCCTGTGCCCGGGTCGTCAGCCGCTTGCGCGCTTCGGCTTTCAGGTAATCGGTAATGCGGCGGGCGACGAAATCAACCTCTCCGCCGACCTGCAATTCCCGGCGGCCATCGGGCAGGATCACGGGGTGCGGGGTGCGCCGGCCGGCGGGCACATGGCGGATGAGATGGTCGATCCCCAGAATGGGCACCGTGGCGCCGGGATTAAAGGGAATGGTGACGGGCACCGCCGACAGCCGTTGCCGCAGCCATTCCAGATGGCGGCCCACGAACAGGCGGATATCCGCGTCCGGCACGCGCGGCGGGGTGGAGATACGCACGACATTGCGCGCCGCGTCCACCCGCATGGACAGGCGGCGCGAACGGGCTGATACCCGCACCTCCACCGGGACCGGCACACTGTCCAGCGCCATGGTACGCGGCGGCGGCAGCGCGGGCTTGGCGCGCTTCTTGGCCGGGGCGGCAGGGGACAGGATCTTGCGTAGGAAATTCACGGGATCGACACGGGGGGGGGGGCGCCTGGGTGCGGGGGTGCTGGCAGCCTATCCCATATGGGGTGGCCGACGGAACAGCCAAGCGGGTGCCGGATGCTTCGGCCGTATTTTGCCCTGCCAGTACATTGTCAGAACCGATGTAGGGCCCGGACAAATGAAAACCCCCGCAGCTGGATGCGCCTGCGGGGGTTTCCGTATCAATCCGAAACCACAGGACCTATGTCAAGCGTGGGTTCGAGATGGTTGCTGCGATATATCAAGTAATCGCGAAATTGTACTGCGGTGGGGTCATGTTTCTACACACCCTCCCAGGTTGCGGAGCCCAGTTGATCGCCGTTTCCTATACGGCCGCCCACTGTGCCGGGGGCGTTATGATCTTCAAAACCACCCTCCATGTCTTTGTTACGATTTGATGGTGCTCCCTTCATGCATGGGCGTCAAGCATTTTTGCGTGGGGTCTTTTGGCCCTATCCCGAAGGTTACGGCATGGGCCCGGAAGCCGGGTTGGTACCAGCGAGAGAGCGAACAAAACGAGAATATTGTATCCATTACAAAACAGTTGCGCCGGAAACGACCGATTTTGTTACCCTTCCGTTCCTGCGGGGCGGTCCGGCCCCGACCGTCCGTCGAAGGAGCAAGTGCCTTGAAGCGTTTCGGTTTTCTGCTGGCGGCCGGTGTGGCGCTGCTGGCCCTGGGGCAGCCCGCATTTGCGGCCGATGCCAATCCCTACACCCAAGCCGCCATTGCCACAGCCAAGGATATCCAGGCCAAGGCCCTGGCCGGTTCCGGCGCCAAGGACTTTGTCGAATCCCTGACGGTGCGCGTCGGCCCGCGCCTGGCTGGATCCCCCGCCGCCCAGGCCAGCCATGACTGGGCGCAGGCGCGGTTCAAGGAACTGGACCTGGTCAATATCAAGGTCGAGCCCTTTACCGTTGATGGCTGGGAACGCGGCGTGGAGTCGGCCGATGTACTGACGCCCGTCGCCCAGCATCTGCATGTGGCGGCGCTTGGCCATTCCGTATCCACGCCGGCAGAGGGCATTACGGCGCCCATCGTGCGCTTTGACACGCTGGAGGATCTGGAAGCCGCCCCCGAAGGCAGCCTGAAGGGCAAGATCGCCTTTGTGGACAAGAAGATGAGCCGGTTGCAGGATGGCGGCGGCTATGGCGAGGCGGTGGGCGTGCGCGGCAAGGGGCCGGAGGCGGCGGCGCGCAAGGGGGCCGTGGCCCTGCTGATCCGGTCCATCGGCACCGACAGCCACCGTTTCCCGCACACGGGCATCACCCGCTATGCCGAGGGCGTGACGGCCATCCCCGCCGGCGCCCTGTCCAATCCCGACGCCGACCAGTTGAACCGCCTGCTGGCGCTGGGCGGGCCGGTCAGCCTGAAACTGACGCTGGCCAGCCAGCAGATGGGCAAGCTGTCGGACGCCAATGTGCTGGCGGAGATCAAGGGCCGGGAGAAGCCGGACGAGGTGGTGGTCATCGGCGCCCATCTGGACAGCTGGGACCTGGGCACCGGCGCGCTGGATGACGGGGCCGGTGTCGGTATCGTGCTGGCCACGGCCAGGATCCTGAAATCCCTGCCGCAGGCGCCGCGCCGCACCATCCGCTTCGTCCTGTTCGGGGCAGAGGAGATCGGCCTGATCGGCGGCTTCGCCTATGCCAAGGCGCATGCGGCCGAACTGCCCAAGCATCAGGCGGGGACGGAGGCCGATTTCGGCGCCGGCCCGGTCATCACCTTCAACGCCAATGTCCGGCCGGAAGCCAAGCCGGTGACCGACGCCATCGGCCGCATTCTGGCGCCCCTGGGCATCGTGCCGGGCAAGGGCAGCACCCATGGCGGCCCCGATATCGGCCCGATGGCGGCCGAAGGCGTGCCCACGGGCGGGTTGGGCCTGGATGGTACGGACTATTTCGATTACCACCACACGGCCGACGACACGCTGGACAAGATCGATCCGAAGAAGATCGATCAGGCCGTCGCCGCCTATGCCAGCTTCGTCTGGCTGGCCGCCGAAAGCCCGGTGGCCTTCGGTCCGGTGGAGAAGTCGGAAGCGCATTGAGGGCTTCCGGAGTGGAATGGAAAAGTGGAATAAAAAAAGGCCCGTCACGATCCGGCGCTTGGGGAAATGGAGGTAGCACCTTGCTGTGACGGGCCTTTGGGGGACGAAGCCCCCATGATGCGGGTAGGGATCAGGGCGTGATGGTCGCCTTTACACTGGTCGGCTGGATGTTCCAGCCGCGTAAGCCCAGGGTGGCATCCGTGCCGCCGGCACTGGTCGGGTAGGTCACCTGCACATGCCGCGTTTCGCCCGGCAGCAGGGTGACGTAATTGTCGCTGAGATAGGCCGGCAGGATGCGGGTGCCGTCCGCCTTCTGCGGGGTCAGCTTGGCCAGCAAAGCCGGGGCCGTGCCGGGGTTCGACAGGGTGACGTCCAGCGACACTTCCCCATTCGCGCCGACCTTGCCGCTGGCCGACAGGGTGACGGGCACGGCGGGCAGTTCGTTCAGCCGCTGATGGGCGGGTGCGTCGGCGGCGACCCAGTAATCGTTGCGCGACAGCACCTTGCCGGACCCATCCGCCAGTTCCAGGCTGACCAGCACCAGCTTTTCAGCTGTCAGCAGGTCCTTCAGGTCCAGCGTGAAAGGATGGGCCACGCTGCCGGCCCCGGCATCCAGCGTGGCCGTACGGTCGGCCAGCGCCTTGCCGGTCAGGGAGCGCACGCGGGATGTCAGCTTCAGGCCCTTCAGACCCTCGCGGCCATTATTGACGATGGTGATGCGGTGGTCGGGCAGGTCCAGCTGCGCATGCACCGGCTCCGACGCCTTTTTCATGCCGTAGAAGGCGCCGTGCGTGTCGTAATCATGCGTCAGGATCTGCCACATGGTGCTGGGCCAGGCGGGCTGGGTCATCCACAGCATGCGGCCGGAATTCTTCGTCCACAGGCCGGCATTCATGCCTTCGAAGATGGCGCGGTAGCCCTCGTAATTCAGCATCTGGGCCTTGCGCTCGAAATCCTCCAGGCTGCTGGCGGCCCCGAACTTCGTGGCCATGGCATCCATGAAGGTCTGGACGGCACCATTCCCCGTCTGGTGCCAGTCGTGATAGGCCCAGCTGTCGGAAATCGGCCAATGTTCGCTGGCCGGCATGCTAGCCTTGAAGGCTTCCAGCGTGGGGAAGGACGGCGTGCCCACCTCCACCGAGAAACCCTGGGCATGCTCGGTGAAATAGGTCTCGGGCTCCCGGTAATTATAGGGGCCGCTGCCCTGAAGGTTGACGCGGTTGGACGATCCGGTGAAATGGCGGGTGCCATCCTCCGTCCGGATCATGTCGGCCAAGGCCTCGTTCAGGATGGGCTGCGGCACGCCTTCATTGCGGCCGAACCACAGGACGATGGAGGGGTGGTGGCGATAGCGGCGGACGACATCCGCGGCATTGGCCATGAACAGGGGCACGTCCTGCGGTTCGATCTGGTAATCCTCGGTCGAGGCCCAGAAATCGTTCAGCACCATCAGGCCATATTCATCGGCCAGATCGAAGAATTCCTCCTCCGTATTCTGGCCCACCCAGTTGCGGATGACATTGACATGGGCGTCGCGGTGCAGGCGGAAATAGGGTTCCAGCCGGTCACGGGCCACGCGCTTGCGCCAATCATCCGTGCCCCAATTGCCACCCCGCGCCGCGATGCGCACGCCATTCACCTTGATGACCATGTGCGGCGACAGTTCGGCCGCATCGGCCGGCTTGACGGCGGGGGAGTTTTCGGCGCCGGGATAGAGCGAGGCCGCCCAGCCGTCCGGCACCTTGCGGATGCCGGCATGGGTGACGTCGATGATGCGCTCGCCTGTTGCCTTGGCCTTGGTCAGGTCAACTTCCACCCGGCGCAGCGCCCCCTTCTGGTCCATCAGCGACAGTTCATAGGTCACCTGACGGATGCCGAAGCGGATTTCCCTGGTGTCCGACGGCTGCCCGTCGGCGGTCACCGTCACCTGCATCTTGTGCAGGGCCGGGTCACCATAGCCGTTGGGCCACCAGAGTTTCGGGTTCTTCACCGACAATTGCGGGAATTCCGACGGGGACAGGGTGACGGAACCGCCGCCGGCCGGGATGCTGGCCTGCTTGGTAACGGTGATGCCGTCGAAGCTGGCCGTGACGGTGGCATTGATGGGCTTGTCCGACAGGTTCCACATGGGCACCGTTACGCTGACATCGGCCACGGAGTTGTCCGGCTTGGGCAGGGCCGTCACCACCTGCGTGTCGCCCAGGCGCAGATCGCCTGTGGATTTCAGCACCACATCGCGCCACAGGCCCGTATTGCGGTCGCGCACGGACGGAATCCAGTCCCAACCTTCGGATGCCACAAAGGTCGGGCCGTCCAGGGCCATGATGCCGCCATTCTCCCCCACGGCAGAGGTCAGACTTTCCTCATGCGGCAGGCCGGGGCGCGGCGGGGGGCTGACGCGGATGGCCAGCGCGTTGGGCTGACCGGGCCTGGCGATGCCCGTCACATCGAAGCGGCCGCGGATGAAGGCACCCTTCATGGCCCCCAGCTTCTGGCCGTTCAACCAGACTTCCGCCTGATAATTCACGCCGTTCAGCACCAGTTGCAGCCGGCGGCCCGCCTGATCGGCCGGCACGGTGAATTCGGTGCGGTACCAGTAATCCTGCTTGTTCAGGCTTTCCGGGATGGAAAGATTGTTCAGGCCATAATCGGGATCTGGATAGACACCGCGATCGACCAGCGTGGTCAGCACCGTGCCCGGCACCGTGGCCGTGTACCAGGATTTCGCATCAAAGCCAGGCTGTGACAGCGCGGCGGGGCCGGCGGCGACCTTGGGCGCTTCCACCAGCTTCCAGGCGCCCAGCACCCATTCGCCGCTGGCCTTCGCGGCCAGGGCAGGGGTTTCCACGACCGGCTTGGCGACGGGCGCGCTGGGGCCGGTCTTGGCCTTGGGCCGGGTCCAGGGGTCCTGCGGGGCGACCTGCCCATACATCTGCCGGACCTGCACGGCCCAGGTGGGGGCGCCATTTTCAAAATTGGTCAGATCGGGCACGGGCTTCACCGCCGCCGCCGTCTGGATCTCCGCCGCCGTCAGGGCGCGAGGCAGGGTGGTGAAGCTGGCGAGACGGCCGGCGAAGGGGGCGGCATCGGCGGGGACAAAGGTCGCCGTGCGGCTGCGGCGCGGGGCCAGCATCAGTTGCGGCCAGGCGGCGGGCGCAGTCACGTCGCCCGAGGCCACTTCCTTGCCATCGGCATAAAGCCGGGCCTTGGCGCCATCGAAGCTGACGGCCAGGAAGGCCCATTGACCGGGGGTCAGCACCTTGCCGCCGCTGATGACCTTGCCACCGGCCAGCAGGGCGGGCTTGCCATCGACCAGGGTCAGGAAATAGGCCGGGGCCTGCTGGTCAGCCGTGGCGAAACCGCCCAGCAACGACCGGCCCTTGGCCGTCGCTTCCGCCTGCACCCAGGCGTGAAGGGTGAAGGGTGCGCCGGCCGCGATGGGGGTGCCGGGCGATTGCTTTTCTTCCAGCTTCGGCTTGGCGATGCCGTCACCGCCGGCCGGGAATTGCGCGTCGAAGGGGCCGAAGCTGCCCGGCCCATTGCTGCCGGACCCGCCCAAACCCTGCCAGGCCTGCCCGAAGGCCAGCGGCACGGCGATTCCGGCGGCCAGACTGGTCAACAGTGACGCGCGGACAAGGCGGCGCACAAATGCCTGCTTCATCGACATTTCCTTCCCATTTCGACCCGTTGAAAGGGGGCCGTTGTCTTTGGTCGCCCAGGGCCGGACAGGACGCGGGCGGCGATGGATAGAATAAATAAATCAAATTACATAATTGGAAAAGCGCTATATATCGGGCGACCCGAGATTGATGCTCCAGGGTTGAATGACGCACCGGATCATGGCGGCGATGACGGCCCGCCCGATTGGCGTCATGTAACGGTCCGTTACAAATTCCTACGATTCATTAACCAAGCTCTACGGACAGGTTACATATCCCTGCCTATGGTGCCCGATGGGCGGGATGGATACTGGAAGGCTGCGGCCGCCATTCCCGAACCTCCCGAATGGACAGGGGACGGTCATGGACGTCATCAAGCTGGGTCTGCGCAATCCAGCAGCACTGGGTGTTGCGGTGCTGATCGCCTTGGGGTTGGGCATCTGGTCGGCCCTGACCCTGCCGGTGCAGCTGTTCCCCGAGGTCAAGCAACCTACACTGGGCATCGAGGCTTCCTGGCGCGCGGCTTCCCCGCAGGAGGTGGAAAGCGAGATCCTGGAGCCCATCGAAGATGTGATGAAAGGTCTGCCCGGCGTGACCGAGATGCAGGGCTTCGCCAACCCCGGCGGCGCCTTCGTCAGCCTTGAATTCGATGCCAAGACCGACATGCAGCAGACCATGCTGGACGTGATCAGCAGGTTGAACCGCATCCCCTCCCGTCCCGCCGATGCCGATCCGCCGCGCCTGATCATGGGTGGCGGCGACAATGCCAATGAGACGCTGATCTATTATTTCGTTCAGAAGCTGCCGGGAACGCCGGGCAGCCTGACCGACCACTACCACTACATCATTGAGGACGTGATCCCCCGGATCGAGGCGATCCAGGGCGTGGCCCGGGTGGATTTCGGCGGACAGGCGGAGGCACCGCAGCAGGAAGTGCAGATCATCTTCGATCCGTTCAAGATGGCGCAGTATGGTATCACCATCCCCACCGTATCGGGCCTGGTGGGTCGCGCGCAGGACGTGACGGGCGGCTTTGTCGATGATGGACGGCGCATCTATACCGTCCGCTACAAGGGCCGGTTCAAGCCGGAACAGTTCAGCGATCTGGTCCTGGAATGGCGCGACGGCCGGCCTGTGAAGCTGGGCGACGTGGCCGAGGTCAAGGTGCAGCTGGGCCGGCAGTGGCAATACGCCTTCCAGAATGGCAACGAGGCCATCGGACTGCGCGTCATCCGCCGAGAGGGCGCCAATGTCCTGGCCACGCTGACCGAGGTCAAGGCCCTGATGGCCGGGATGCGCGACGGGGAAATGAAGGCCAAGGGCCTGACCAACAACCAGAGCTTCGATCCGTCCGTCTATATCGAAAGTGCCATCGGCCTGCTGACCGGCAATCTTCTGTCCGGCATTGTGCTGGCGGTCGCGGCCCTATGGCTGTTCCTGCGGCGCACGCAACTGACGCTGCTGGTCGCCATGACCATTCCCATCTCGCTTCTGTCGCTGTTCGCGGTGCTGGCCATCACGGGGCGGTCGATCAATGTCATTTCGCTGGCCGGTCTGGCTTTCGCGGTCGGCATGGTGATCGACAGCGCCATTGTGGTGCTGGAGAACATTGTCCGCATGCGCGACCGCGGCATGGGCAATGACGCGGCCAGCCATGAGGGCACGCGGCGCGTCATCAAGGCGCTGTTCGCGTCCACGGCCACCACCGTCATCACCTTCGTCCCCATCGTGTTCATGCGCGAGGTCGAGGGGCAGATCTTTGCCGATCTGGCGCTCACCATCGCCGTGGGCGTCACCATCAGCCTGATCGTCTGTGCCACGGTCCTGCCGGTGGCGACGGCCAAGCTGATGAAGGTGACCCCGCGCATGGATGGCGAGGCGAGGTGGGTGGAATGGCTGTCGCTGCGCATCATGGACCTGACCAGCAGCAACCGGAAACGCGCCGCCGTGATCATGGGGCTGGTCACCCTGTCGCTGGGCGGGTCGTACCTGCTGTTCCCGTCCATGTCCTATCTGCCGCCGGTAAAGCGGGACAGTGTCGATGCCTTTCTGAATTTCCCCGTCGGCACCTCGGTCGACCTGTCGCGTGAGGAGGTGGCCAAGGTCATCGTGGACCGGTTCATGCCCTACTACACGGGAGAGAAGCAGCCCAAGGCCAAGAATTTCTACGTGCTGGGCTGGCCCGGCGGCGGGTCCATTGCGGTGCGTCTGGAAGACGACACCAAACTGGACGAGATGATGGGTATCGTGAAGGACGAGATCCTGGCCGGTTTCCCCGATGTGCAGGGCTTCACCAATCGCGGCAACCTGTTTGGCGGGCTGGGGGCGGAAGGCAATGTCTCCATCCTGCTGCAATCCTCCGACGCGGCGGGCCTGTCAGAGGCAGCGGCCAAGGGGCTGGCGCTTTTGCGCGAAAAGCTGCCTGATGTGCAGTCCTGGTCCAATCCCAACCCCGAAATGGCACAGCCGCAGCTGACCGTCCTGCCCAATGACCGCCGCATCTCCGAGGTGGGCTGGACCCGCGTTCAGGTGGGGCAGGTGGTGCGCGCGCTGGGCGATGGCCTGTGGCTGGGTGAACATTTCGACGGACAGAACCGACTGGACATCATCATGCGCTCGCCGGAATGGACGGGTCCGGAGGAACTGGAACAGATGCCGGTGGCGACGCCGTCCGGGACTGTGGTGCCGCTGGGCCAGCTGGTGTCGGTTACCCGCGAAGTGGGGCCAAGCAGTATCACCCGTGTCGATGGCCGCCGCACCATTACGCTGAACCTGCAGCCCGGTGAGAATATTGCGCTTGAAGATGTGATGACCATGCTGAGGCGCGATATCGAACCGCAGCTCCGCGCCTTTCTGCCTGCCGACGGCACGCTGCGCTATGGCGGGTCGGCGGACCGGCTGGACGCCACCGTGGCGGCCATGGGCAAGAATTTCATCATCGCCCTGGGTCTTCTGTTCCTGCTGATGGCGCTGACTTTCAAGTCGGTGAAGGACAGCGCCATGGTGATGATCTCGATCCCGCTGGCCACCGTGGGCGGGCTGGCGTTGCTGGACGTGACCAACCTGTTCACGTTCCAGCCGCTGGACCTTCTGACCATGATCGGCTTCATCATCCTGCTGGGCATCGTGGTCAACAACGCCATCCTGCTGGTCGATGAAACGCGCCTGTGCGAAGCGGAGGGCAAGGGGCGGGCAGAGGCCGTGCATCATGCCCTGCGGTCGCGCATCCAGCCGATCTTCATGGGCACGCTGACCACGGTGGCCGGCATGGCCCCGATGATCGTGGTGCCGGGTGAAGGCAGCGTCATCTATCGCGGCATTGCCGCCGTCCTGACAGGCGGCCTGGCGGTGTCGACCGTGTTTACATTGC
This sequence comes from Niveispirillum sp. FG148, assembly GCF_057809655.1. NCBI lineage: Bacteria > Pseudomonadati > Pseudomonadota > Alphaproteobacteria > Rhodospirillales > Azospirillaceae > Niveispirillum > Niveispirillum sp. FG148. The sequence continues at coordinate 125,183 of NZ_JBMDKJ010000001.1, forward strand.
TGCTGCTGCCGGCCCTGCTGCGGCTGGGTGAGAAGGAACGCCGGGCCATGGAGGAACCAGGTCCGGAATATGGCGCCAAGGTGACGCGGCTGGCGGCGGAGTGACGGGGGTGCCCGTCATTATCATCGCCTCCGCTTATTTCTTCCCTTTACACCGCCGTTACATATCGAAACCCGCAGTTAACGGGCATTTCATTACAAGGATGCAAATAGCCCCAGCCCCAAGGAAGGTCGCCATGACCCGCTGCAACGCGCACCCGATCGTCGCTGCCCTGTTGCTGGGCGTGCTGGCACTGCCGGCAGCGGCACAGCAGGCCCCCGCCCCCGCCGCCAAGGTGACGGTCGCCGCGGCCAGTCTGCGACAGATGGCGCCGGAGCTGCAGGTGCCGGGCAGCGTCATGTCACGACAGGATGCCGATGTGGCCGCCGAGGTATCCGGACGCGTCATCTGGATGGCAGAGGCGGGGACCAGGGTCGCGGCGGGAGAGGCCATCGCGCGGGTCGATGACCGGTTGCTGCGCCTGGAACTGCGCCAGTACGAGGCGCAGATCAAGAGCCTGGAAAGCCAGCTGGCGTTTCAGGAACGCGAGGTGGAGCGCCAGCGGCAGCTGGCCGAGCGCGGCACCACCCCCGTCACCCGGCTGGAGGAAACGACCAGCCGGCGCGATGTGCTGGCCCAGGATATGGTTCGCGCCCAGGCCAGCCGCGACCGCACCGCGCTGGAGATCGAACGCACCGTGGTGAAGGCGCCGTTCGGCGGTCAGGTGGCCGAACGGATGCTGGAGGTCGGTGAATATTCGGCCCCCGGTGTGAAGGTGGCCCGTCTGGTGGCCGTGGATCAGGTGGAAGTGCGCGCCCAGGCGCCGGTCTCCATCGCCCGCCATATTGTGGAGGGCAGCGAAGTGCCGTTGGACATCGAAGGCCAGACGGCGCGCGGCAAGGTGACCCGCATCATCGCCATCGGCGAGGCGCAGTCCCGCACCTTCGAGGTGCGCGTGTCCCTGCCGAAGGGGGAGGCCCCCTGGATCGTGGGATCGGCCGTCAAGGTGGGCCTGCCCTTGGCCACTGCCGAACAGGTTGTCGCGGTGCATCGCGACGCCCTGGTCCTGCGCGGTGACGGCACCTGGCTGTTCAGGGTGAATGCCCAGAACAAGGCCGAACGCGTGGCCGTGAAAACCGGCACCAGCATCGGTGACTGGGTGCAGGTGACGGGCGATGTGCATGACGGTGACCGCTTGATCGTGCGTGGCGCCGAACGGCTGCGCGAGGGGCAGGATGTCGAACTGTCCCCTAAGGTGAGCTGACCGGGCATGTGAACCGCCATGCCCCCAGGCCCGGGTGCCATCTGCCCGCGGCGTGATTGAGAGCTGCCGGTGCTGCTGTACCGTCGCCCTTTGTGCCAATGCCATCGTCCGGCCAGGGCCGCTGCCATTCGCGGAGCGGTCCTTTGCGCATGCAGCGCTGGTCGAAGATGACGGCCGGGGACGCGCCGCGCGTCGGACCACTGCTGCCCTGTTGAAGCAGGCCGCGGCGACGTTGTCGCGGTGCCGTTAACTTGCAAAGCTGATATCGCTTCCAGTGCCCCTGTCTCGCGGATGGGGGCAGGCGGCGTCGCTTTGCGTGAGAGGCGTTGACGAAAATATCATAAATGATATTTTCATCAGAATAATCATGAATCGGGGAAATCGCACATGCTTGTTCGGGGCGCTGTCCGCTCATTGGCGGAGATCGAAGCTTTGGAAGCCACGCCTTGGGTTTCCTTGGCCACGGACTGGACGACCTATGGTCTTCTGGGCGACGCTGCGGATCGATATGGTGATCGGCCTGCCCTTGGTTTCCTGGCCCGCGCCCAGGATGCAGCACCTGCGGTCGACCTGAGCTATCGTCAGCTTTTCGCCCGCGTCACCCAGGCCGCCAATGCCTTTTCCAGGTTGGGCGCGCATCTGGAGGCGCCGGTCGCCGTTCTGCTGCCCAACCTGATCGAGACGCATCTGACCATCTGGGGCGCTGAAGCCGCCGGCATGGCGGCACCCGTCAACCCGTTGCTGGAACCGCCACAGATCGCCGGCCTTCTGAACCGGATCGGGGCCCGCATTCTGGTCACCGCCGGCCCCGCCCTGTCGCCGCAATTGTGGGAGAAGGCGCAGCAGGTCGCTGCCCTTGTTCCGGGATTGCGGGCCCTGGTGGCGGTGGGGGGCCCGGGTGATGCCGATGCCACGGCACCGGCCTGTTACGATTTCCATGCGCTGCTGGCGGCTGAACCGGCGGACAGGCTGGTCAGCGGGCGGCAAATCCGTCCCGATGACCCCGCAGCCTGCTTCATGACCGGCGGCACCACCGGGGCCCCGAAGGTGGCCATCCAGACCCATCGCAACCAGAGCTTCCAGGCCCGCGTGCTTGCCGAGCAGAGCCAGCTTGGCACCAGCGACGTCATCCTGTCCGGGCTGCCCCTGTTCCATGTGAATGCCGTGATCGTCACCGGCCTGTCGGCCTTTTCGGGTGGTGGCCACGTTGTGCTGCTGACCGCCAGCGGTTATCGCGACAAGGCCGTGATCGGAAATTTCTGGACCATCGCCGCCAATGTCGGTGCCACCACGTTCAGCGCCGTGCCGACGGTGCTGGCGGCATTGCTGGACCAGCCGCGCGATCCCGCTGCCGCATCGACCCTTCGGGAGGTGATATGCGGGGCGGCACCCTTGCCACTGGAACTGTTTCAACGCTTCGAAGAAACCACCGGCATCGTGATCCGGGAAGGGTATGGACAGACGGAGGGCACTTGCGTCACCTCCGTCAATCCCCGCCATGGTGAGCGGCGGCCGGGCTCCGTGGGTTTGCGCCTGCCCTATCAGGAGGTCCGCTGCGTCCGGCTGAATGCGGATGGCAGCCTGACCGACTGCGCGGCCGGTGAGGCCGGCCGGGTTGTCATCCGCGGCCCCAATCTGTTCCCGGGATATCTGGACCCAAGCGATAATGAGGGATGCTGGTACGCGGGCGGCTGGTTCGACACCGGCGACCTGGGCCGCCTGGATGCGGATGGCTATCTGTGGCTGACCGGACGGTCCAAGGATCTGATCATCCGCGGCGGGCATAATATCGATCCCCAGGTGATTGAAGAGGGGCTGGCGGCCCATCCCGGTGTCGCGCTGACGGCTGCCATCGGCCAGCCTGATACTTATGCGGGTGAACTGCCGGTTGCCTATGTCGTCCCCCGCCCGGGTGTGGCGCTGGACCCGGAGGAGATGCTGGCCTTCGCCCGTGTCGGCATCCCCGAGCGGGCCGCCTGCCCCGTGCGGATCGAGATCATCGACACCATGCCGGTCACGCCCGTCGGCAAGATCCACAAACCATCGCTGCGCCTTGATCTTGCGCGCCGGATGGTGGAACGGACGCTGGCCTGGGAAAACCTGGAAGGCGAGGTCATTGCCGTGGCGGAGGCCAATGGGCGTTACAACGTCACCGTTTCCTGCCCGCAGGCCGCACTGACCGCTGTCCGGGCTGCCTTGGGCAACCTGCCCCTGACCGTGACGGTGGATGCCCGCTGACGGGTGACGGTCAAAAGGCCATCTGATGCTGACAGCAGCACCAGATGGCCTTTTTTGTTTTGCCTTGTCGCGTGATCGCGCCCGGACCGAGGCCGGTACGGACGATCGCAGGCTAGAAATTGACCTTGGCCTGCACGGTCACGCTGCGCCCCTGCGCGAAATAGGCGAAGGCGCTGCGGGCGCCGAACACGCCGTAGCTGAGCGGCGTGGTGTCGGCGAAGGTCATCGGGCGCTGGTTCGTCACGTTCCGGACCAGCACCGCACCTTCCCAGCTATCATCCGCGTCCGCCAGACCCAGGCGCAGATCCAGCCGGGCATAGGCGGGCTGGATCAGGCTGGGGTCGAGCGCCGGAGAGGTATGGTAGCGGCCGGTAAAGAACAGGTCGGCCGATCCGCTCAACACCAGGGAAGAGCCGATGTCGCGCAGATAGGACAGGCCGACGGAGCCGGAATAATCGGGGACGAACTGGTTGGTCTTGCCCGCATAGCTGCAAAAGCCGCGATCGGCGGCCGGCCCCGTGGGGGCCTGTCCGGGATAGCATTGGCCGTTGGGAAAGCTGTCGAAACGGAAATCGGTCCAGGCGAAGGAACCATGGGCGGACAATCCGCCGCCCAGGGCGACGCGCCCGTCCATCTCTACGCCCTTGACCGTTGCCGCCGCCGCATTGCCGACATTGAAGCCCAGCAGCCCGTCGAAGATCGAGACCTGCAGATCCTCGTAATCCGTATGGAAGGCGCCCAGATTGACCTCGGCCCGTCCGTTCCACAGGCGGGATTTCAGCCCCGCCTCCCAGGTGCGCGCCTTCTCCTCCTCGAAACGGAACGACTGGGCCATGCTTGCGGCCGCGCCGCGATTGTTGGCGCGATAATCGAAGCCACCCGACTTGGCCCCCATCACCCAGGAAACATAGACCATGTCATCGGGGGTCAGATTATATTGCAGGCTGACCGACGGCGTGAGGCGGGTTTTGGACAGGCTGCCGGTGACGGGCAGTGCGCCCAGGCGGGCCAGGGCCTGAGTTGCGGCATCAGCCACGCCCGGCACGCCGGACCGCGACACAGCCAGAAGGTTTTCCGTCGTGATGCCCAGCAGTCCGGCATAGGCCAGCGGGGCCAGCAATGCCTGCTGACCGGTCAGCGGCGCGCCATGGTCGTCCGTGATCCGGCTGGACCGCTCCCCATCCTTCGTTTCACGGTTCAACCGGGCACCGAAGGTTGCGCGCAGGCTGTCGGTGGCGTGCCAGGTGGCCTGACTGAACAGCGACCATTGATCGGCTGTTACGCGGGCCTGACTGGTCGATTGTGTTCCGGCCAGGGCCAGGCCGGCCCCGCCCCCAGCGGTCCCGGCCGCCCGGCCCGCCGCCACGGCCCCGGCGGCATCCCCGGGGTGGGCTGCCAGCCACCCCGCCGCCGCCGCCTCGAACGCCGCACCATAACCCTGGTTGTAGACAAGCGGGACCAGGGGCGAACTGCCGGTGATGCGGACGCTGCTGCGATAATCGTCGCTGGAATGCTGGAAATAGCCGCCGGCAATGTAATCCAGATCGCCACCGCCGTTGGAGACCAGCCGGACTTCCTGACTGAACTGCCGGTAGGTCTCCGCCTGTGGCGCGTCCAGCAGGGGCGCGCCGGTGAAATCGCAGTCGCATTCCTCGTCATAGCTGAAGCGGGTCACCCCGCTGATCGCCGTCAGGGTGGCAAAGCCCGCATCCCAGTCGGCACGCAGCAGATAGGTCTGGGCATCGTTGCTGCTGCTGTCGCCATTGGCGGAACGGGTATCATTGCGAACATTGTCCAGTGTCGCACTGCCAGCGGCGGGCAGGGACAGCAGCTGCATGCCGGTGGCGGCATTGACGGCTGCGATGCGGGCGTTGACGGGAACAGCACCCCCACCTGACAGGATCTGTGCATAGGTCAGACCATTGACGAAGGTCGACAGCGGATTGGCTGACGGCAACAGGGCGGGTGTCTCGCCAATGATCTCCGTCTCCCGGCCCGTGGCGTCGAACCGACCGGTTTCGGCCTTGAGCGTCAGTGTCAGCCGCTCCCCGATATCGGCGGCCAGGGTGCCGCGGACCTGCCAATCCTCCCGCTGCACTTCGGGCCGGTCCAGCGTCGCGTTGCGCATATAGCCGTCGGTGCGGTTGTATCGACCGGCCACGCGCAGGCGCACCTTGTCGGTAATGGGGCCGGTGACCGCGGAAGTGGCTTCGAACCCGTCTGTATCCGGTTCATAGGCCAGGCGCGCATAGCCGCCCATGGTCGATTGCGGCTGTGCCGTGGTGATGTTCAGCGCGCCGGCGATGGCGCTCTTGCCGAACAGAATGGATTGCGGCCCCCGCAGGACCTCCACCCTTTCCACATCCAGAAATGGCGCGCGCGCCTGCTGGGCGCGGCCATAGGACAGTCCATCAATATAGGTGCCCACCGACTGTTCGAAACCCTGGTTGATACCGGAATAGATGCCGCGGATGCCGATGGAGGTGCCGATGGGGCTTTCCGCCATGGTGAAATTGGCGACCTTGAATTGCAGGTCGCCCATATTCTTCACACCCGCCTCGGCCATGGTTTCCATGGTCACGGCCCCTACCGATGCCGGTATGTCCAGCAGCTTTTCGGACCGTTTGCGCGCCGTGACGATCACTTCCTCCAGCATCGGCTGGTCGGCTTCCGCGGCGATGGCCGACAACGCCGGGATCATCATCATGGTGCCGGCCACCAGGCAGGTGGTCGAGCGCAGGCAGAGTCCTCCCTTGGACGTCATTTTATCCCCCTGTTTGTATGGTGATTTTTGAACGCGGAGCCCCGTTCGGGCCGGCGGCGGGCCGGTCCGTTGGTGTCCTTTTTGACAATCAAGAAGGTCCTGTCGGCCCGGACTGCGACGGCGGCCGTACCGTTACCGATCAGGCCGCCGCCTGTGCCGATCCCGCCGCCATCGGTGTCGTGGATGGTGCCCCGCACAGGCCCAGCACCTCTTCCACCATGTCGCCCGCCCTTTCCAGCGGGCCTGCGGCGGCGATGGTGCGATCGGGACGCACGATCGCCACCCAGCCAGCGGCAGGGCCGGGAACCAGCGTGCCGGAGACATCTTCCCAGGCGCCGGGCATGGCCATGCCGCCGCCACGCGCCATGAACCGGGCCGTCTTGCCACCAAAGGCGGCCCAGCGGCGTGTCTGATCCGGTGTCAGGGCCGAGGCCGGGTCCACACCAAGGCCCAGCAGCAGCATATCCTGGCCCAGCGCCTCATCCCCGGCGACAACCTGGCCGCCGCCGACCGGGCGCACCCAGCCTTGCGGCAGCAGCCAGCCGCATGTCAGCGGGGAAGGGGCGCGCCCGTTCAGGAACAGACCCTGTTTGAAATGATGGGGCGGTTTGATTTCCAGCTTGTCGATATAGCGCCGCAGCCCTGGAATCTGCCGGAACAGCAGCACGGCCCCGTGCAGCAGCAGGGCTACCGCATGGCTTTGCGGCATGATCAGCCGGCCCATCAGTCGGGCCAGATTGATGATGCTTCGGGCATGCGGCCGCCGTTCCTGATCATAGCTGTCCAGAATGGCTGGTGCTGCCCGACCCTTCAGCACCCAGGCCAGCTTCCAGGCCAGATTGGCGACGTCGCGCAGTCCGGCCACCAGCCCCTGCCCGGCAAAGGGCGGGGTGATGTGGGCGGCGTCGCCAACCAGGAAGACCGGCCCGGCGCTGAACCGCTGCGCGATGCGGGCGTGGAAGCGATAGACGGCGGTGCGCTCGATCTCCACCCCGGTATCGCCGACCCAGGGTCGCAGCAGCCGGCGGACCATGGCAGGATCTTCCATCTCCGCCCGCGTTTCCCCCGGCCTCAGCATGAATTCCCAACGCTGGCGGTCCCCGGGTGCGACCATGCGCGGGCCGGGCCGCCGCGGATTGCACAGGAATTCCACATCATCGATGGGTGTCGGCACCCCTTTGGCGTCGACCACCAGCCAATCCTGGACGAAGGTTTCACCGTCGAACGGGATCGCCAGCTGGTGCCGTACGGTTGATCCGGCACCATCGGCCCCGACCAGGAAACGGGTCCTGACTGTGAACGGCTCGCCGCCATCCGCCTGTCGCAGCCGCACCAGCACCCCGCCGCCCTCACGGCAGAAGTCCAGCAGCTCCATCCCGGTGGCGGTGGTGACGAAGGGATGGTCATCCAGCCGGCTGCGCAACACCTGTTCTAGTTCCGGCTGGAAGAAGGTGACGAGATTGGGGTGGCCGTCGGTGGCGCCGCTGGTCTGGGCGCAGGCGAACATTCCGTACAAGGGGGAGTGCATGCGCACCCGTGGAATGGCGATCGTGGCGAAGGCACCGTCCTCCAGCCCCGCCATCTGGAGAATGCGCAGCGCCTCATTGTCCAACGCGATGGCGCGCGGTGCCGCGAAGATCTCCGTGGCCTTGTCGATCACCAGGGTTCGTACCCCCTGACGGCCCAGAAGATTGGCCAATGTCGCCCCGACCGGCCCGAAGCCGCAGATCAGGACATCCACGGCGGAAGGAAGATTATTTGCCATGTCCCGACAACTCCTTCGCGTTTGGGTCAGGATGCTTGAACGCGGGTGACCTGTTCACCCAGGTCGATGCCGCCATCATCGGTACGGATGCTGAGCCGCATCGCGTCGCCCGGCCGCAGGTAGCGGGGATTGGACATGCCCTTGCCGATGAACAGTCGCCATTTCGTCGCCTCGGACACGAAATGCCGCATGATGAACATGGTCAGGCGTCCAGGTGCCCGGGCGGCGCATCCGGCCGGCGTGCCGGTGGCGATCAGGTCGCCAGCCTGCAGGTCCTGAAGGCCGGACAGCTCTGCCAGGGTCCGGTGGGGGCGGTGCAGCATCTCGCCCGCCAGGGCGTCCTGCCGGATCTCCCCGTTCACGCTGAGGCGCAGACGCAGCTCCGGCCAGCGACGCCATTCCTGCGGGTCCAGAAGCAGCAGGACAGGACCGGTGGGACCGAAACTGCGATAGCTCTTGCCCTTGTAGAACTGGCCCTGCGGCAACTGCACGTCGCGTGCGGAAATGTCGTTATGGATGGTGATGCCGGCCAGGATGTCGGACAGCCGGTCGGGACCGGGGTCGACCGGTCCGTCAACATCCCGGCCAACCACCAGCCCCAACTCCACCTCGTAATCCAGCAGGCGGACATGGGCCGGACGGATAACCGGGTCGTTTGCCCCGCACAGGCTGGAACTGGCCTTGCGGAAGAACAGGTTGAAAGGGATCTTGGCCGGGTCCAGTCCGGACTCGCGGACATGGCTTTCATAATTGATGCCCTGGCAGATGACCTGCTGGTTGGCCGTTATCGGCGACAGCAGGCGAACCGCCGACAGTGCGATGGACGCCGCGTCGGGACGCAGCGACCGCAGGGCGGGCTGGCCATGGCGCAGCAGGTCCCCCGTGCTGGTGAATTCGGCGCTCAGTTCCGCGATGCGGGTGCCGAACAGGGCACCCCAGAATACGCGGCCGGCGCGTTCGTATCGAACGACGGCAAGGCTCATGTTGAAGGTTCCTCGGGGAATGCGGCGCAGCGGCGCCGGTGTTACAGCCAGGGACGCGCGGGCTGGGAGAGGGCCTTGCCCATCTGCTTCAGGCGTGCCGGCGACACCCGGCCGCTGAGTACGGCTGTCAGCAGACGCCAGACCATGGGCAGCGAGGGCTTTCCGCGCATGCCGGCCGGCGCATCCTGGCCCCAGGCCCAGATGCTGCCGGCCGTGAACGGGGAATAGCGGGGCTCGTAATCGGCGGTAAAGACATCGCCATCGGTATAATGTTCGAACTGGAAACCATCCGGATCCCGCCAGTAATTGAACAACTGGCTGCCCAGCACATGCCGGCCGATCCCCCACATGTGCCGGTGCCGCCCCGCCAGCAATTGCTGCTGGCGCTGGCCGATCGCGTCCAGGTCGATCATCTCGTAGGCGCTGTGCTCGAATTCGTTCTGGATACCGCCCACCAGAACCAGGGTATGGTGATCGGCAGGCGCGTCTCCCAGATCCAGCCGGAAGAAGGTCAGGGCCGTGCTGCCATCAGGCAGGTACTGGACATCGCTGGGGATCAGGCCCAGATGGCGCATGTACCAGGCGGCCATGGTGGGGAAGTCCGTGACCTGCAACACCATATGGCCCAGCCGGATCACCGGTGCCGCCGGCATGGCCGGCCGGATGCCGGCATTCACCCGCGGGCGATGGTCGGGCATGTTCATCGGCTGCGGCACGGGCGGCCGGCTCGGCAGTTCGGGAATGTCGGCCCAATCGCGGATCAGCCAGACCCCGAACCCGGCGGGATCGACCAGGGCCACCCCCTCGCCACCGCCCGGAATCTCGGCCGACCCCAGCCGGCGGCCGCCGGCTTGCGCCGTCAGTCGCCCAAAATCGGTGTCGGCCCCGACGGTATAGGCGGCCCCCACAAATCGCGGGCGGTCTCCCCGGTCTGCGACATAAAGACAGGGCGCTGTTCCCGCCCCCCGCATCACGATCCGATCGACCCTGTCGGTGACCGGGCTCATCCCGAAATCGGTCAGGAACCTCGCGGTCCGTTCCAGGTTCGGCACCTGGAAACGCAGGAATGCCAGACCCGTGGCCCGGGCCACGGTGGCGGGACGCTGAAGCCTTTGGACACCCGCGGGCAGGCGGCTTTCCGGCCAGGTCTCAAAAATGCACGACGCCATGTCCCGGTCGGCCATGCTGTCCCTCCCCAGGGTGACTTTGTTGCGGACAAACGGTGTGTCCAGCTATGTTTCTTTGTCAAGATGACATAACTGTCAAAATGACACAATCGGCATTTTGATAATTCCAGCGGACCGACCTTTCTGTGGTATGGTGCGGGCGCAAGGACTGACCGGATGTGGGGATATGGTTGAGACGGATCATCGGCCACGGGTGGGGGCACAGCGGCGCGGACGCACACGGGCCCGTCTGGTACAGGGGGCGCTGCAGGTCTTCGCGGAGCGGGGGATCGACGCCAGCGTCATCGATGACCTGATCCGCACAGCCGGTGTGTCACGGGGCACGTTCTATAACTATTTCCGAACCAACGATGATCTGCTGTCCGCCGTTTCCAGTTCCTTGTCGGACGAGCTGATGCGGCTTGTCGACCCGGTGGTCCGGGAGGAAACGGACCCGGCGGCCCGGATCGGCACCGGCATCCGACTGTTCTTTGAGGTGTTTCGCGCCAATCCGCAGCTCTCCGCCTTCGTTGCGCGGGGGGGCATGCGCGTTCTCTCCGGGAATAATCTGGTCAGCGAATACTTGCCCCGCGATCTGCGCGATGGGATCAGGGAGGGCAGATTCACCATCGATTCCGTGTCGCTGGGCTTTGACCTGGTGGCGGGGCCCGTGCTGGCAACGGCCTATCGCCTTCACAGCGAAACGGTGGAGCCGGCCTATCCGGTCGATCTGGTCCGGGCTATCCTTATTTCACTGGGGGTGCCACAGCCGGATGCGGACGGGATTGCGCGCAGACCGGTGCCTGTCCTGCAGCTGCCGGATGATTCGATCCTGCTCCATATCCGTCCTTGATGCGCATCGCCGTGGCCGGCCAGGCCTTGCAATGATCAGCCCACGGGCAGCGGACGCCCGACAATGTCGGCCGCGTCTGCGGGCGACAGGCCCAGAAGGCGCAGCATGATCAGGGCGACCTGTTCAGGCGCGGCGTCCCCCAGTTGGCCGGCGCGTAACGCTGCCAGCAGCCCGATCGCGGCACCGCCGGTTGCCAGGATGGCGGCGTCGCCATCAATGGCGGGAAAGCGACCATCTTCCGCCCCGCGCTTCAGATCGCGGGAAAACCGGCGGCCCAGACCGCGTTCAAGCAAATCGACAGACATCGGCTGGTGCAGCAGGAAATCCGCCCAGGATGGTTCCATGGACAACTGCCGGAATGTCAGCCGGAGTGCGGCCGCCACCATTTCCGCGGGATCGCTCAAAGCAGCGATGCGCCGATCGACGGCGTCGCCGAAATGGTCCAGCAACCCTTCCATCACCGCGGCGTGGATTTCGTCCTTGGAGCGGAAGTGGTTGTAGAAGGAACCGAATCCAACATCGGCAGCGTCGGTGATCTCCTGTACCGTCGTCGCTTCCGGCCCCTTTCGGGCCATGACCTCCAGCGCCGCCTTCAGCAGACGGTCGCGTGTGTCATTGCGCCGGCGTTCCCGCCGTGACACCGGCTTGCTGTCCCCACCTGCCGCTGCCTCCAGCGTCCTGTCCGCCATTCCCGTCATCTCCAGCGGGCAGCCCGCCTGTTGGCTGCCTGATCAATCGAAAGAATACCCATCAAGGTCGATGGGATCATCAGTTCCGATGAACGCCATTATTGCATGACTGCCGATCATGTCCCCGGCGGTGGTGCAGGTGCGGCGTCGCCGGATCGCTTGACGGTATCCTGCCGCAGCGGGTCGTTGGTCAGGTGCGGCTTTGCCCACCTGTGACGGCCAATGTGGCCAGATCGGTGGTGGGGTCGATGGGCTTTCCAGCCTCCCGCCTTTCGGAATAACGATCCACCAGACGGTCGGCATGGGGGCGCAGCAACACCGTGAAGCGCACCAGTTCCTCCATGACATCGACAATGCGGTCATAATAGGCCGACGGCTTCATGCGGCCGGCTTCGTCGAATTCCTGGAAGGCCTTGGCGATGCTGGACTGGTTGGGGATGGTGAACATCCGCATCCAGCGGCCCAGGATGCGCAGCGTGTTGACTGCATTGAAGCTCTGCGATCCGCCCGATACCTGCATCACGGCCAGGGTGCGGCCCTGGGTCGGGCGGATACCGCCCATGGCCAGGGGCAGGTGGTCGATCTGCGCCTTCATGATGCCGGTGATCTGGCCGTGGCGTTCGGGGCTGCACCAGACCTGGCCTTCCGACCAGATGGAATGGTCACGCAATTCCCGCACCGCTGGATGGTCATCGCCCTTCACCTGATCGGGCAGCGGCAGGTCTGACGGGTCGAAGATGCGCGTTTCGGCCCCGAAATATTCCAGCAGACGAGCCGCCTCCTCCACCGCCAGCCGGGAAAAGGACCGTTCACGCAGCGATCCGTACAGCAGCAGGATGCGCGGCTTGCGCTCCAGCGGGCCAAGCCCCATGGCGGGGCGCTGATGGGCATAGGCGGGATCGAATGCGGGCAGGTGGGTCGGGTCGGCCAGGGGACGCAGGCGGTTCATATGCATCACCCCCGGGCCGGTGCCGTTGCCGGGAACCAGCGGCGGCCCAGCCACAGGGCAAGCTGCACCATCAGGATCAGCACCGGAACCTCCACCAGGGGCCCGATGACGGCGGCGAAAGCCACGGGTGAGGCCAGGCCGAAGGCCGCGATGGCCACCGCAATGGCCAGTTCGAAATTATTGCCCGCTGCCGTGAAGGCGACCGAGGTGGCGCGGGGATAGTCAGCGTCGATCAGCCGGCCCATGAAGAAGCTGACCAGGAACATGATGAAGAAATAGATCGTCAGCGGCACGGCGATGGAAAGCGCGTCCAGCGGCAGGCGCACGACATCGCCGCCCTTCAGGCTGAACATGGCGACAATGGTGAACAGCAGGGCCGCCAGCGTGATGGGGGAGATGCGGGGCAGGAACCGGTTTTCGTACCAGCTTTCCCCCTTGGCCCGGATCAGCACCTTGCGGGTCAGGAACCCGGCCAGGAAGGGGATGCCCAGATAGATCAGCACCGCCTCCGCAATGGTCCAGAAGGAGACGTCAATGACGCTGCCCTCCAGCCCCAGCAAAGGCGGCAGGAAGCCGAGGAAGAACCAGGCATAGAGGCTGAAAAACAGGATCTGGAAGATGGAGTTGAAGGCCACCAGGCCGGCCACATACTGGTTCGACCCGCAGGCCAGCTGGTTCCAGACCAGCACCATGGCGATGCAGCGCGCCAGGCCGATCAGAATCAGGCCGGTCATATAATCCGGCTGGTCGGACAGGAAGATGACGGCCAGCACGAACATCAGCACCGGCCCGACGACCCAGTTCTGGATCAGCGACAGGGCCAGGATACGCTTGTCGGCGAAAACCTGATGCAATTCCTCGTACCGGACCTTGGCCAGCGGCGGATACATCATCAGGATCAGGCCGATGGCGATGGGCACGTTGGTGGTGCCCACCGACAGCCGGTCGAGTGCGGCGGGCAGTCCTTCAAACAGGCTGCCCAGCATCACGCCCAACGCCATGGCGGCGAAAATCCACAGGGTCAGAAAGCGGTCCAGGAAGGACAGGCGACGGGCGGGGGCGGCTTGGTTCACGGGCGCGGACCTTGGCGAAAGGCAGGGATGGACGGCAAGGGGGCGAGGCCGGTCATGACCCGCCCCCCTGCTGCGCCATTTCCGCCAGCTTGCGTTTCAACGCCATCTTGTCGAGCGAGGCCAGGGGCAGGCTCATGAACAGCTGCAGCCTGCGCTGGATCTGGCGATAGACGTCCGCGGTGAAGGCCGCCTTCTCGGCGTCGGTGCCAGTGGCCGATGACGGGTCGGGAAAGCCCCAATGCGCGGTCATCGGGTGCCCCGGCCAGACCGGGCACACCTCCCCGGCGGCGTTGTCGCAGACCGTGAAGATGAAATCCATCTGCGGCGCGTCCGGTAGTGCGAATTCATCCCAGGTCTTGGAGCGCACGCCCGTGAGATCGTGTCCCAGACGTTCCAGCAGATCCTTCACGAAGGGATTGATGCGGCCGGATGGCTGGCTGCCGGCACTGTAGGCATGGAAACGCCCGCTGCCTTCCTTGTTCAGGATGCATTCGGCCATGACGCTGCGTGCGCTGTTATGGGTACACAGGAACAGCACATTGTAGGGCGTGTCACTCATCACTTCCTCCAGCGGGTTCGGGCCCGTGTGGTTCGGGGCCGCAGGCGGCGGTGCACGCAACGGCGGCATCCATGATGCCGCTGCCGCAAAGTTCCGGCCGGCCGGCACAGCAATCTTCGACCAGGAAGCTGAGCAGCCGGCGCGTGCCCTCGAAATCGGTGGCGTAATGGATGTGCCGCTGCACCCGCCAGGATCGCAGCAGGCCCGCCCGTTCCAGGGTGGCCAGATGGTGCGACAAGGTGGACGCGGGCACGCCCATTTGCTGCCCCACTTCACCTGCCGTCAGCCCGTTCGGGCCCACACGGACAAGCAAGCGGAAGATGCCCAGGCGCGTTTCCTGGGACAGGGCAGCAAAGGCGTCGGTGGCAGCTTTCGTTTCCATTTTTCTATGATCGTCGAATAATGAAACTGAGTCAAGCCGCTTCCAGGTTTCGGTGCCGGGGAGATGCCGGACGCTCCTGTCCCGTCGACGAAACTGGCCGGCAGGATGATGCAGTCACCGCGTCAGCACGGATTCAGCTTCCCAGCTGCTGAAAAATGAGTATGATCTCAACTTCATTAAAAAGCGGGGAGGCTGAAATGGGATTTCGCGGATGGCTATTGGGGGTGGCGCCGGTCCTGGTTCTGGGGGGCGTGCCGGCCTGGGCACAGGCGGATGGGAAGCCGCCGGCCGAGGAGGCCGTCGTCTTGGAAGAGATCGTGGTGACGGCTCGCAAAAAGACGGAGCGGCTTCAGGACACGCCGATTTCCATCACTGCCCTTGACGAGGAGGCGCTGGCCCGGCGCGGGCTTGCCTCCCTGGTCGATGTGGCGAAGGTGACACCGGGGCTGAATTACGGGAATTTCGGCGACCTCAAGCTCTCGCCGACATCCCTGCGTGGCGTGGTCGGCTCTGCCGGGTCGGCCGGTGCCGATCCGGCCGTCGGCTATTATGTCGATGAAGTCTATGTGGGCCAGGGTCCCGGCGCCAATCTGGACCTTTACGACATCGCCCGGGTGGAGGTGATGCGGGGACCGCAGGGCACGCTTTATGGCCGGAACACCATCGGCGGCGTGATTGCCATCACCACGGCGCGGCCGGGCGACGATGTGGAAGGATCCGTCACCGCCGATCTGGGCAATTACCAGCGCCGCCGACTGGGGGCGTCGCTGTCCGGTCCGCTGGTCGAGGGCATACTGAGTGCCAAGGTGGCGGCCATTGTTGATCATCGCGATGGCTATGAACACAATCTGTTCCTGGACCGGGACGTCAACAACCGCCGGACCTGGTCGGGGCGGGCACAGCTGCTGTTCACGCCGGGCCCCGACACGGAACTGCTGGTCACTGCCGATCACGCTGAAGCCAACCAGGAAACGCTGGTCTTCGAGACGCTGAAATACAACCCCTCTGCCCTTGCCACGAAAATGCTGCTGGCAAAGGGCTATGCATTGAATACCGATCCGTTCGACCGCAAGGTCAATGCCAATCGCCCCAGCCGGGAAATGCTGAATTCCGACGGTTATGCGGCCAATTTCAAGACGGTGCTGGGGGATATCGAGATTGTCGACATCCTTTCCTACCGCCAGCACGATTATGGCAGCGATACCGACACCTGCCGATGCCAGCTCTCCTTCAGCTATGATGGCGATCCGGAGCAGGTGAAGCGGGTTTCCAACGAATTCCGCGTCGCGGGCACCGCCGGGGCGCTGTCCTGGCTGGCTGGCGTCTATTATTTCCATCAGAAGGCGGACAACCAGAGCTTCATTGAACTGGGTTCTGCGACGGCCGACCTGTTCGGTGTGCCGGCGATGAACGGCCTTGTCATTGGGTCGACGGGCCGGATGACGACCATCAGCAAGGCGGCCTTCGCCAGCGCCACCTGGTCGGCGGACAGCCGCATCGATGTGACTCTGGGCGGCCGTTACACCCACGATGAAAAGCGCATCGATTACAGCCAGGTCGATCCGTATCAGATCCTGGGTGGCTCCACGACCGTCAAGGCGGAGGACAGCTGGGGCCGTTTCACCCCCAACGCCAACATTCGCTTCCGGGTCAGCCCCGAAGTGATGACCTATATCAGCGCGGCCAAAGGCTTCAAGAGCGGTGGCTTCAACGACGCGCTGGGTGATGCCAACGGCATTGCCTTCGGGCCGGAGACGCTGTGGAACTATGAGGCGGGGGTGAAGACCGAACTGTTCAACCGCCGCCTCGCGCTGAACATTGCGCTTTATACGATGGAATGGGACAGCATCCAGATCACGGCGCAGAATCCGGCGACCACGTTCTACAACCCCATCATCCTCAATGCGGGCAAGGCGCACAGCCGGGGCATCGAGCTGGAGGCGACCGCGCGGGTCACGTCGCGTCTGCGGCTGACGGGCAACCTGTCGGTCCAGGATGCGGCCTATGATGAAGGCAAGCAGCCCAATGGCAAGCCGCTGGACCATATTCCCTACGCGCCCGACTATACGGGCCTGATCGAGGGCGAATATACATTGCCGACGCAGTTCGGACCGCTGTCCTTCCAGGCGGAGTACCAGCTGCGGGGCCGCACCTACCTGACCACCAATAACGATCCCGATGGCCGGGTCGGCGCCTATGGCCTGGTCAATCTGCGGCTGACGCTGGCGTCGGAAGACGACATCTGGCGCCTTGCGCTGTACGGGAAGAATGTCTTCGACAAGACCTATATGACGCGTCTGTTCGATCTCTACGACAACACGCTCAACGGTCAGAAGCTGATCACCTTGGGTGAACCCGCAACCTATGGCGTGGAAATGAAGGTCGCGTTCTGAACGGATGGACGGCCGCGGCTTCAGGTCCATGAAATAAAACTGAGATCACTATTGTTTCAATGCCTGCCGTCACCGACGGCAGGCAGAGGAGAGAATATGGGAAGCGAGATCGATTTTGCTGCCGGCGCGACCCGCACGGGAGGGGTGGCATGAGCAGGCGTGATGCCGTCATCGTCTCCACGGCCCGCACGCCGATCGGGCGGGCCTTCAAGGGGAGCTTCAACGCGACCCCGGCACCGACACTGGCCGCCCACGCCATCCGGGCCGCCGTGGCACGGGCGGGCATCGACCCCGCCGATATCGGCGATGTTGTGGTCGGGGCGGCCCTGCAACAGGGGTCGCAGGTTGCCATTGGCCGGAATGCCGCCCTGCGTGCCGGCCTGCCGGTGACGGTTGCCGGCCAGTCGATTGACCGCCAATGTGCATCCGGCCTGATGGCGGTAGCGACGGCGGCCAAGCAGGTGATCGTCGACGGCATGGATATCTGCGTGGCGGCGGGGGTGGAATCCATTTCCCTGGTCCAGGGGCCATCCATGCGCGGCGATCCGGACGCAGAGCTGCTGGCCATGGTTCCGACCGCCTATATGCCCATGCTGGAAACAGCGGAGATCGTGGCCAGGCGCTACGGCATCAGCCGGGAGCGGATGGACGAATATGCTCTGCTGTCACAGCAGCGCACAGCCCGGGCCCAGGCCGCCGGTGCGTTCGACGCGGAGATCGTGCCCGTCACGGCCCGTATGGCGGTGATCGACAAGGCGACGGGGCACACGATCTTTCGCGATGTCACGGTGACGCGGGACGAGGGCAACCGTCCCGACACGACGCTGGAGGGGCTGGCAGCGCTGCGGCCGGCCGTCGGCCCCGACGGCTGCGTCACGGCCGGTAATGCCAGTCAGCTTTCCGACGGGTCGTCAGCCTGTGTGCTGATGGATCAGGATACGGCCGTGCGACGGGGGCTGCGGCCCTTGGGACGCTATCTGGGCATGGCGGTGGCGGGGACGGAACCGGACGAGATGGGCATCGGCCCTGTCTTCGCCGTACCGAAGCTGCTGGCACGGTACGGGCTGAAGATCGACGATATCGGCCTCTGGGAGCTGAACGAGGCCTTTGCGGTGCAGGTGCTTTACTGTGCCGCCCGCCTGGGCATTCCGCCTGACATTCTGAATGTGAATGGTGGCGGCATCTCCGTCGGTCACCCCTATGGCATGTCCGGCACCCGCATGGTGGGCCATGCCCTGATCGAGGGGCGGCGCCGGGGTGTGCGGCACGTCGTCGTGACCATGTGTGTCGGCGGCGGCATGGGTGCCGCCGGCCTGTTCGAGGTGCTGTACTGACCCCGCGCCCTGTCGCCACCGGGCGAAAGCATGGAGAGACCAATGGAAAAGTTATTGGTGGCGAACCGGGGCGAGATTGCCATCCGGATTGCACGCGCCGCCAGGATGCTGGGGCAGACCACTGTCGCCATCCATGCGACCGACGAGGCGGACGCGCCCCATTGCCGCCATGCTGACGAAAGCTGGTCTTTGCCGGGACAGGGGCCAGCCGCCTATCTGGATATGGCGTCGATCATCGACGTCGCCATACGGACCGGGTGCAGGTCGGTCCATCCCGGCTATGGCTTCCTCAGCGAGAATGCCGCCTTTGCCCGGGCCTGTGCGGCATCCGGGCTGACCTTCATCGGTCCGTCGCCCGAAACGCTGGACCTGTTCGGCAACAAGATCGCCGCCCGTGCCTTGGCGATAGGGCTGGGTGTGCCCGTCGCTGCCGGTACCGATGGCCCGACATCGCTGGATCAGGCACATGCCTTTGCACTGGTGCAGGGGCCGGTCATGCTGAAGGCGGTGGCCGGCGGTGGCGGACGCGGCATGCGGGTCGTGCATGATCCGGCCGACCTGGAACAGGCCTACGCACGCTGTGCGTCGGAAGCCATGATGGCCTTCGGCAATGGCGACCTGTATGTGGAACGGCTGTTGCCGGCGGCCCGCCATATCGAGGTCCAGGTGGTCGGCGATGGTGACGGCCGGGTCAGCCATCTGTGGGAACGGGACTGCTCCATCCAGCGCCGCCACCAGAAGCTGGTCGAGATCGCGCCGGCGCCTGAACTGGCCCCCGCCCTTCGCCAGCGCCTGATCGACGCCTCCCTGACCCTGGCCCGTCATGTCGCCTACAAGGGCCTTGGCACATTCGAGTTTCTTGTGGCCGGTCCGGATTTCTGGTTCATCGAGGCCAACCCGCGGCTGCAGGTCGAACATACGATCAGCGAGGAAATCACAGGCGTCGATCTGGTCCAGACGCAGATCGCCATCGCCTTCGGGGCGTCGCTGTCCGACCTTGGTCTGCTGGAGCCCCCGGCCCCCAGGGGTTGGGCCATCCAGGCCCGTATCAATCTGGAAACCATGTGCGCCGACGGCACGGCGGTTCCCAGCGCGGGGCGCCTTGGCACCTATGAGCCGCCGTCGGGACCGAACGTGCGCGTGGACGGGATGGGCCATCCGGGCTACGCGACCAGCACACGGTACGACCCGCTGCTGGCCAAGCTGATCGTCCGCGGTCCCTCCTTCCCGGCGGCGGCCAGGGGCGTCGCCCAGGGGTTGCGGGAATTCCGGGTGGAGGGGGTGGAGACGAACATCCCCTTCATCGCCGGCATTCTGGAACATCCGCTGTTCCTGTCCGGGCGGTTCGACACGGGGTTTATCGCCGCGCATCTGGGCGAATTGTTGTCCGCCGCCGCCCGATGGCAGCCGGCACCCGGTCCGTCGCCGATCGACGGTGTCCCGCCAGTCATCGCGGAGGGGGCGACGGGCGTCCTGTCGCACGCGGACGCAGAGCCAGGGTTGACGGTGCGCGCCCCGATGGCGGGGATCATCATCCAGATCTCGGTCGGGGCTGGCGACCATGTACGGCCGGGGCAGCTGTTGCTGGTTCTGGAGGCCATGAAGATGGAACACCCGGTGGTGGCACCATGCGCGGGTATTGTTGCCGCGGTCCGGGTCGCGCGGGATGGGCAGGTGGCGGCCGGGGCATCGCTGATCCTGCTGCGGGCGGACGACGGTGCCACCCCACATGCCCCCGGACCGGCTGAAAAGGACGAGGTCGCCGACGGATGGCAGCCGGAGATTGCGGAGATCGAGCGTCGTCTTGCCATCGCCCGGGGTATGGGCGGGCCGGACAAGATCGCGCGCCAGCACGCGGCGGGCAAGCTGACAGCCCGCGAACGGATCGACCGCTTCGGCGATCCCGGCAGTTTTCTGGAAATCGGCGCCCTGACGGGCTTTGCCGATCAGGACGGAAGGCTGTCGCCCGCCAACTTCATCGGCGGCACGATCCGCGCCGATGGGCGCAAGCTGGTCATCGGTGTGGATGATTTCACCCTGCGGGCCGGATCGGGCGATGCAGCCATCCATGAGAAGCAGATCTTCATCGAACGGTATGCCGGCGAGATGCGCCTGCCCGTCGTGCGCCTGCTGGATGGTGCCAGCGGCGGCGGCAGCGTCACCATGGCGCTGGAACAGGGATTCCATTATCTGCCGGTCAACCCCGGATGGGACGCGGTGACAGACAACCTGTCCCTGGTCCCCGTCGCCGCTGCCTGCCTGGGGCCAACGGTCGGGCTGGGCGCGGCGCGGCTGGCCATGTCGCATTTTTCCGTCATGGTGGCGGGGATTGGTCAGATTTTCACGGCCGGCCCGCCCATCGTCCGGTCCGCGACGCGTGAGGATCTGTCGAAGGAGGAACTGGGCGGTACCGCGATCCATGCCGATAACGGCATGGTCGACCGCATCCTGCCCGACGAACCGGCCGCGTTCGATGCCATCCGGCGCTTCCTGTCCTACATGCCGTCCAGCGTGTTCGACCTGCCACCCTGTCAGGACAGTGCCGATCCCTGCGACCGGCGAGAGCCGGCCCTGGCCGCCGCCATCCCGCGCAACGATCGGCGCCCCTATGCCATCGCGCCCATCCTGCGGGCCATCTTCGATGAAGGGTCGCTGTTCCGCTTTGCCGACTATGGCGGGTCGACCGTCACTGCCCTGGCCCGGCTGGATGGCCGTCCCGTCGGCGTGCTGGCCACCGATCCGGAGAAGGGGGCGACCATGACGGCGCAAGGCGCCATGGCCGTCACCCGTCTGGTCGATCTGTGCCAGACCTTCCACCTGCCCATCGTCAGCCTGACCGACCAGGCGGGCATGTCGATCGGGGCAGCGGCGGAGCGGGCCGGCACCATCCGCTTTGGCGCCCGCGCCATCACCGCCCTTTATCAGGCGACTGTGCCCCAGGCGGAGATTATCCTGCGGCGCGTGTTCGGGGTCGGCGGGGCGGGCATCGTCAACCGTCACCGTGCCGGCCGAAGCTGGGCCTGGCCCTCGGCCCGCTGGGGATCAATCCCGCAGCAGGGGGGGATCGAGGCGGCGTTCAGGGCGGAACTGGACCGCGCGCCCGACCGTCGGGCCGCCATCGCCGCCATCGAACAGCAGCTTGAGGACATTGCCTCGCCCTTCCGCACGGCGGAACGGTTTGGGGTGCAGGACATTATCGACCCCAGGGAAACGCGGCCCCTGCTGTGCGACTGGGTGAAGGATGCCTACCGCCTGTTGCCGGAGCAACGGGGCCGGCCATCCTTCGGGACGCGGCCCTGACCACGCCCTGTCTTTCAAGATCAAGGAACAGACCATGGAAAGAATGGCGATTTTCAACGACGACCATGAAAGCTTTCGTGCCACCGTCCGCCGCTTCTGCGAAGACAGCGTGCTGCCCAATCAGGATGCCTGGATGGAAGGGCACCGGGTGCCGAAGGAAATCTGGCAGGAAGCGGGGGCGCTGGGCCTGCTCTGCGCCTGGTTGCCGGAGGAATATGGCGGCACCGGCACCGATATCCGCTTCGACATCGTGGTGTGCGAGGAACTGGCGCGGATCGGTGCCACGGGGGCCGGCTTTCCCCTGCATTCGCTGATCGTCGCGCCCTATATCCAGGAATTCGGCAGTGCGGCGCTGAAACAGCGGCTGTTGCCGGCCATGGTGGCGGGCACAAGGATCGGCGCCATCGCCATGACCGAACCCGGTGCCGGGTCTGACCTGGCCGGGATCAAGACGGTGGCGGTTCCCCATGGCGATGGCTGGCGGATCAATGGTCAGAAGACTTTCATCACCAACGGGCACAATGCCGATATCATCATTGTCGCCTGCCTGACCGATCCGGGAAAGGGTGCCCACGGCATCTCCCTGATCGTGGTGGAAGGGGATGCGCCGGGCTTTTCGCGCGGACGCAACCTGCGCAAGATGGGTCAGCATGCGCAGGACACGGCCGAACTGTTCTTCGACGATGTGATCGTGCCGGCTGACAATCTCCTGGGGCAGGCGGGCAAGGGCTTCATCCACATGATGGAGGGGCTGCCCCAGGAGCGGTTGATCGTCTCCATCCTCTGCCAGGGCAGGGCGGAGGCCGCACTGGCCCAAACCATCGCCTATACGGCGGACCGCCGGGCATTCGGCCAGCACATCATCGATTTCCAGAACACGCGCTTCAAGCTGGCGGAGATGGAGGCGCAGATCATGGCCGGACGGGCCTTCTGCGACCAGTTGCTGACGGCACGGCTGTCGAACCGGCTGACGGCTGTGGATGCGGCTGCCGGCAAGCTCTGGCATTCAGAGATGCTGGGCCGTGTCGTCGACGAATGCGTGCAGCTTCATGGCGGCTACGGCTATATGATGGAATATCCGATCGCCCGGGCCTTCGTGGACGCGCGCATCGAACGCATCTATGGCGGCACGTCAGAGATCATGAAGGAAGTCATCTCGCGGGATATCGTGAAACGCCTGTGACCGCGGTGGCTTCATAAAGACAAGATGAGGGCCCCCGCGACGCCGCGGGGGCCCGTTTTCATGGCGCTATCAGAACTGGAACGACAGCTCGACGCCGTAGGTACGGAGCGTGCCCAGAGCCTGGACCACCTGGCCGGAGAGAACCGCGCCTTCGAACTGGTTGATGGCGTAGGTTTCGTTGGTCAGATTGCGGCCCCAGAACGTGACCCGCCAGGCACCGCTTTCCGGACCGATGCCGGCTCGCGCGTTCAGCAGGGTCAGCCCCGGATCGTCAAACGTGTTGTTGGAGGCGAAGAAGATGCGGCTGCGATAGCTGACCTCGCCCCGCAAGTAGAATTCCAGATCGTTCACCAGCGGCCGGGTCCATTCGGCTGCGGCGCTGAAGGTGTGCGCTGGCGCCAGGGCCAGATGGTTGCCGGTGTAATCGGCCCCCTTCGCGGTGGCGTTGGGGTAGGAGGTGAAGGTGGCGTCGACATAGCCATAATTGACCGTCACCTGCAGCTCCTGCATCGGGATGGCGGTCAGTTCCAGTTCCACCCCCTTGCTTTCCACCTTGGCGGCATTGGCTGTCTGAAAGCGGGAAATGCCGCCGGCCGTGGTGACCAGCTGGTTCTGTTGCAGGTCACGGTAATCCATGAAGAAGGCGGCCGCATTGAAGCGCAGATGCCGGTCCAGGAACTCGCTTTTCAGGCCGACTTCGTAATTGTCCACATTCTCCGGCTTGTAGGACGCATCGTCGGTGGCCGTGATCGAATAGATGTTGAAGCCGCCTGACTTGTAGCCCTGGCTGTAGCTGGCATAGGTCAGCATGTCTTCCTGCGGCCGCCATTCCAGCGTCAGGGACGGGGACACCTTGTCCTCGTCCCCCTTGATCAGGCGGCGGGGGATCGATCCGGCAATGGCGCCATAGGGGTCGCCATCCTGCTTGAAATCGACCTTCTTCTCTTCATAGGTGTAACGCAGGCCGGCAGCGATGTTGACGCTGTCGGTCAGACGATAGGTGGCGCGGCCGAAGGCAGCATAGCTCTTGGTATTGACATCGGCATAGATGGAGACGGGCACCCGCTTGGGATAGATGCCAAGATCGGTGCCCACCTGCACCTTGGAGATGGTGTCCAGCTGCTGGTCGAAATAGAAGGCGCCGACCACATAGCTGAACCGATCGGCTGAATCACTGGCAAAGCGCACTTCCTGGGACAGCTGGCTCTGCTTTTCCTTGATGCCCGTGTCCAGCATGTCGAGAACGGTATAGTCATTCTCCTGGATATTATCCCATTTGTAGCCGCGGCCGGCCGTGATGGCCGTCAGCGTGCCCGGCTCTGCCCGCCAGTTCAGTTCGGCCGAGGCGCCATAGACATCGCGTTTCTGGGTCGTGTCGGTGGATTGGTTGACCGTGCGATCATAGGGATCGGCATCGGCCAGCGGGGTGCCGGCCATAACCCCGTTCTTCAGGATGTCGAAAGCGCCGGAATGGGTGCGGTCGCGCGATGCATCGGCGCGGAGCGTCACATCGACATCTCCGCCGGGATCATAGACCAGGGTCAGGCGCCCGCCGGACCCGTTGACATCGTCCAGATCGGTGCCCGTGGCCTTGTTATGGACCAGTCCGTCGCGCGTATCCAGGGATGCGGAGATGGAGGCGAAAAGCGTATCGGTCAGGGCCCCCGACGTGACGGCATTAGCGCGCGCGGCGCTGTAATTGCCGATGGACAGGCTGCCCGCCGTGCGAGCCTCTGCGGTGGGTTTGCGGGTAATGAAATTGACGGCGCCCGCCACTGTGTTGCGCCCGTACAGCGTGCCCTGCGGCCCGCGCAGCGCCTCGATCCGCTCCAGATCGAACAGGTTGGAATTGATGGTGGCCGCGCGGCCCATATAGACGCCATCGACATAGACGCCCACACTCTGATCCAGGCCTGGATTGTTCAGATCGGCGGAGATGCCGCGGATGGTGATGGAGGTGGTACGCAGATCCCGCGGCCCGATATAGACATTGGGCAGGGCGCTGGACGCATCCTCCAGCCGGCCGATGCCGGCATCCTTCAGATCGGTGCCCGTCAGCGCGCTGATGGATACGGCGGTGTCCTGCATGCTTTCAGCCCGGCGCTGGGCCGTGACCACAATTTCCTCCAGCACGACGCCGGACGTCTCCGTCTGCTGCGCCACGGCCGGCAGCGCGGCCTGGAAGGCAATCGCTGCGCAGGACAGGCCGACGCCGCGCATCACTCGCTTGTTCATTCGTAATCCCCCAGGAAATGACGGTGAAGCTCCCGACAGCGCGTCCGCCGGCACCGGGCCGGTCGGCGATGGTTGTTCCATCCGCGCCGTAGCCCTGATCGAATGCCGAACCGCGCCTCCAGTCAAGGAAAAATGAGTATGATCTCAATTTTATAAAATGACCGTGACGGTGGGCGTCTTTCGGCGGCGCGGTTGCGCGCAAAGGCAGGGTTCGTGCGGACATGACACGGCATCCGGCGCGCGGGTGGGGCGTGCCGGATGCCGTCGAAGGGGTCCCGTCAGCCGATCGTGAATGTGGCCAGGGCGCGCTGCTTCAACGATGCCTTGTCGATCTTGCCGATCGGCAGCAAGGGCAGCTCGTCCAGCAGGATGATTCGCTTGGGCAGCTTGTAATGGGCGAGCCGGTCGCGCAGGAACGCCTGTATCGCTGCCATTTCCACCGGGCCTGCGGCGGTGATATAGGCGATCCCGACTTCCTGCCAGACGGGGTCAGGGATGGCGACAATGGCGGCGTCGGTCACCCCGGGGCAGGCGCGCAGCACAGCCTCCACCTCCCGTGGATAGACGTTGTAGCCGCCGGATTTGTACATCTCCTTGATCCGGCCGACGATGCGGTACCGCCCATCGGGCCGCCGCACGGCCAGATCGCCCGTGCGGAAGAAGCCATCGGCCGTGAACGCTTCCGCCGTGGCGTCGGGCCGCCGCCAGTAGCGCAGGAAATTCAGCGGCGATCGCGCCTGGATCTCCCCCGGCGTGCCATCGGACACGGGCCGGTCATCCGCGTCGGCCAGCCGGATCTCCACACCGTCAAACGCGTGCCCGACCGAATGTGCCAGCAATTCGGCGTCGGTGACGGGTTCCAGCACCGTGATCGCACTGGTGGTTTCGGTCATGCCGTAATTGGTCGCCATCCGCGGCTGAATGGCCGCCAGCCGGTCGATGGTGGCCGCATCCATGCTGGCACCGCCCCAGACGATCAGCTGCACGGCCGAAAGATCCGTCGTCGCGAAACCGGGATGGTCCAGCAGCATCGGGAAGGTGCTGGGGACGGAGCCCCAGAGCGTGATCCGTTCCGCCTGCATCAGGCGCAGGCATTCGCCGGCATCGAACTTTTCCATGAAAATCAGCGTGCCGCCGGCCAGCAGGCAGGGCAGCGTGCAATCGGCCACACAGCCCACATGATTGATGGGGAAATAGTTGATGACGCGCAGCGGGTCCAGCGGCCAGATCTGATTCTGGCCCAGGCTGAACCGTGCCAATCCGTCATGATGCAGCAGCGCGCCCTTCGGCTTGCCGGTGGAACCGGAGGTGTAGACAATCAGGCAGGGATCGCGCCCACCGCAATCGGCCCGCGCTGTCGCCAGTTGCGCATCATCCACCCCCGCGCCGGCCGCCAGGAACGTCTCCAGCGCGATGGCCCCCGGCAGCGGCTCCTCTGCTTCATGCAGGACCAGATGCGTCACCGCGGGGCAGGCGGCGGCCAGGGCCGTCAGATCGACATCGTAGCGCCGGTCGCCGATCCGCTGTCGGCCCAGCAGCACCCGCGGTTCCGCATCGGTGACGACATAGCGCAGTTCGTCCAACTGATAGCGGGGGTTCAGCCCGACCCAGATGGCGCCGATGGAGGCTGCGGCCAGGAAATCGACGACATATTGGGGATTGGGCGGTTGCAAGGTGGCGACGCGGTCGCCCTTGCGTACGCCGGCCGCCAGCAGGGCACGGGCCAGTCGGTCAATCTGGGCGACCAGCGCGGCATAGCTGGTGGTGGCACCATCCAGCTTCATGGCGATGGCGTCGGGCTGCCTGTCGGCCTGCCAGGTCGCGTAATCGCTGATCCGGGGCAGCAGCGGGGGAAGGGGCAAGGTCATGTTGGTCCGGTTCCGGTCAGGTCTGGGGCGTCATTCGCGCCCGCGCGCAGCAGGAAAAGGGAGAGGCCGCCGAACAGGAAGGTCGCGGCCAGGATCAGCGGGGCCAGCCATCCGGCGATATCGCCGCCGGACAGTGACAGCAGCAGGCCCGTCACCAGCGGTGCCAGCGCCAGTCCCAGTTTTTCCGCCGCTGTCCACAGGCCCATCAGCGCCCCTTCCTCCGCCTCGCCTTTTCCGGCGCGGTCATGGATCAGGTGGCTGACCATGGTGTAGGGCAGTACCTGCTGCCCGGCGAAGGCAGGACCGGCCAGCACGAAGCCGGCCAGGATCAGCGGCCAGCCCGCCGCGAGCCAGACCCCGCCCGTAATCAGGATGCTGGCCAGCAGATAGGCCAGGATCGACGCCCGCAACACGGTGCGGTCGCCCCAACGTCGCCCGGCCCGTGCCAGCAGCGGTGCGGCCAGACTGGCGGCCAGCAGCATCAGGCCCAGGGCCGTGCCGATATCGCCCTCTCCACGGCCCAGGGGGCCGGTGATGAAGTAGGGTGTGGCCGATGACGGCAGGGATGCCGCCGTCAGCATCAGGACATAGGCGGCCAGCAGCCGGCGATAGGGCCGGTCGCGCCATGCCTGCCGGAAGGGAGGCAGGATGGAACGGCGCTGACCGCCCTGTCGCCTTGCCGGTCCGTCCCGTCCCGCCAGGAACAGAAGCGGGCACAGCATGAACAGGGCGCATGCCCCGCCGACCCACAACGCCATGCCGGCATAGCCGGCGCGACCGCCGCCAAAGGTCGCGACCAGAACCGGCGCCAGACCGGCCCCCACCAGTACCCCGATCATGACCACGGCCATGCGCCAGCCGACCAGCCGCGCCCGTTCATCGGCCTGGCTGGTGAATTCCGCCGGCAATGCTACATAGGGTACGGCAAAGAAGGCATAAAGGCCGACCAGCAGCAGATAGGCCAGGCCGACCCAGACGATCATCCAGGTGGATGGCAGGTCGGGTGGGGAGAACAGGCCCACAAAGGCCAATGCCGTGCCCAGGGCGCCCAGCAGCAGGAACGGACGCCGGCGGCCCCAGCGGCTGGTGGCACGGTCCGACCATCCGCCCACGAACGGGTCCCAGAACAGGGCCAGCGCCTTGGGCAGGAAGACCAGCAGGGCCGCGACGCCCGGCGCGATCATCAGGATCTGGGTGCAGAAATAGAGCAGGAGGACGGACGGCACGGTGGAAAAGATGCCGGTGCCCAGTGAACCGGCGGCGTAGAGGCCGATTTCCGCGCCTTTGATCACGGGTGATGCCGGCGGCATCGGATCAATCCGCGACATGCATCGACAGCCATTCCGCCACCAGGGCGGGCCGTTCCTGGCCTTCGATTTCCACTTCGCAGGCCATGACGGTCTGCCAGCGGCCCTGCTTGTCATAGCCGGCCTTCGCCACCTTGAAATGGCCGCGCACCCGCTCCCCACAGCGCACGGGCGCCACGAAGCGCAGCCGGTTGAAGCCGTAATTCAGGAAATGGCCAGCCTGGCGCTGTTCAGCTTCCGGCGCCGTCCCGGCCGCGTCGTGCAGCATGTGGGTCAGCAGCGCCAGGGTCAGGAACCCGAAGGAGATGGTGCCGCCATAGGGTCCGTTGGCCCGCGCCCATTCGGGATCGACATGCATCGGATCGGGGTCCAGGGTGGTCTGGCCGAACTGACTGATCATCTCCTGGGTGATGGTGATCCAGGCCGAAGGGCCCAGTTCGGCGCCCGGCATCAGGAAGCCGGGCCCGGCAATTGCGAGGGCATCGTTCATAACGGTCTCATTGTCGCTTGAATTTTTATGAGATTGGCCTCATTTATTTGGCGTGTCAATCACGAAGGATGCCGGAAAAGCGCGCCGGCAAAGATAAATTATGAACGTATCCTATATAGAGTACCTGGAATCCGCCTACCGTGATGACCCTCCAAAACAAAAAGGGCAGAGAACACGGGAAAGGATAAAGATTGCCACAGCGAAGGCCCTTGAGAAGAAGGGGTATCATGCGCTCCGTGTTGCGGACGTTACTGAGATTGCTGAGATTGCCGAGGGTTCCTTCTATATATACTTTAAAGACAAGACGGATGTGACCCTGACGGTCCTGACGGATTTGTTGAACAATTTTTTCAAGCTGGAGACCCCGCGGGAAGGGAGCAGCAGTCGTTCTGCGTTCCAGTCCATCCAGCTGGCCAATCGCCGCTGGGTTGCCGTGTGCCGGGCCAATGCGGGGCTGATGCGCTGCATCCTGCAGGTCGGGGACGAGGCGCCGGAATTCTCCCGCCTGTCCCAGGCGGCCAACAGCACCTGGTATCGCCGTATTGCCGAAGGCGTGCGCCGGCGCCGCGGGGAGGAGACGGGGAATGCCATGCTGGCCGCCTATTTCCTGGGCGGCATGATGGATGAACTGGTGCGGCGGCTGGTGATCTATCCCGACCCGGAACTGCATGAACTGCTGACCGGGCTGGGGATGGATGATGATGGGGTGGCCGACGCGGTCAGCCTGATCTGGCTGCGCGTGCTGCATCCCGACCAGCCGGCACCCGCGGACTTGCCTGCCGCCGTGGCGACATTCGCCGACTGGCTGGCCCCAACCCGGACAAGCCGGAAGCCGTCATGAGATTCTATATTTCAGCCGACATCGAAGGCATCTGCGGCGTCGTCAGCCGCGAGCATACGCGCCCCGGCGGGTTCGAATATGAAGCTGCGCGCGACTGGATGACCCGGAGCACCATCGCCGTGTGCGAGGCGGCGTACGCCGCCGGCGCCACGGAGGTGATTGTCAGCGACAGCCATGGCAACGGTCAGAATATCAAGATGGAGGCCTTGCCGGACTATGTGCAGCTTGTCCGGTCCTGGCCCCGGCCGCTGGGCATGATGCAGGGGATCGAGATCGGCCGCTTCGATGGCTGCTTCCTGGTCGGTTATCATGCCGGCGGCACCAACCCGAACGGCGTGCTGTCGCACACGATGAGCAGCGAATTCATCCACGAGATCCGCCTGAACGGTGCGGTGGCCAGTGAAGCGGTGATCAGCGCCGCCCTGGCCGGCGCCCATGGCGTGCCCGTGCTGATGGTTGCCAGCGACGATGTCGGTGTGGCGGAGACCAGGGGGCTGCTGGGTGACCATCTGGCCGGCGCCGTACTGAAACAGGCCTATGGCAGCTATTCCGCGTTGAACCCCGCGCTGTCGGTCGCGTTGGCGCGCCTGCGTGATGCGACAGCACAGGCTGTTTCCTTGGTCGGTCAGGCCCCCGTCTTCCGTATCGACGGGCCCATCGACCTGGATATCCGGTTGCGCACCCGCTTTGTGGCCGAATGGCTGTCCTATCTGCCGGAGGTGGCGCGGATCGACGCCTATACCATCCGTTACCGGGCGGCGGACATCCAGGCCGTGTCGCGCTTCCTGATGTTCCTGTCCTTCGCGCGCATGGCGACATCGCCATGACCGGCCCCGTCAATGCGGCGCTGATCGGGCAGGCGGGATCGCGGCACCGGTTGAACACCCCGGCCCTGGTTCTGGACCTGGACGGGTTCGAGGCCAACCTGCATGCCATGGCGGAAGCGGCCCGGCAGCAGGGTGTCGCCCTGCGTCCCCATGCCAAGACGCATAAAAGCGCGGAGATCGCGCGGCGGCAGCTGGCGGCCGGTGCCGTAGGCCAATGCTGCGCCAAGCTGGGGGAGGCGGAAGCGCTGGCCGGGCAGGGGATCGGCGGACTGCTGCTGACATCCCCCGTGGTCACGGAACAAGGCATCGAACGGCTGATAGGGCTGTTGCGCCGGGCGCCCGACACGATGATTGTCGCGGACCATCCGGACAATGTCGCGGCCCTGGCAGACGCGACGGCTGCCGCCGGATTGCGGCTGGGCATGCTGGTCGATCTGGATGTGGGCCAGCATCGGACGGGCGTGACCTCTGTGTCCGCAGGCCTTGATCTGGCCCGTCGCATCGCGGCGGCGCCGTCCCTGGAATTCCGGGGCGTGCAGGCCTATGCCGGTCATGCCATGCATGTGGCCGGATGGGCGGCGCGGCGGCAGGTGCTGGCCGATGCCCTGTCCCTGACAAAGGCGCTGCGCGACGCCCTGACGGCGGCCGGACTGGCGCCTTCGATCGTCACCGGCGGCGGCACGGGCAGTTTCGATATCGACCCGGCCTTCCGTGTGCTGACAGAGCTGCAGGTCGGTTCCTATATCTTCATGGACCGCGAATATGCCGATATCTGGACGGACAGGGCGGAGCCCGTGCCGTTTCAGACGGCTTTGTTCGTGCAGACGACGGTGATCAGCGCCAATGTCCCCGGCCAGTGCACGACTGATGCCGGCTGCAAGGCGTTTGCGACGGAGACGGGCGTGCCCGTCATCCTGGACGGTGCGCCGGCCGGCGCCCGTTACGCCTTTTTCGGGGATGAGCAGGGGCGCGTCAGCTTTGCCGATACCGCCCAGCACCTGTCCATCGGCGCTGTCCTGACCTGCATGACCCCGCATTGCGACCCGACGGTCAATCTCTATGACCATCTGCATGTCGTGCGCGGCGACATGCTGGTGGATATCTGGCCGGTGACGGGGCGCGGCCGCTCGCAATAGGCCACGCCCCCTCATGCTGTCCCCGCAGGCGCCGGGTCCTGCCCTACCCACGGTCAAACTTTTTGACCGTGGGTGTCACAGCGCGGTGGCGGTGAACACGCTGCCATAATAGGACATCAGCATCTGACGCTTGGTGCCCGTGCCCTGGAAACGGAACCGGTGTTCGTCATCCAGGCTGGAGACGAAAAGGTCCCCGCCCTGATAGCGCAGCGGCAACCCTTCCTCGTCCCCCGCCTGGGCGCCGAAGGCGACGTAAAGGGCGCCATCGCGGAAGAAGAACCGCATCTGGTCCACCGCGAAGCGCAACTCGCCCACCTCAAAGCGGCCGGCGAAGCGTTTGGCCTCCTTTTCCGTCAGCGGCTTGTCGACGGCGACCGGCTGCGGCAGCCCCAGGACGGCACGCGCCACCTTCTGTTCCACCGACACGATGGAAAGCGGGCTGCCTTGCAGGTTGGACAGGATGACGATGGTTACGTCATCGTCGGGATAATAGGCATATTGGGAAGAGAAGCCGAAAATATCGCCGGGATGACCCAGCTTCCGATGCCCTTCGAATTCTGTGACGGCCAGGCAGCCCATGGAATAGGGCAGCAGGGTGCCGCTGGACAGCCGTTCCCGCTGCTGGATCAGGTCGCGCACCTGCAGGGTGGTCGGCCCGTCGCCGAACACCCCGCGGCGATAGCGCAGCATGTCATCAACGGTCGACTGCACGGCCCCCGCCGCAAAGGGCATCAGCGGGTCATAGCGGGGCGCATTGCGCAGTCCGCCCCGGCTGGCCATATAGCCATGGGCGCGCTGCTTGATCACGGCGCCCCAGCCTTCCATCGAACTGCGCGCCATGCCGAACGGCGAGAACAGGTTGCGGGCCAGGTAATCCGCGTAAGACTGGCCGGACACCTTCTCGATCACCAGTCCCAGCAAATAGATGCCGGAATTGGTGTAGCTCCAGCGCGTGCCGGGGGTGAATTGCAGGGGCAGGTCCTTGAAGGCGGCCACCACCTCTTCCCGCGTGAAGGGCTTCTGGCTGTCGCGCGGGAAGCCTGGGACATCCAGATAGCCGATCAGGCCGGAAGTATGGTCGGCCAGATGGCGCAGGGCCAGTCCCGCCACCGGTGGCGACAGGCCGTCCACGTAGCGGCCGACCGGATCGTCCAGGCCCAGCTTGCCCGCAGCGACCAACTGCATCAGGGCCAGACCCGTCATGGTCTTGGTCACCGACCCGATGGGGAAGACATGGTCGGGCGTTGCCGCCACGCCGTTCTCAACATCGACCAGACCGAAGGCGCGGCGATAGATCACCTGACCGCCCTGTTCCACGGCCACGACCATGGCAGGAAAGCCGCCCTTGCGCATGGCGCTGTCGATGATGCCGTCAATGGCGGCGGATCGGTCATTGACGCTGGTCGCGGCCGCTGCCACGGGGGCGGTGCTGGCCATGGCGGCGGCCCCGGCCATGCCCATCAGGAAGCGACGTGAAAGGGCAGGAACGGAGGGCGAGAGCGGTTTCGTCGTCATGCATCTTCGCTTTCAGGCTGCCCCCTTTGATGAAAGGGGCTTGTGTGGAGTTAAAAACTGAGTATGAGATCATATTTAATTTATGACTTTGTCAAGCCACTCCTGTGCTGTGCCAGGATGGGGCCGCCACCCTTGAAGAGTACGCGACCATCATGACCCTTATCACCTGCGACTTTCTGGTTATCGGCGCCGGCATGGCCGGCCTTTCCGCGGCCGCCCTGCTGTCCGGCCATGGTGACACCTGTGTTCTTGAGCAGGAGGAGCATCCGGCCTATCACGCGACCGGGCGGTCGGCGGCCATCTTCGTGGACAGTTATGGGGTGGGGCCTGTCCGGGCCTTGACGGCCTACAGCCGGACCCTGTTCACGCAAGGCAGCGTGCCAGGGGTGGATATGGGGCTGTTGAGCCCGCGCGGCCTGCTATATGTCACCTTCGACGATGTCGGACAGGCGGCCTTTGCCGAACTGGACTACCTGCCCCGGCTGACCCCGCAGGAGGTGGTGGCGCTGCTGCCAGCCCTGAAGCCGGATCGCCTGCGCTGGGCCTACCATGAGCCGACAGCCCGGGACATGGATGTCCATGGCATGCAGACGGCCTATCTGCGGCACCTGCGCCGGCAGGGCGGGCGGCTTTTCACCGCCGCTGCCGCCCGGGCGGCGCGGCGGGTGGGGGCCGTGTGGCAGGTGGACACGCCGGCCGGCACCTTTCAGGCCCCCTTCATCGTCAATGCGGCCGGTGCCTGGGCCGGCGAGGTGGCGGGGCTGTTCGGCGCCATCGATCCTGGTCTGGTTCCCAAGCGGCGCAGTGCCGCCATCATCGACGGGCCGACCGGTGTTGATGTCAGCGGCTGGCCGATGGTGGCGGACATGGAAGGACGGTTCTATTTCAAGCCGGAAGGGGGAAAGCTGATGCTGTCCCCGGCAGAGGCGGAACCGACTCCTCCGTCTGACGCTTATGCCGACGACATGGCCATCGCCGTCGCGGCCGACCATTTTCAGAATGTCACGGATCTGGAGATCACCCGCGTGCAGCGCACCTGGGCCGGCCTGCGCACCTTCGCGCCGGATGAACAGCCCGTGATCGGTTTCGATCCGGCAGTGCCGGGGCTGTTCTGGCTGGCCGGGCAGGGGGGCTTTGGTATCCAGACGGCACCTGCCGCCGCCGCCCTGGCCGCCGCGCTGATCACCGGCACTGATCCGGGGTTCGATACCGGCGGCTGGCTGCCGCTGGTATCACCCGCCCGGTTCCGGGACTGACCCGTCAATCCGGCCCCGTCACGGCCCATGGCTCCTGTCCCACGGGGTCCAGGGGCCAGCGGGGGCGGATGACGGCGCGATAGGGATAGGCGGTCAGGTCGGTCTGCAGACTGCCCGGACCATCCAGATACAGCACCCGGCGGGCCAGCGGCGCGAAGCCGGCGTAAAAATGCTGGCTGGACTTCACCACGATCAGGTCCTTGTCGGACAGGCTGACGCCCAGGCCGGTGAACAGGTCGGGTCCGCGCGCCTGGTCGCGTTCGCTGACCAGCACGATGTCGATGCCCCGGCCGCGCACGGCTACGGCGGCCCCCAGGGGGAAGGCCTCGCCCGCGAAATCCTGCGTCGCGGCCGGGTTCAGCCCCACCACTTCCACGGTCAGATCCACCGGCGCGCCGGACAGCGGCCCCGTCTTGCCGCCGATGCGCAGGGCCAACCGGGCGCCGATCCCCGCTTCCAGGGCGATGGCGACGGCCTGCGGGTCCCAGAGCGGACCAATGCAGGCCCCCTCTACCCCGCGCGCCAGCAGGTGGGCCAGGACAAAGGTGCTGTCGCCTGCGGCCCCGCCACCGGGATTGTCGGCACTGTCGGCCAGGACATAGGGCCCGGGCGCCCGGTCCTCCGCCCGCCAGGCCAGGGCTTTGTCCAGGCTCACCGTCGCACCGTCGGTCTCCATCGCCAGGGTCCGGGCCCGTCGCGCAAGAGCCGCCGCCAGCCGATCTGCCAGGGCCCCGTCACCATCGCAGGTGACCAGGGCGCGCGTGCCGAAATCCACCCCGTCGCCCCAGGGGAAACTGTGGATCAGGGAGACGCTGAGCGCGCGCCCGTCCTGTTCCATCGCCTGCATCTCCTGCACCAGCGCCCGAATATCGGGCCGGGAGGTGTGGAAGATGCCGATGGTGCTGCTGTCCCACAGGGCGGTGACGGGGCGGATGCGGCGGGCCTGCGTGGCCAGCAGCAGGTCCCAGACCTCCTCGGCCCGTTCGCGGAAATCCGTGTGCGGATATTCCTTATAGGCGACCAGGATGTCAGCCGCCCGCACCATGGCGTGGGAGACATGGGCATGCGGGTCGATCATGGCCCCGATGGCGCAGCCGGGGC
Source organism: Niveispirillum sp. FG148 (assembly GCF_057809655.1). Lineage (NCBI taxonomy): Bacteria > Pseudomonadati > Pseudomonadota > Alphaproteobacteria > Rhodospirillales > Azospirillaceae > Niveispirillum > Niveispirillum sp. FG148. The sequence goes on from NZ_JBMDKJ010000001.1 coordinate 160,693, forward strand.
CGGTCAGGTCCCGGATTCGCGCCAAAAGGTCCCCTTCGCAATCATCATAGCCGTCGGCCATCATTGCCCCATGCAGGTGCACGGCGACGATATCCACGGGTAAGGCTGCTGACAGCGCCGACAGGATGGTGTCGCGCAGCGCCTCATACGCGACGCGGGTGACCAGCCCGCCCGGATGCGCCCCGGCCGTAGGCCCTTCCACCAGATCCAGTAGCCCGTCCGCCGCCCGCCGCCGGCCGCCCAGCAGCAGCGATTCCGGGAACGGGGGCGCGCCATCGTCGCAACGCCCTGGCACGGAAAACCGCCCGCTGAAACTGCGCAGGCCCGTGGGCAGCGGGCCGAAGACATTGGTTTCCTGCGCCAGCCCGGCAACGAAAGCCCTGGGTGCCATGATGTTCCCCTTGCCAATTTATAAAAATGAGATCAGTCTCATTTATCGTAGGGGCCGGGACGACAATTGTCAAAGCTGCGCCCCGCTGAAGGCAACAAAGCCAAGGGAACAGGAAGATGAGGCGAGGGACGTCAGCGGCGGATCATGGAACCGCCAGACGCCGGCGAGTGGTGAAAAGTCTGATGCTGGGGGCGGCATTGCTGGCCGCCCAGGTGCCCGGTGCGGTGCCGACGGCCGCCGCCGCCGTGGCGGAACGGCCGGCCGGCTGGTCCGACCGCTCCTACTACCTGCCCATGCAGGATGGGGTGCAACTGGCCGTCAGCCTGTGGTTTCCCAAGACGATGGCCGCAGGCGGCCGTCATCCCGCCGTGCTGATCCAGACCCGCTATGGCCGCGCCAACCTGTACCAGCATGGCGAAGGCGGACGGTACGCGCGCCTTCTGGATGAAGGCTATGTCGTGGCGGTCGTCGACACGCGCGGCTCCACCGCCTCCTTCGGCGACCGCATGGTCGAACTGGGACCGGATGAAGTGCGCGACATGGACAGCCTGATCGCGCATCTGAAATCCCAGCCCTGGTCGGACGGGCAGGTCTTCGCCACCGGCGTATCCTACATGGCTGACACGGCCGATCTGGCGACGGCATCGCCCGCTGGTCTTTCCGGTGCTGTCATCCGGCAAAGCGATTTCGACGCCTATCTCAATCTCTTCATGCCGGGCGGGGTCGCCAACGACTTCATGATGGAATTGTGGGGCGGCGACACGTTGCTGCGCGACTATGGCAAGTCGCTGGACCCGAAGACGCCGCTGGATTGCATGGCGCGGGCGGAGGATTGCCCCAAGCTGTGGCCGCGTCTGCAGGCCACGGATGAGGACGGGGATTTCAGCCGCATGCGGGCGGCCATGGCGGCCCGGCGGCATTGGAAGCCGGATGATTATCGGCAGGCGGAATTCCGCGACGACAAGGGGGCGAATGGCTACAGCATGTTCGCCAGCAGCCCCGCTTCGCGCCTGGCCGGGATCGCGCAGCAGAAGGTGCCGGTGCAATATTGGGCCAGTTGGATGGATGCCGGCACAGCGGAGGGGGTGCTGGCCCGCTACCGATCCCTGCCCGGCGTGCCCATGGAAGTCTGGATCAGCCCCAACAGCCATGATGGGGAGCGTTTAAGCGATCCGTTCCTGCCCGACGATCCTACGCCCCGGCCTGCGCCCGAGGCGCAATGGCAGATGATGTCGCGGTTCCTGGCCGATGTGCGGGCCGGAACACCGGTGACGCGGGTCATCCATTATTATGTGCTGGGTGCGGGTGTCTATCGCACGACGGCAGAATGGCCGCCCGCCGATGTCAAGCGCGCGACCTTCCACTTTGCGCCCGGCAATGCGCTGACCCGGGGCATTCCCGGCGTGGCTGGCAGTGACAGCTACAAGGTCGATGATACGGCCACGACGGGGCAGGCCACGCGCTGGACGACACAGATCGGCATGCCTGCGGCTTATGGCGACCGCGCTTTGGCCGACGCCAGGCTGCTGACCTATACCAGCGCGCCCTTCGACCGGGACATGGAGATGGTGGGCACGCCGTCCGTGCGCTTGTTCGTGGCCAGCCGGACCGGCGATCCGGCCTTTTTCGCCTATCTCAGCGACGTGGCCCCGGACGGGCGCGTCACCTATCTGACGGAGGGCCTGTTCCGGGCCATGCATCGCGGCACCAGGGCCGTGGCGGGGCGCCTGCCCTATGTACAGGCCGAACCCGCCGTGACCTATAACCGCGCCGATGCGCAGCCGGTCCCGCCGGGACAGGTGGTGGAGGTGGCGTTCCCGACCTTCCCCGTTGCGGCCCTGATCCGCAAGGGTCACCGGCTGCGGATTTCCCTGGCCGGGGCCGATGCGGGCACCTTCCGCCAATATGGAAAGGGGGATGTCTGGACGATCGCCCGTACACCCGACCAGCCCAGCAGCCTGACCATCGACCTGCGCCCCTGGAGTGAGCGGTAATGAGTGTTTTGACTGCAACCGACCAGGCGCCAGGCAGCGCCTGGCCGTCCCCGCTGCTGGCTTGGTGGAGCCTGCTGGTCTTTTTCATCGTGGCGGTGCTGTCCTATTCCGACCGTCTGGTTCTGTCCTTGCTGGTCGATCCGATCCGGGCCGACCTGAAGCTGCTGGATACGGAGGTGGCGCTGGTCCAGGGCCTGGCCTTCGCCCTGATCTACTCCGTGGCGGGCCTGCCGTTCGGTCGCCTGGCCGATATGATGGCGCGGCGGCTGGTCATTCTGGCCGGCGTGGTGACCTGGAGCCTGTGTACGGCCGCCTGCGCCTATGCCGACGGGTTCGGCACCCTGTTTGCCGCCCGCATCGGGGTGGGCATTGGCGAGGCCGCCTTTGCGCCCGCCGCTGTCTCCATGATTGCCGACCTGTTTCCGCCGCATCGCCGTGGGCTGGCCATCGGCTGCCTGTTGACGGGAATGGCCGTGGGCAGCGGTGCGGCCATCGTCATCGGGGGCGGGTTGCTGGAATATGCCAATGGCGGGGGTCTGGCGGCCCTGCCGCTGATCGGCCCCTTGCTGGACGGGCTGGCACCCTGGCGGTCGGTCCTGCTGATATTGGGTCTGGCGGGTGTGGCGCCGGCGGCTCTGCTGCTGACATTGCGTGAGCCTGAACGTCGCGTGCATGCCGACGAGCCGACCCATATTCCCGACCTGCGCGCCGTGCTGAGGGAGTTTCGCAGCCGGGCCGGTCTGCTGCTGCCGCTCTATCTGGCCGTGTCGCTGATCTCTGCGGGGGATTTCGCCATCCAGAACTGGATACCGTCCCTGCTGACCCGCCGCTTTGGCTATTCCCCCGGCGACATTGCCGGATCGCTGGGCATCGCGTCGATCATCATCGGCGGGGCCGGGACCATTGCGGGCGGTCTGCTGAGTGACCGGCATGCCAGTCGCGGTGGCAACCGGGGGCGGCTGTCGGTTGCCATGCTGGCCGTGGCGGTCGGGCTGACGGGAGGATGCATTGCGCTGGCCGGCAGTGGCGGCATCGCCATCGCGCTGTTTGGCGTATGGATCTTCAATTCCTCCATCAGCGGCACTGTCGGCATCACGGTTCTGCAGAACGTGATCCCCAACCAGATGCGCGGGGTCGGGACGGCGCTGGTTTCCTTCTGCAATGTGATCATGGGGCTGGCCGTGGGCACGGCGATGACCGCCTTGTTGACGGATTACCTGTTCCGCGATCCACAGATGGTGGGCTGGTCCATGTCCATCGTGGCCCTGTCGTCGGGCATCGCGGCGCTGCTGCTGCTGCGCCGCAGCCGGGGCCTCACGCGGGCCGATGATTGCTGAGGACCGGGGGCTGTCAGGAAGCGGTCATCAGAAAACCGGTCAACTGTGCGAACATGCCGACCTGCCGGCAGAACGATCTGGCGTCGAAACGGTCCAGCCTTCCTGAAAAGGCCCAATAGGCGCCAAGATCACCCTGCAGGCCGTAGGTGGCCAGCCCCAGGGCTGGCCCGTGCTTGGACATGCCATACCAGAGCCCTTGCGACGCACCATGCCGGCCCGGCCGGCCCGGCGACCGGATGACAGCTGATCTGATATTATTGTCGATGGCGCCCTGCCGGGCGGCATCGATCATGGACGGATCGGCGCTTGAATAGATCCATGTCGGCAATGACCGTCCGCTTGGCCTGATCTCCTCGCCGTCGGCGACATATTCGATCTGGCCCATATGCTCCATGGCGACCAGGGCCACGACATGGCTGCGTGCATCGGGATATTTGGCGAAATAATCCTGCCCTTCCCAGCGCTTTTCAGCGCCCGGCATGAAGTGCCGGCAATCCAGTTCCAGAAGCAGGGTGCGAGGTCGGTCGCGGCGCGGAATGTTCGCGAAATAGCGGATGACAGCCAGCAGCCCCAGGGCGCCATTGTCCTGGCTGATCGACGGACCATCGGTGTGGGTGCGCAGCAGGATCTGCCGGTCCCTGTCAGTGCCATGGTCGCGGCCAGGCAGGCGGGCGACAAGCTGGTATGCCTGGGCGTCCTGTTCCACCCCCTCGACGCGGATGCAGGCCTGGGCGCCTGCCTTGGTGTCCGCGATGACCTGATCGCCGCTGCTGCGGTCCAGATAGAGCGATGGGAAGCCATAATGGTCGGGCACCGGGAAAGTATACAAACCCGCCGCGGACGCCCGGTTCAGGTTGGTGGCGAAGATTACCCCGGCGGGCTGTCTTGCTGCGATCTCGCGGACGAAGGTGGACGTGGCGGTCATTTCGTCCCAGACCACGGGGGAGATGGAGCCGGTGCCATCCTGGGCCTGGGGAACGGTACGCCCCTCCACCGGCCAGCTGTCGAAGGGGGTTGTGTCCTCATAGTCGCTGTTGCTGAAGGCGCTGCGCAATTCGGGCCGGGGGACGGGGCGGAAGACGACGATCCGCCCCGTCACATCGGGCTGGGCAATCGGGTCCCAGAGCAGCAGAGGTGCCGTCACACCCGCGGGTCCGGTGAACCCGCAGCTGGCGCCGTAATTTGATGCAGGGATGGCGCGACCGTTCGAAACCAGACCCCATCGGCTGTCGTCCGGCCAGATGCTGCTTTCGCGGCGCGTGAAATTCCAGGCGGATCGCTGGATGTCGACACAGCCGAATGCCGCCAGTCGTGTTTCCAGGAACGTCATGAAGTGCTGCCAGGATGCATTGCCGGTCAGGGCCGGGCCCATTTCGTCCTTGATCCTGTGCCAGCCGACGGCCTCTGCCTCCGACAGGATCCATCGCTTGTTCACCTTGGTCAGCCAGGACCTGGTTCCGGCAAGGGCCTGGAAGGCCGGCAGCGTCGCGCCGGCGCACAGTCCCAGCATCAGCTCTCGTCGTGTCGCCCGCATCATGCCTTGCTCCACGCGGTAGCGCGGCTGGCGCGCCGGCCAAGCGCCACGACGCAGAAGAATGACACGGCGCACATGGCACAGAGGTAGAGGGAGATGGACAGGGTCGACTGGTAATGCGCGTAAAGCGCCGTGGCGATGATCGGTGCAAAGCCGCCGCCGACCACGGAACCGACCTGATAGCCCAAGGACGCGCCCGAATAGCGCACATCGACTGGGAACAGTTCCGCGAACAGGGCCGCCTGCGGCCCGTACATCATGCTGATGAACAGCATCTCCACGGCAATGGCCAGGATGATCAGCGGCGTCGACGCGGTTTCCACCAGCGGGAACAGGGCGAAGGCCCACAGCCCGCTCAATACCGCGCCGATCAGGAAGATGCCGCGCCGCCCGTACCGGTCCGACAGGCCGCCACAGATGATCAGTACCGGCAGCATCATGCCGCTGGCCGACATCACCGCCAGCAGCATGGTCTCCCGCGCGATGCCCAGGGTCGCGGTGCCATAGGCGACGATATAGGTGATGGCCATGTAGAAGCAGGTGTTGTTGGCGACAAAGGCGCCGCCGGCCAGCAGCACATCGGGCAGATGGTCGCGCAGCACCTTGGCCAGCGGCAACTCGCGGTCCTGATCGGGCCTGGTGGCGGCGGTCCGGTCGAATTCGTCCGGTTCCTCCAGTCGCCGCTGCACATAGGTACCGATCAGCACCAGCACCACCGACAGTACGAAGGGGACCCGCCAGCCCCAGGACTGGAACGCATCGGACGACACTGTCTCGCTGACCAGCAGAAAGACGGTGTTCGCCAGCACCAGCCCAACGGGCACGCCGATCTGCACGAAGCTGCCATAGAAGCCGCGCCGGTGGGCGGGGGCGCTTTCGATGGCCATCAGGGCAGCCCCGCCCCATTGCCCACCCACCGACAGCCCCTGGGCAAAGCGCAGCACCACCAGCGCCAGCGGTGCTGCCACGCCGGCCTGCGCATAGGTGGGCAGCAGACCGATGCCGGTGGTGGCAATGCCCATGATCAGCAGGGCGATGGACAGGGCCTGCTTGCGGCCGTATCGGTCGCCCAGATGCCCGAAGACGATGCCGCCCAGGGGTCGCACGATGAAGCCGACCGCAAAGGTGCTGAAGGCGGCGATCTGCGCCGCGAAGGCTGGCAGGTCGGCTGGAAAGAACTGTGAAGGAAACACCAGGGCGGCGGCGGTGCCGTAGATGAAGAAATCATACCATTCGATGGATGCCGCGACCCCGGCCGTGGCCGCGACCCTGGTGGTGGAACTGCTTGATGCTGTCGCCGTCATGGTCTGCCCCCTTCTCAGCGCTTGGCGGCGGTAAAGGCGGCGGCCTGACGACCCACCACGTCGACCAGATCGCCAATGGCGATATGCATGTCGATGCGATGCAGCCCCCAGTCGGGGAAAGGGCGGCCATTCACGACGACATCGCCCGGGACATCCTGCGTGCGCGCATCGTCCTTGCCCGCCTCCACATGCACGGCCAGATAGCTGTTTGGCCCGTCGGTGACGCAGCGGGCACTGAGCAGGCCGGGCGTGGTGACGAAGGGGGTTTCAATCCGCTGCCCGTTTTGCGTCCAGGCAAAGCCGGCCTGCGCCCAGGCACCAAAATCGGTCTGGAAATAACTGCGCAGCGGTGCCGAGCCGCCGCCCAGGCTGGCGGGATTGCTGCAGAGCGCGTGGGCATTGGGGAAGGCCTGCATGGTCATCGGCTCCACCCCCCGCCCGAACAGGCCGGCGCTGGTGGGCGGCACATTGTCCCGGAAAGACACGTAGGAGATGACACAGCCGGTCTGGTCAGCCGCACGGCAGGCCGGGATATGCTTCAATGACCCGCCGACATCCGCACCATCGGGCACGACGACGTTGGTGCCCGGCAGGATGGCGGACACCAGCTGCTTTTGCACCGGCTTGCCGTCGATCTCCGCCTTGATCAGGGACAGCAGCACAGCCGCCCCCTGGCTGTGTCCGATCAGGACGATTCCGCGGCCGTTATTGTCATGCGCCATATAGTGGCGCCAGGCGGCCAGCACGTCGCCATAGGCCAGGGCACGGTCAGCCGCCGGGCCGGCGCCGCCATTCATGCGGGCATGCAGGGATGTCAAGGTGGCCTGCCGGTACAGCGGCGCGAAGGTGCGGCACTGGGCCCCGAACCGGGCGAACTGCACCTGGGCCACGAAGGTCTCTTCCCGGCCGGCATTCAGGTCGCTGTTGCCGCCGGGATCGGTCGACACGGTGGGATAGACATAGAAACAGTCGATGGCGGGGGTCGCCGCCGGCCTGAACTCCTCCCGCGCCATCTCACCATTGGCCCGGATGACGGTGGCGGACAGATCCTGCGCACAGGCGTCGTTCCGGCCGGGCCGGCACAGCCAGCTGCTGTCGACGCTGTAATCGGCCGGGGCTGGCGTTTCCGCCTGCACCGGGATGAAACCCGATGCCAGGGCCGCGCCCAGCAACAGCCCTTTTCCCACTTTACGCATGGCGCTCTCCCTGTTTCGTTTTCCGGGGCTTGTGCCCTTAGTTTGCCTCGATGATCCCGGCCAGATGGCGGGCGCTGGGCTTGGGTGTGCGGGTGAAGCTGTCGCGATCGACAGAAACCAGCCCGAAATGCTGGCCGTATCCCTGCGTCCATTCGAAATTATCCAGCAGTGACCAGTAGATGTAGCTGCGCACATCGATACCGTCGCGCAGGCACTGCTCCACCTCCGCCACGGTGTCATCCAGCCAGGCGATGCGGCGGGTGTCGTCATCGGTGGCGATGCCGGTTTCGGTGACATGGATGGGCTTGGCCGTTTTCGCAGCGGCCAGCCGGATCACCGATCCCAGGGCCTTGGGGTAATATTCGTACCCGGCCGCCGTCATCTCCACCCCGGCGGGCGGCGCCATCGGCCCCTTGGCATCGACGCGGATGCGGGTATAGGCCTGCACGCCGATGAAGTCGCTCTGGTTCACCGCGTCCCACCAGCCGCCATAGAGCGTGGCTTCCACCTGCGGGGCCAGACTGTCCGCGCCCACCGCTTCCACGGCCTGGGTCGTCAGCGTGACGCCAACGGGGAAATCACCGGGGCCGGCCTTGATCGCCTGATAGGCCTTGGCGTGGGCTGCCAGCAGGTTGGGTTCGATCCGGTCGGGGTCGGCAAACAGGATGGAGGAGAAGGCTGGCGACCCGGTGGCGCGCGCCGCCGCCTCGATCATTCGGGTCCGCCTGGCGCGATGTTCGGGCGTGGCGGACAGGCGGAAGACCTTAACCAGCAAATGGATATTGGCCTCGTTGAAGGGCGACGCCATGCCGATCTGATCGCCCAGCGCACGCGTGGCGCGTTCGCAGAAGCGGGCGAACAGGTCGGCACTGTCCGGTGCCTCCCACCCGCCGCGCCCGGCGAACCACAACGGCACCGTGAAATGGTTGTAGGTGACGATGGGCAGCAGCCCATGGTCCCGGCACGAGGCCAGGACCCGGGCATAATGATCCAGCTCCGTCTGGCTGAACCGCCCTTCCTCCGGTTCGATCCGCGCCCATTCGATGCCGAACCGGTAGCAGTTCAGGCCGATGGCGCGGGCGATGGCGAAATCCTGCGCATAGCGGTTATGGCTGTCGCAGGCGGCACCCGACGGTTCCTTGTAGACCGTCTCCGGCAGGTGCTCCAGCAGCCAACTGTCGGAATTGGTATTGTTGCCCTCGCTCTGATGGGCGGAAATGGCCGAGCCCCAGAGGAAGCCCTTGGGCATCGGTCGGCGCGATGCACCCCTTGCCAGGGAGGGGCGGAGTGTCGTGGCCATGGCCAGTCCCGCCAGCATCTGGCGGCGTGTCGTCCTCATCTGATCCTCCCTGGCTATTTTTATTGGGAAACCCAGAAATCAGCCGTAGTCGGCACGCAGGCGCGTCTTGTCGATCTTGCCCGTGGCGGCCACCGGCATGGCGCCGACCCGCACGACGGCATCGGGCAGCCACCAGGAGGGCACGCGCGGCCGCAGGGCGCCCAGCAATGTATCGTCCGCGATCTCCGCCCCCTGGCGCGGCTCCACCACCAGCACGGGGCGTTCCCCCCATCTGGCGTCGGCCCTGCCGATGACGGCAACCTGCGCCACATCGGCCAGGGCGCCGATAATGGCTTCGATCTCGCCCGGATTGATCCATTCGCCGCCCGACTTGATCAGGTCCTTGGCGCGGCCGGTGATGGTGACATTGCCCACATCATCAATGCTGGCCAGATCGCCCGTATCGAACCAGCCACCGGCGTCGACAGCCGGTTCCCGCTGCCCGAAATAGCGCTGCACCACGGCGGCACCCCGCACCCGCAGCCGCCCCTCCCGGCCGCGCTGTTGGGGCAGGGCGACCCCGTCCGCGTCGGTCAGCAGCAGGTCGACGCCCAAGGCCGGCCGGCCCGACTGTGACGCCCTGCGCAAAGGCGCCGTCGGTGCCGCCGCCGTGCCCAGGGGCGACAGTTCGGTCATGCCCCAGCTGGTCTGGACGACGACGCCCAGGCGCTGTTCCAGCCTGTCCATCAGTGCCTGCGGCATCGCTGCCCCGCCCACCATCACGCGGCGCAGCGACGGCGTTTGCCCGCCCGTCCGGTCCAGATGGTCGGCCAGCCCCAGCCAGACGGTGGCCACGCCGGCCGCCACGGTGACACCTTCGCGGTTGATCAGGTGGGCCAGGCTGGCGCCATCCTGATGGCGGCCGGGCAGGACCAGCTTTGCACCCGCTGCTGGGGCGGAGAAGGGGAAGCCCCAGCCATTGGCATGGAACATGGGCACGGCGACCAGCACGCAGTCGCGTGCGGTCAGGCCGCAGGCATCCGCCTGAAGCTGGTGGACCGTGTGCAGATAATTGGACCGGTGCGTGTAGGTGACGCCCTTGGGCGCCCCCGTGGTGCCCGACGTGAAGCACAGGCCGGCGGCCGCATTCTCATCCACCCCGCCCCAGGCGACGGCATGGCCATGGGTTGTCAGAAGATCGGCGTAATGCCAGGACTGGGCGGGGCCGCAATCGGGCAGGGGGCCGGACATGCCGGGTTCGTCCAGCACCACGATATGCTGAAGTGAGGGGCAAAGTCCGGCCAGATCCCGCGCCAGGGTCGTCAGGTCGGGGCTGACGGCCAGCACACGATTGCCGGCCTGATGGATCATCGCGGCCAGATGCGTCGGCGACAGACGCGGGTTCAGCGTGTGACAGACGATCCCGACCCCGACGGCCCCGTACCAGCATTCCATATGCGCCTGACTGTTCCAGGCCAGCAGGCCCAGATTATCGCCGGTCCCCAGGCCCAATGCCTGCAAGGCACCGGACAGCAGGCGGGCGCGGTCGCGCAGCGCGGCATAGCCGATCCGGGCACCGGTGCCGCCGCTGCCGGCCGTCACGACCTCCGTTGCGCCATGCCACTTGGCTGCATGGTCGATGAAACGGTCCAGCGTCAGCGCATAAGGCTGCATGGCGCCGGGGGGCAAGGGGCTGGTCATGGTGCTGCGTCGCTCCCACGGGGCGCTAGGGGGATGTCTTGCGTTTCCGGGCCGCTTCCTCCCGGCAGATGGCTTCAAATCCGGCGGCCATGAATTTGGCCATGTGCCGCCGGATGGAGACGAAATCGTCGGAGGAGCAGAGGCCGTGGGACAGTTCGTCCAGACGTCCGGTGCGCGCCATATTGTGCGTCATGGCCCCGGATACGAAATGGTAGCCCCAGAAGATCGTCTCCTCGTCGCAGTCGGGCATGGCCCTCTTCAACAGATCGATCAGGGCCAGGACGACCGGATTGAAATATTTGGTCATCTTTTCCGCACCCCAGCCGGCGGCGCTGTTGGCCTGGGCCGCGATCTTGCCGAAGGCCCGCCACTGGTCGGTTTCCTCGATCTGTACATTCAGGTCGGCATCGATCCAGGCCGCCAGCGCCCCTTCGACCGTGATCCTGTCCCCGACCTCCTCGGCGTAGCGCCGCATGGATTCCAGGCGGTTGCGGGCAGAGATCGGCGCCTTGCGCGCCCATACAGCCTCGCAGATGCTGTCCTTGCCGCTGAAATGGTAATGGATCAGCGTCGAACTGACGCCGACACGGGCCGCCACATCCTTCAAGGTGAAGCCGTGATAGCCGAACTCCGCAAAAAGTTGCTCGGCCGCGTCCAGGATGCGCTCGATGGACTCTTCCCGGACGCGGGCCTTGTGGTTCTTGCTGCGGGTGGGCTGTTCAACGTTGCTCATGATACTCCAGACTCCCGACTTGACGCCGCTTGCGGGACGGATACCGGACCGTCCCACACCCAAGTAGGGTTAAAAGGCAGAGAACCCGATGTCGAGCCGCCAGGCGCGCCCCTGACGGTGCCGATCCTCCACAACCGCATCGGCAAAGGCGAAGGCAGGGGTCAGCGGGCCACGCCGGGCGGAAGGCCGTGTTTCAATATCCAGATAATCGCCCTGGCCCGGTACATAACGCGGCCAGGGGGCCACCCTGTCGTTGCCGGGAACACCATCGCGGACGAAGGACAGCCAGTAGCCCATCATCGCCGACGACAGCCGGGCCTCATCCTCGCTCAATGGCGGCCGCGGCCAGTTGGGGCCCAGGGCCGCGTCCGCGCCGACCTGGCCGAAGATGTAGGGCAGTTCGCTGGCATGGAAGGCGGCCAGCTTGCGTTCCCGCTGTGCCGGCGTGCTGTGCCGGAAATAATAGAGGAAGGCAGGCTGTCCCGCCGCCGCCTGCTGCCGGGCCACATATTGGGCGGCCCAGCCGTAAAGCCCGTCGCGGATGGAGGCGGCGGCATCCCCCTTCGGATCGTCGCCGGGATAGATCGCCAGGAAATCGGCGGCGCGGTTACCGAAGCGCTGGCGGATATCCGCCTGATACGCCTCCTTCGTGTCGGGCACGTTCTTCGGCATCAGGAAGGGCAGGGACCGGATCTCCCCTTCATTGAAGCCGGCCAGGACGGCGACCTTTGCCTGTTCGCCACGGGCGAACGTGTCGGCCAATTGCCGTTTCAGAATGACCCCGTCGATCACCGGTTCCGGTGCCCAGCCTGTGGCCAGACCGGCCTTGAACAGGGTGACCAGATCGGCGGCACGCAGCGATGCCGCATCCGTGACCCCCGCCAGCCTACCCAGGGCGTCACCTTGCGCTTCGGCGGAGGGAAGGCCCAGCGTCTCCTCCCGCAGAGCACGGTATGCCGGCATATAGCCGCTCTGCGTGATTGCGGCACGGAACAGGCCCTTGGCCTGCGGGCTGGCCATCAGGGCGATGGTGCTGAGCCCGCCGGCGGATTCCCCCGCCACGGTGACCTTGGCAGGGTCCCCGCCAAAGGCGGCGATGTTCCGCTGGACCCAGCGCAACGCCTCGATCTGGTCCAGAAGGGCGTAATTGCCGGACAGCCCTTGCGGTGATTCAGCACTGAGTGCCGGGTGCGCCAGGAAGCCCAGTAATCCCAGCCGGTAATTGATGGAAACGAAGATCACGCCCTGTTGCGCGATCTTCGTGCCGTCATAAAGCGGTTCGGAACTGCTGCCGCCCAACAGCGCCCCGCCATGGATCCAGACCATGACGGGCAGGTCCCTGGCCCCCGCCGGTGCCCAGACATTCAAGGTCAGGCAATCCTCCCCCATCGGGGCCATGCCGCCATAATAGAGACTGGTGGGGACCGGTGGTGGCTGCAGACAGGACTTGCCGAAATTCGTCGCGTCCCGCACGCCGGACCAGGGCTGTGCCGGGACAGGGGGACGCCAGCGTCGCTCCCCCGTCGGCGGTTCCGCATAGGGGATGCCCTTGAAGGCGGTCACGGCGGCGTCTGACGTCACCGTACCCTCCAGCATGCCGCCGGCCACACGGACCTGCGGGCCGGACGCCGCCAGTCCTGTCCCGGTCCAGCCGGCGATGGCTGCGGTCAGGCAGAGCCCGGCCATCGCCATCCAGGTCCGCTTGCGGACGGATATCGGCACCGTCACCACAGGCTGTACCCCAGCCGGATGCCGAAGGTACGCGGCCGCGTCACGGCATAGCGGCTATAGACGAACGCTTCGGGATGCACATAGGTGACGGCGTAGCGGTTGGTCAGGTTCTCCCCATAAAGGGTAAGGGTCAGATCGTCGAAGGTGATGCCTGTCTGCATGTTGAACAGCGTATAGGCATCGGTGCTGTCATAGGTCGGCCGTGGCACCGTCGGCTTGCCCGGCGTGTTGGGGAAGCCGACGGGAAAGGAGCCGACATGCTGGATCTGGAAGCTGGTGAAGGCGGGCCTGTCGTTGAACATGGTGTAGCTGTAGGTGCCGAAGAACGATCCCTGCAGGTGCGGCGAGGCCAGCCGCGAACCGTCCACGGCACCGGAAATCTGCGCTTCCTGCGTTGACAGCTTGGTCACCTTGGCATTGTTCAGCGCGCCGTTCAGTCCCAGCGTCAGCCGGGAGACCGGTCGCAGCGTAATCTCCGCTTCCAGACCCTTGCTGACCGCCTTGCCGATATTGGTGGCGAACTGCACGCTGTCGGAAACGCGGTTCGCCTGGACCTGCAGGTTCTTCCAGTCGATATAATAGGCGGCCAGATTGGCGGTCAGCTTGCCATCCAGCCAGGTGCCCTTGATCCCCGCTTCGTAATTGGTCAGGTCGTCGGAAGTCGCACCGGCCGGGATGACCAGATCGCTGGGGCTGACGGTGCTGACGCTGCCGGCGCGGACATTGTAGACCGGCGTGCGGTATCCCGTGGACACAGTTGCGTACAGGGTCATGTTCCGTGCCGGTTCATAGGACAGGCTGGCCTTCCATGACGATTTCTCGGCCGACGGATAATCCCTGGTGACCGGTGCGGTCTGCACCAGGGTCAGGGGGCCGCGGATGCCACCAAGCGCATAGGTGAAATAGGCCGAATTGAAGCCCGACACCACGTCCACATCGGTCTTGTATTTGCCATAGCGCAGGCCGCCGATGGCGGACAGCTTGTCGGTGATGTGGAAGGTCAGTTCCCCGAAACCAGCCAGCTCATAGGACGTGGCATCCGTCACGCTGGAATAGAAGGTGCCGTCCGGCATCAGGCCGGTGATCCCGCGGGCCGCCAGGAAGGCGGGCCGCGATGCCTGGCGTGCGTCCAGGAACTGGTCACGGTGCAGATAATAGCCGCCGACCGTCCAGTCGAACCGCCCGCCGGTTTCCGAGACCAGGCGGGTTTCCTGCACGAAGGTCTTCCAGATGCCGGTATTGAACAGGTCATAGGGAATGGCCAGGTTGAAGGTACCCGACAGGTCGACGTCGAAATGTCCCTTCTGGTGCCCATAGCTGCTGGAACTGGTCAGGTGCGCCCAGTCGAAATCATAATCCAGCGTGGCATTATACTGCTGCGTCTCGGACGTATAGAGGTCCGGCATGGTGGTGTAGCGCTTGCGCTTGCCCAGTGACGGCGTCACCAGGGAGGCATCCTGGGGCTGGCTGTCCTCGTAAAGCGCCATCAGCTTCAGACTGAGCCGCTCTGTGGGCTGCCACAGCATGACCGCCCGGCCGCCCCAGCTTTCCAGGGTGTTGGCGTTCTTCTTGCCGGTGCCCGTATTCTCGACATACCCATCCTCGTGCCGGTAGAAGCCGACGACCCGCAGGCCCAGCTTGTCTTCTACCAGCGGCACGTTCAGCATGCCGTTATAGCGCTGGCGCAGCCCGTCGGAGGCGGGCGAGTAGGCCTCGTCGACGGACAGCGCCTTGTCGGAACGGGTCAGGTCGGGGCTCTTGGTCAGGATGCGCAGCGCACCCGACAGGGAGCCCGACCCGAACAACGTGCCCTGCGGCCCGCGCAGGAATTCCACCCGTTCCACATCGAACAGGCTGGGGTCCAGCGTCACCGAATTGCCGATGGTGGTCAGCGGCAGGTCGTTCAGATAGACGGTGGTCGTGCTTTGCAGCCCGGCATCATAGCCGTTGACCGAAATGCCGCGGGTGGTGACGCTGAGATTGTTGCTGCTGCGCTGGTCCATCACCACGCCCGGCGTCTCCTTGGCGATGCCCTCGACGCCGATAATGCCCTTCTGGGTCAGTTCCGCCTGGGTGAAGGCCGTGATGGACAGCGGCACGTCCTGCAGACGTTCGACGCGGCGGGTCGCCGTCACCACGATCTCTTCCAGCACGACCTTGTCGTTGGTCGGGGTCTGCGCGACAGCAGCGGACGCAGCCGCCAGCAGCGCCGTCACCGACGCCGTGCAAGCTAGGTTTCTCAATTTTTCCTCCCTGTTGCGGCGGCGTCTTGGCGACGCTTTGGCGCTAACGGATTGACGTTCTCATACCCTCTTGTGACCGTCAATACTGACTGACACGAAAGTCAGTATTAATTTTTGCATCAGACGCGTCCAGTGAAAAAATTGGTACGATTGATCAAAATATGTTGACCGGCGATACGGCCTGCCCTTAATCCATCCGCGAACCCAAGGGCTCTCTTGCTGCCCTTGCCGGAACCTGACAGGAGCGGTTGCCATGTCCCTGGTCGTGCATCGCCGGAACCTTGACTTCGTGCTGTTCGAGACCCTGGATTTCGACAAGGTGTTGGCGACGCCGCGCTTCTGCGCCTTTGACCGTGCCGCCATCAGTGCGGTGCTGGACACCACGCAGGCCATCGCAGAGAGGGATTTCCTGCCCTGCGCGGCCGATCTGGACGCGCAGGAGCCGCAATTCGTTGATGGCGGCGTGCGGATTGACGCGCGGGTGGGGCAAGCCCTGTCCGCCTGTGCCGAGGCGGGCCTGTTCTCTGCGGGGTTCGGCCATGACCTGGGCGGGCTGCAGATGCCGGCGACCGTCACCATGCTGATCAATGGCATCCTGGCGGCGGCCAATATCGGCATCGCCAATTACCAGCTGCTGACCGTGGCCGCAGCCAATATGTTGGCGGCGTTTGGTACGGATGAACAGAAATCGACCTACCTTTCCCCCATGATGGAAGGGCGCTGGTTCGGCACCATGTGCCTGTCAGAACCCCAGGCCGGGTCGTCCCTGTCCGATATCCGCACCCGCGCTGAACCGCTGGAGGGACGCCTGCACCGCATCACCGGCACCAAGATGTGGATATCCGGCGGTGACCACGATCTGACGGAAAACATCGTGCATATGGTGCTGGCGCGCCGTCCGGACGGGCCGCCGGGTGTGAAGGGCCTGTCCCTGTTCATCGTGCCGAAATACCGGGTTGGTGCCGACGGGGCGCCCGGTGCCTGCAACAATATCGCGCTGGCCGGCCTGAACCATAAGATGGGCCAGCGCGGCACGACCAACTGCCTGCTGAATTTCGGCGAAGGGGGGGATTGCCTGGGCTATCTGCTGGGCGAACCCCACCACGGCCTGGCCTGCATGTTCCACATGATGAACGAGGCGCGGATCGGCGTGGGTGCCAATTCGGCCATGTCGGCGCAGGCGGGCTATCTCTACTCACTGGATTACGCGCGCACCCGGCCGCAGGGCCGTCCCTTGCACAACAAGGATGCGACCACCCCACAGGTTCCCATCATCGACCATGCCGATGTGCGCCGCATGCTGCTGGCCCAGAAGGCGGCGGTGGAAGGGGCCCTGGCCCTGTCCTGCTACTGCACGATGCTGGTCGATCGGATGGCCACCACGACGGACGAGATGGAGCGCCGCGACCTGCACCTGATGCTGGAACTGCTGACCCCCATGGCCAAATCCTGGCCGGCCGAACATTGCCTGGAAGCCAACAAGCTGGCCATCCAGGTGCTGGGCGGCTACGGCTACACGCGGGAATATCCCGTGGAGCGCCATTACCGCGACAACCGCCTGAATGCCATTCACGAGGGGACCTATGGCATCCATGGCCTGGACCTGCTGGGCCGCAAGGTGCGGATGGAGGGCGGATGGGCCATGGACCTGCTGGTCCTGGAAATCGGCCAGACCCAGGACGTGGCGGAGGCCCAGGGCGGTTTCACGGCGGAGATCGATGCCCTGCATGCAGCACTGGCCGGGCTGGGTCGGGCCACCCGCGCCGTCCAGGCCTGCGCCGATGTGGAACGCGGCCTGGCCAATGCCACGCTCTATCTTGATGCCAGCGGCCATATCGTCATCGCCTGGTTGTGGCTGAAACAGGCATTGGCGGCCGACAGGGCGCTGGCCACGCCGGCCGGAGCAGCCGAGGCCGATTTCTATCAGGGCAAGATCGCCGCCTGCCGCTATTTCTTCCGGTACGAACTGCCACGGGCCCTGCCCCTGCTGGGTGTGGTGGAACGGCTGGATAGCACGGCGCTGGATATGACCCCGGCGCAGTTTCTGGGATACTGAACCCTTCGGCACGGGGCTTGCGGTGCAGGGCGGCGGGACGGTAGCCTTCGGGCCGTCAAGGAAGCGCCATGGTCAGCATGACAGAGCAAGCCGAACCCGTGCCGCCCGCGCGCGGCCGGGGGGAAAAGCAGGAACGGTCCCAGCAGCGCCGCGCCCGCATGGTGGATGCCATCGTCACGATCATGGCAGGCCATGGCATTGCCGGTCTCACGCACCGCTTGGTGGCGCGGGAGGCCGGCGTCTCCCTGGCGGCAACCACCTATTATTTCGACGGCAAGTTCGACATGGTGGCCGCCGCGTCCGACCAGATTCTGCAGGGTTATGCGGAAACCTTCCGGCGGGCGGCCCGGTCCGGACACAACGGGTCCGTCCATCACTATGTCGTCCGGCTGCTGAGCAATGCCGTGGGCCGGGACCGCAAGGGGGCCCTCTGCTGGAACGAGATCGTGCTGGATGCGCCCCGCCATCCGGAAAGTCTGGCCCTGGCGCAGGCCTGGTTCGCTGACTTGCCGGCGGTGTGGCAGGAGATCGCGCGGACCACAGGTTCCCCCGATCCGCAGGCGACGGCGCGCTCTGCCATCGACGGCATGATCGGCCTGCTGCTGATGGTGCTGGCTTTGGGGTTGACGGAGGCGCAGGTCGCGGCCGTGCTGCTGTCCGGTGCTTCCCCCCTGGAAATCTGGGCGCCGCCGGCCCCCGCGACGGTGTCGCCGCTTACCAAACCCGGCCGCAAATCGGCGGAGACGCGGGGCCGGATCATTGCTGCCGCCATTGCCATCCTGACCAGTGAGGGCAGTGCTGCCGTCAGCTACCGCACGGTGGCTGATCAGGCGGGCTTGGCGCCGGCGGGGCCCGCCTATCATTTCCCCACCATGGACAGCCTGTTGGCGGCGGCCCAGGCGCAGCTGTTCGAGGAATCGAAACAGCGTTACCGCCTGGCCGCCGCCATGGAGACGGGACCGCACGACCTGGAAAGGCTGATCGACCGGACCGCTGTCGTGTTCCTGCGGGAGGTGACGGCCTTCGCCGACCAGAATCTGGCGAACATGAGCGTCTGGCTGGAAGCGTCGCGGCGACCGGAACTGCGCCCGATGATCTGGAACAGCATCGCCGATCAGATCCGTTCCTGGAAGCAGGTACTGGAACGGGTGGGCGCCAGGGTGCGTCCGCTGGATGCGATGCTGCCGCAATGTATTTTCTTCGGCAAGATGATCCGGCTGCTGGCCACCGGCTCTCCCATGCAGGCACTGGAGACGGTGCGCCGCGAATTCGCGGACGACCTGACGGCGCTGGCGCAACAACGCTACTGGCTGTCGCCCTGACGCCGACCGCCCATCCGGGGTTCCGCAGGCGGCCGCCGGTGCACATCACCTATCCCGATGTGATTTTCTTTGAAACTTCGTTTGCGATTGAGGGTGCGGCATGCTCCCCTCCTCACCCGCCATCGCGGTTTCATCTTTCAGTCCCACGGGAGCCACAGATATGGAATTCTTCCGCCGCTTCAATTTCCTGGTTTGTGCGCCCGCGTTCGAGGCGGACGAACTGGAGGGGTCGCGGCTGCAGGACATTATCGGCGAGGTGGAGCGGCTGGGCTTTGAAGTCACCAAGGCCCGCCGCATCGAGGATGCCGAACTGGCCATCCGCACCGATGCCGCCATCGGCTGCATGGTTCTGGACTGGGGCAAGCGCTGGTCGGAGGGCAAGGCGGCGGCCCTGATCTCCCTGGTTCGTGCGCGCGGGCTGGAAATGCCCATCGTGCTGCTGGTCCGGCGCAAGCGGCTGGAGGATATCCCGGTAGAGGTGATGCGGGAGATCGACGGCTATGTCTTCCTGGCCGAGGAGACGCCGCAATTCATCGCCAAGAACCTGATCAGCCGCCTGCGCCAATATGCCGAAACCCTGAAAACCCCCTTCTTCGGCGCCTTGGTGGACTATGCCGAGGAAGGCAACCAGATGTGGACCTGTCCGGGTCACAATGGCGGCATCTTCTATAGCCGCAGCCCTATCGGCCGCATCTTCGTCGAACATCTGGGCGAGGCGATCTTCCGCGACGATCTGGACAATTCCGTCGTCGATCTGGGTGACCTGCTGGTGCATGAAGGGCCGGCGCTGCGCGCGCAGAAGGAAGCCGCCAAGATTTTCGGGGCGGAGCGCACCTATTTCGTGCTGAACGGCACGTCGGCATCGAACAAGGTGGTGCTGGGCGCTTTGGTGGCGGAGGACGATCTGGTCCTGTTCGACCGCAACAACCACAAGGCCGCCCATCATGGTGCCCTGCTGCTGGGCCAGGGCACGCCGATTTTCCTGGAAACCGACCGCAACGCCCACGGCCTGATCGGCCCCATCGATTATGAGGCGCTGGACGAGGACAAGATTCGGGAGAAGATCCGCACCAACCCCTGGGTGAAGGACCCCGACGCCTGGAAGAAGCCGCGCCCTTTCCGCGTGGCCGTGATCCAGCAATGTTCCTATGACGGCACCATCAACAATGCCGATATGCTGGTCGAAAAGCTGGGCCCGCTTTGCGATTACATCATGTTTGACGAGGCCTGGGCTGGCTTCATGAAGTTCCACCCGCTGTTCCAGGGACGTTACGGCATGGGGGTGAAAAATCTGGGCCCCGACAGCCCCGGCATCATCACCACCCAGTCCACGCACAAGCAGCTGGCCAGCTTCAGCCAGGCCTCACAGATCCATGTGAAGGACAAGCATATCGGCGATATCGAACGCCGCGTCGAACATCGCCGCTTCAATGAAAGCTTTTTGCAGCACGCCTCCACCAGCCCGTTCTATCCCATCTTCGCCTCGCTGGATGTCGGTGCGCAGATGATGAAGGGTAAGTCGGGCGAGGTGCTGTGGGACGATACGATCCGCCTGGGCATTGAGACGCGCAAGAAGCTGCGCGCCATCGCGCGGGAATTCATCGACAAGGAAAGCGATCCCGCCCGCCAATGGTTCTTTGACCCGTTTGTCCCGGACATCACCCGCTTCGATGGGCGCGACATGCGCTGGGAGGATGTGCCGACGGACGAACTGGCCCGTGATCCGGCGCATTGGATGCTGGAACCGGGGCGCGGTTGGCATGGGTTCAGCCATCTGGGCCCCAACTATGCCATGACCGACCCCAACAAGCTGACCATCCTGACGCCCGGTTTCGACCGCCGCACCGGCGCCTATCTGGAACAGGGCGTGCCGGCTCCGGTGGTGGCCGAGTACTTACGTGAAAACCAGATCGTGCCGGAAAAGAACGACCTGAATTCGCTGCTGTTCCTGCTGACGCCCGGCGTGGAAAGCGGCAAGGCCGGCGGGTTGATGAGTGCGCTGATCTTCTTCAAGCGCCTGCACGACGACAACGCCCTGCTGGACGAGATCATGCCCGATTTCGTACGCCGCCGGGCACCGCGTTATAATGGCGTGCGGCTGGGCGATCTGTGCCGCGACATCCATGCCTTTTACCGCGAGCATAATATCAGCGCCCTGCAGCGCGCCCAGTTCCGGCCCGAACATCTGCCGGAAATGGCCATGCTGCCGCACAAGGCGGCCAAGCAGCTTGTCCGCAACAAGGTGGATTTCGTCACCCTGGACCAGTTGCCGGGCCGCATCGCCACCACGCTGATGCTGGTCTATCCGCCTGGCATCGCCACCGTCCTGCCGGGCGAACGGCTGACGGAAGCGGCCATGCCCATGATCGATTACCTGAAAGTGTTCGAGAAGGGGGCCAACCTGTTCCCCGGTTTCGACAATGAAATCCAGGGTGTCTATCGCAAGCAGGACGCGGACGGGCGTATCCGGTTCTATACTTACGTTGTGAGGGAGTGAGACGGGTTTAGCAGGGTGCGGAAAAACCATTTCGCTGCTGCGGCCGGGCTATTTCCGGCAATCTGTCTTTCCTAATCTTGCCGCCCCCCTCTCCCTCGCGACGCGAAAGCCTTTTCCCGCACCTTGTTAGGTTGAAGTCCTCTCCACCGCCCCCCCCCTGGCGTAGGTCCGTAGGCGCTAACTTACCCCCTTGGAATAAGGTGCCTTCCCCGCGGAAGCGGGGAACAGGGCCCACTAGTGCCAACATTCAGTGCCTTTGGCCCCTGGACCCCCGCTTTCGCGGGGGAAGCAAGGAGGGGGCGATAGGTTAAGTTAGCCACCTATGGGTGCAGGCTGGGGACGGCAGGGAAAACCATTCCGATTCCACCTGAACCAGACAGCCCCTACACCCCCACCGCGGTGCAGACGGATTTCATTTCCAGGAATTCGTCGATGCCGCAGAAGCCGCCTTCGCGGCCCAGGCCGGATTCCTTGATCCCGCCGAAGGGCAGCACTTCGCTGGAAATCAGGCCGGTATTGACGCCCACCATGCCGGCCGCGATCTGGTCGATGACCCGGTGATACCGGTCCAGGCCGGATGTATAGACGTAAGCCGCCAGCCCGGCCGGACTGTCATTGGCCAGACGCAGGGCGTCGGCCTCTGTCCGGAAGGACTGGATGGCCGCGATGGGGCCGAAAATCTCCTGCCTTGCGATGGCGGAACGGGCGGCAACGCCGGTCAGCAGGCCGGGCGTCACGAAGGCCGGTCCGGCGGCATGTCGGGTGCCGCCCATGATCAGGCGGGCGCCGTCGGCCAGGGCGGCCTGCACCATGCCTGTCACCCGATCGGCCGCCCCTTCATGGATCAGGGGGCCGATCTGCACCCCCGGATCGCGGCCGGGACCGACGGTCAGGGCATCGATACGGGCCGCCATGATGTCGGTGAAGCGGGCCAGCACGCTGTCCTGCACCAGCACCCGGTTGGCGCAGACACAGGTCTGGCCGGCATTGCGGAACTTGGCCTGCATCAGACCGTCGGCCGCATCTTCCAGGTTGGCATCGTCGAACACGATGAAAGGGGCGTTGCCGCCCAACTCCATCGACACACGCTTCATGGTGGCGGCACAGCGCGCCGTCAGCATCTTGCCTACCGCTGTCGATCCGGTGAAGGTCAGCTTGGCCACGCGCGGATCATCCAGCAGCGGGTCGGCCACCGCCGCCGCCAGCCCCGTCACCACATTCAGCACGCCGGGCGGAATGCCCGCTTCCTGCGCCAGGGCGGCAAGCGCCAGCGCCGTCAGCGGCGTCAGTTCCGATGGTTTCAGCACCACCGTGCAACCGGCCGCCAGCGCCGGCCCCAGCTTGCGCGTCACCATGGCTGCCGGGAAGTTCCACGGGGTGATGGCCGCGACCACGCCCACCGGCTGGCGCAGCACCTGCAGGTGCCGGCCGGCCTGATGCGCGGGGATGACATGGCCATAGGCGCGGCGGCCTTCCTCCGCGAACCAGTCCAGGAAGCTGGCGGCATAGCGGATTTCGGCGCGGGCTTCGGCCAGGGGCTTGCCCTGCTCGGCCGTCAGCAGGGCCGCCAGATCTTCCAGCCGCGCCAGCATCAGATCGTGCCAGCGGCGGATCAGCCGGCCGCGATCGGCCGCCGTGCGCCGACGCCAGTCGGGCAGAGCGTCGGATGCGGCGTCGATGGCGCGGATGCTGTCGGCGGCCTCCAGGGCGGGAATGCGGGCGATGATGGCGCCGGTGGCCGGATCATTCACATCCAGGCTGCGCGGAGCGTCGACCCAGCCGCCATCAATGAAGGCCAGGCTGGGGAAACGGTTGGTATCGGTCATGGTGTTTATTCCGTGTCTTGGTGATCGTGACCGATCACCGACCTCAATCGCCGGCGCCACCATCCGGTGGCTTGGCTACGCCGCATGTGCGGCGCGGCGGCGGTCGCCGCCGATACCAAACTGCGATGAGTTCCGCTCATCGCAGTTTGGTATTACTCCGCATCCAGGCCGGCGATGGCGGCGGTCATGATGGCAATGCCTTCGCGCAGCACTTCATCCTCCACCGTCAGGGGCACCAGCAGGCGGATGGCATTGCCGTAGAGGCCACAGGTCAGCAGGATCAGCCCACGATCCAGGGCGGCGGCGACGACCGCCTTGGCCTTGGCGGCGCTGGGGCTGCCATCAGCTTCCACCATGTCGAAGGCGACCATCGCGCCCAGGCGACGGAACCAGCGCACGGCATTGCCGCCGGGACCGCGCTGGGCCGATTTGATCGCCGCCTCAAACGCGGCACCGACCCGTTCCGCCCTTTCGCACAGGCGCTCCTCTGCGATCACGTCCAGCACGGCCAGGGCGGCGGCACAGGCCACCGGGCTGCCGGCATAGGTGCCGCCCAGGCCGCCGGGCAGCACCTTGTCCATCACGGCCGCGCGGCCGATGACGGCGGACAGTGGGAAGCCGCCGGCCAGGCTTTTGGCGACGGTCATCAGGTCGGGCTTTACGCTGAAATGTTCCATGGCGAACAGCCGGCCCGTGCGGGCGAAGCCGGTCTGCACCTCGTCTGCGATCAGCAGGATGCCATGCCGGTCGCAAAGCGCGCGCAGGGCCGTCATCAGGTCGGCCGGGGCGGCGTGGAAACCGCCCTCGCCCTGCACGGGTTCGATGATGATGGCCGCCACATCGGCCGGCGCGATATCGGCGGCGAAGATGCGGTCCAGTGCCGACAGGCTGTCGGCCGTGGTCAGGCCCGTGGACGGGCAGGGGAAGGGGGCATGGAACACGCCGGCCGCCGGGGCACCGAACTGCGCCTTGTAGGGCACGACCTTGCCGGTCAGGGCCATGGTCATCATGGTGCGGCCATGGAAACCGCCGGCAAAGGCGATGATGCCGGTCCGGCCCGTGGCGGCCCGCGCGATTTTCACGGCATTTTCCACGGCCTCAGCCCCGGTGGACAGCAACAGCGTCTTGGCCGGCCCGTCCATGGGGGCCAGCGCGTTCAGCCGTTCGGCCAGCCGCACATAGGGTTCATAGGCCACGACCTGGAAAGCGGTATGGGTATAGCGGTCCAACTGGTCGCGCACGGCGTCGATGACACGCGGATGGCGATGGCCCGTGTTCAGCACGGCGATGCCGCCGGCGAAATCGATGAAGCGGCGGCCGTCGGCATCCCATAATTCGGCATTGCCGGCGCGGGCGGCGAACAGCGGCGTGGCGGTGGCGATACCATCGGGCACGGCGGCCCGGCGGCGGGCCAGCAGATCGGCATTCTTGGACATGGGCTGAAGGTTCCCGTCATGGAAGGACGGGACCGATCCTGTCGCCTTTCCCGTCCCTTGCGCAGGCGACAAGCGCGCATCTGGTGGTGACTGAAAGTCACCGCCCTGAGATGGTCAGGGACAGAGCGGGCGGATGCGGTCCAACTGCTGGATAGCGGCGTCCACGGGAAATTCGTACCCGTCGGAAAAGGCGTAATAGATCAGGCCGTTGGGTGGCAGCATGATGGTCACCCCGCCATAGCCGCTGAACACGGGCACGATGGTGCGGCAGGTAAGGCCGGGGAACGTCTCCGGCGTCACCACCCGGCCCCAGCTGTTATGGCGATAGACCCAGCCGCCGGCGGGCCTTCCGGGCAAGGGCGGCACGGGCAGGCCGGTCGCCCCGTCGCGGAACAGGGCGGCGCGCAGCCTTTGTTCATCCAGCACGGGCACGCCGCCGATGCGGCCCGTCCCATCGGCCAGGAACCGGCCCAGGCGGGCGACATCGTCCAGCGTATAGAACAGGCCATAATAGCCGGATGGCATCCCGTCAGGCCGATTGTCGCTGCGGATGGTGCGGGTGAACCCGGCGCTGAGCCCCAGGGGACCATAAACGTCGCGCACCATCAGATCGAACAGGTCGCCGCCGCCCTGGCCCGCCAGAAAGGCGGCCATGGCCGCCGTCGCCAGATAGGTGTCGCTGGAATGATAGACCCAGCGCTGTCCCGGCGGTTCGTGCCGCTGAAAGCCGTTCAGGGCCAGGGACAGCTTTTCCGCCCGCCCCTCAGCGGTCAGGAAGGCGGCCATGGTCTCCCCTTCCTCATCCGCCTCGAATTCCGGGCTGGCATAGCGGCCGCTGGCCATGTCGTTCAGATGCGACAGGGTGATTCCGTCCCAGCCGCCGGCCCTTGCCGCCTCCGGCAGCAGGTCGGGCAGCGGCCTTTCATAGAGGTCCCGGCCGAACATCTGCCCCAGCCGCATCTGGGCCAGGGCGGCAAACACGCTTTTGCCGGTGGAATAGGACGGCAGGCGACGATCAGCGCAGAAGGGATAGGGGCCCAGCGCGGCATCGGTACGCCCCCGGCAGCCGGCCGCGTAATGCCGGCCATCGACGATGACGCCCAGGGCCTGGACGCTGTCCTGATGGCGGAAGGCGGCCAGCAGCCGATCCGGCTCCACCCCTGGGTGGTCAAGCGCCAGTTGCGACAGGGGCAGCAGCGGCAGACGGCTCAACAATTCCCGCGCCTGCGTCACCCGGATTGCTGCTGCGTCAATGATGGGCGCTGCGTGGAATTCCGCCTTCAGCAGGGCAGTCAGGTCGAATTTCAGGACGGGGCAGCCCTCATTCACAATCTGCAGGGCTGCGTGCGAGACGGCGGGGGACGGTCCGTCGCCGATCAGCAGGGTCAGGCTGCCCTGATGGGCGCAATTTTGGTTGCGCTCCACCAGGGTCAGGGGCAGGGCCGCGCGGCGATAGCCACCATCACCCGGTTCCCGCCAGATGCGGCCGGGCCCGATGATGGCGTTCCAGCGACGATGGCCGGTGATGACCAGACCCTGGTCTGCGGGGATCAGGAAGCCCCCATCCTGCACCAGCGCAATGTGCAGGGTGGGCAGGTCGGAAAGTGTGTCCGTGCCCGATGCCGTCTCCCCGAACAGGTCCAGATGCACGGCGATGTGGTCGGCCCGGCCTGACAGGGTCAGCACCCCTTCCAAGGTGCCGTCCGCCGCCACGGCATTGGGGCCCGGCAGGAAGGCGGCATTGGGCACGGGCCGGTCGAAGCGGCCGCCATTGCGCAACAGATCAGGACCCAGGGGCGGGCGGGCCGCGGCCGGCAGGGCCAGCAACAGGGCCAGCAGCAGGGCGGCGATCGCCCTAGTCATGGGCTTCATCCTTCACGACGGACAGCAGCCAGCGGCAGAAGGATTGGATGGCCGGCTGTCGCCGCCGATCGGCGCGGCAGACCAGCATATAGGGGTCCAGCCGCACGTCGCTGGCCACCGGTTCTACCAACCGGCCCGCCCGCAGATCGTCGCCCAGCAGCAGACTGTTGGCCAGTGCCACCCCGTCGCCATTGCGCGCGGCATCGATCGCCAGGGTGGAATGCCACAGCATGGGGCCCGGCAGGTCGGCCGGGCTGTCGATGCCGCAGGCCAGGAACCAGCGCCGCCACTGGCCCTGATCCTCCTCATGCAGCAGGCGGGCGCGCAGCAGATCGGCCGGACCCGGCAGGGGGCCGTGGGCGGCCAGCCAGGAGGGCGAGCAGACAGGCAGCACGCGCGGCCGGGCGATTTCCACCTGGTAGAGGCCGGGCCCGTTCGCCTGTCCATAGGCGATCAGGATGTCGGCTTCGTGCCGGGCCAGATCCGGCACCTGTTCGGACGGGCGGATCTGCAGGGCGATGCCGGGCTGCTGTTCCTGGAACCGGCCGATGCGGGGCAGCAGGAAGCGCTGGGCAAAACCGGGCACGCACCAGACGCGCAGACTGTCCTGCCTTACGCTGTCGCCTAGTTCGGCGGCGGCGTCATGCAGTTCTGCCAGGGCGGCGGCGACACGATCATGGAAGCGGCGGCCCGGCACTGTCAGGGTCAGGCTGTTGCCGCGCCGGTCGAACAAGGCCGTGCCGGCCCAATCCTCCAGCGCGCGGACATGGCGGCTGACAGCCGCATGTTCGATACCCAGTTCGGCCGCGGCGCGGCGGATGCCGCCCAGGCGCCCGGCCGCTTCGAAGGCGCGCAGGGCGGCAAAGGGGGGAAGGGCACGCGCCATGGATCAGACCGTCTCCGCTGTCAGGGGCCGCTTCGCCATGCGCCGGGCCGACAGGAAGGATGCCGCCAGACAGGCCAGCAATACCAGCACCGACATGTCGATCAGCATCCCATACCGGTCATCGCGCAGCAGCAGGGCACCCGCCAGCGGTCCGCTGGCCAGCCCCAGCTTGGAAAAGAACCCACCCAGCGAGGCCCATTGCCCCGATCTGTCCAATGCCGCGCAGATGCCGAACAGGTAGGGCACGGCCATGGACCAGGTGATGGCACTGACACAATTGGCCAGGGTGAACAAGCCGGGATCGGCGCTGAAATGCAGGGTCCAGGCGGCCGCGACATTGACCAGCACGGCCAGGGTCAGCGGCCAGACACGTCCGAATCTTGTCTCCAGCGCCACCACCAGGGCCGATCCCAGCGCCCCGGTCCAGGCGGCGATGCCAACCACGGGCTGCACGAAGTCGGGTTCCAGCCCGGAACTGGTGCCCAGGCCGATCATATAGGCGCCCAGGCCCATGTTCCCGCTCTGGAACAGGAACAGCGCCAGCAGGGCCAGGGCCAGCGTGGTCCGCGTACCGGGCGCGGGGCCGGTAGACCCGCTGGCGCCACCCGGCCGGGCGGCAGGCACGGGAAAGGCCGGCAGAAAGGGCAGGGCTGCGAAGGCCAGGGCGCTGAGCCCGGCCAGGGCCAGGAACAGGGCGGCTGGCCCCAATGCCGCCTGCACATGCGGGATCAGGATGACACCCAGGCCGCCGGCCCCATATTGCACGCAGAGCAGCATGCCGAAGGCCCGGTCCTGCCGCTGCGTGCGGGCGATGACCGACAGGCCCAGCCCGACGGAAAATCCGCCCAACAGCCCGTGCAGGGCCCGCAGCGGGATCAGCAGCGCCGGGGTCAGCATCAGGATCGACAGCATGTCCAGCATGATCATGGCGATCAGCAGGCCCGCCTGCACCGGCCGCCAGCGCAGCCGCCGCACGAAGGGCACACAGGCCAGCGCCCCCGCCGCCGCGCCATAGACATTGGCCGACATGACGAAGCCGGCGGAACGGCTGTCGAAGCCGCCGGCCGTCACCAGCCCGGCCACCAGGGCCGGCATGATGTTCACATAGAACAGGCCGGCCGTGGCCGTTAGCGCCAGCAACCCGTAGGCCAGAAGCCCTTCGGGCAACCGGTAGCGGTCCAGTGCCATCAGGCATCTCCTGGCAGGGGGGGAATGGGGATGCCGCCGGCGCGCAGGATGCGGGCCAGCGGCTCAAGGTCGGCGGCATGCCGGCGCCAGGCGCCGACCGACCGTGCATGCAAAGGCTGGCGGACCTGGGCGGCGCTGGCCGTCGCCGTGGGGGCGGCGTTGCGGTGGAATTCCAGACAGTCGGGATGGAAATCCAGGCCGCAATGGTCCAGCAGGCGGCGGGTCTCCGCCTCCTGCGCGGCCACCAGCTTTTCATAGGACAGGTCCAGCAGCGTGCCGGGGAACAGGCGCCGCCAATGATCCATCAGCGCCGCCTGACCCAGGTAATAGCGCCCCAGATCCGCCAGATCGTAGGAGAAGGGATAACCCATACGGAACAGGGTCTTGTACATGGCAAAGCAACTGTCCATCGGGTCGCGCGTCAGATGCACGATGCGCGCCCGCGGCAGCGCCAGCCGGATGATGGCGACCGACAGGAAATTCACCGGGTTCTTGTCGATCAGCACGGGGGCCGCCGCGCCATATTGGCGGATGCGGTCCAGATAGCGCCGGCCCACGGCGGCGAAATCCACCTTCAGCGACGCCTGCACCAGTTCCAGGCGCGGCGGCGCGCGGCCCAGCACATCCAGCAGCGCCATGGTCAGGTCCGTGGTCTCCCCCAGGCTTTCCACCTGCGGGTGGGAGGACAGGATACGGTCGACCAGCGTCGTGCCCGACCGGGGCAGGCCCAGCACGAACAGCACGCCCTCACCGCCATCACCCGTCCTGGCATCGGCGATGGCGTCGGCCGTGAAGGCATCGCGCAGCGCCGCCATGGTTTCCAGATCCTGTTCGACGCGATAGGCCATCCGGGCCCGCCGCGCCGCCGCCCCGCGCCGCAGCGCCTGGAAGGACGCGGCATGGTCGCCCAGATCCTCCAACTCCTTGGCCAGGGCGTAGCACAGCTCCACCTCTCCCCGCGCTGGGCCCGGTACTTGCGTGCGCAGGGCCTGCAACCGCCGCAGGATACCGGCGACATGGTTCTGTTCCGGCGTCTGCCGGCGCAGGGTGGACCGGTTGTACCAGGCATCGGCATCGGCCGGGTCGGCCTGGATCAGCCGGTCCAGCGCCTGTTCAGCCTCTGCCATCCGGCCCAGCGCCATCAGCGCCGTGGCGTGGTTGTAGCGATAGGGCTGATGGTTGGGCCGCAGACGCATGGCCTGACCATAACAGCGTTCGGCATCCTGATGCTGATTGCCATGGCTGTGGATGGTGCCGATCCGGTCCAGCAGGGCCGCGTCATCGCCCGCCCCCTGTTCCAGCCGGGCCAGGATGTCGCCGGCCTCCCGCCGCTGCCCATTCTGCACCAGGGCTTCCACCAGCAACAGGACGGCTTCACGGTCCTGCGGGGACAGGGTGGCGGCGCGGCGGGCCGCGTCCAGCATCGGGCCGATCCGGCCCGTCGCCTGACGGGCGCGGGCCAGCAGCAGCCAAGCAGCGGCGGGCGCTCCGTCCATCCCCACCAGCGGTTCCAGCAGATCAAGCGCCGCCGCCGCCTGCCGCCGCGACAGCAGGGCCGCTGCCTCGGCCAGGCGGGATTGCAGGGAACCGGGCGGCGGCGGACCATCCATCGCGGCACTTTCCTTAATCCGGACCGGGCGGCGGGGTGCCGCCCGGTCGAAGGGGGTCAGAAATTGTAACTGACCGACAGGCCGACGGTCCGCGGCTGCGACAGCAGATACCGGTTGGTATTGCCATAGAAGCCCTGGCCCGGTGACGTGCCGGCATAGCGTTCGCTGAAGATGCCCGTCACGCCATCGGCATTGAAGACATTCTTCACGAACAGGGTCGCGTCCCAGCCGTCGCGGGCCAGACCGGCCGACAGGTTCCAGATCTGGAACGGGGCGATGCCGACATTATGGGTAGCGGAGCGGACGACGGCATTGCGGCTGGCGGACTGGTAATATCCCGACAGGCGCGTCGTCAGCCGCAAATCGTTGCCGACCTTCTGTTCATGCTGCAGGCTGAATGTGGCCGCGTGCCTGGGTGCGCTGGGCAGGGTCGTGCCCTTGGCCGCCACCACCAGTGTCGGGTCGTAGGGGGCGACGACATTGTCCGTCAGTTGCGCATCCACATAAGTGTAGCCCAGCGTGTAGGACAGGCCCGGCGCCAGCGGTCCCGACAGTTCCAGTTCCGCCCCCTTGGAGCGGGCAGAGCCGCCATTCTGCACGACATAGAAGCCCCAGACGGGGGTGGCCGTGTTCAACTGGATATGGCTCCAGTCGACATAGAAGCCGGTCAGGCCATAACGCTGTGACCCGATGCGGCCCTTTACGCCCATTTCGTAATTGACGGCCGTGTCGGCATTATAGGTCTGCCAGCGCGCATCCTCGGCAAAGTTGCCGCGGGTGGGCACGGCGTTGCTGCCGCCCCGGCGATAGCCTTCGGAGACGGTGGCATAGATCAGCGTATCCTCGTCCGGTTTCCAGGACGCATTGCCCTTGAACAGCACCTTGCTGTCATCCTGCGGGAAATCCACCGATGTCGGGCTGGAATAGGCGGTATAGAGCGGCAGGTCCATGGTGGTGTGGTTGCGCGCCTTGTTCTTGAAGGCGCGCAGGCCGCCGGTGATCTGGAAACTGTCGGTCAGGTGCCCGGTCAGCTCGCCGAACACAGCCTTGTCGGTGAAGCTTTCGCGACGGTGATAATCGAAATCCACGTCGCCGGCCACGCTGGCGGCCGACTTGGGATATTTGGCATCGAACCAGTTTTTGAAGCCCAGCAGCACATTCTGCTGATCCGACTTCAGGTCCTGATCCTGGTAATAGAGCCCGACCACATAGTCGAAGATGCCCACCGGTTCGTTGGAAACCAGACGCAGTTCCTCCACGATGGAGCGGTCGCCATAGGAACGGACGGCGACATCAGCGGGGCGGGGATAGTTGTAATAGAAGGACAGGAACCCGGCCTTGGCATAGAAGCCGCTATTGTCGCTGACGCTGTCCCCTTCATGGTCGTACCAGGAAGTGCTGGAGGTGAGCGTGGCAAAGCCGAAATCGGCCGTGGCTTCCAGGGCCGCCAGATCGACATCGCGCGACGATGGTTCGGCCATCACCGCCCCGTTCTGGTCATGGCCATAGGCATGGCCATAGCCGTCAAACCCCCGCGTTTCCGCCCGTCGGCCGCCCACATCGTCGGACTGGTGCGCGAAGGATGCCTTCAGCTTGAAGGTTCCCGACAGTTCAGCCAGCAGTTCGGCGCGCGCGAACCAGATGTCCACATCATCGGCATCCTTGTCCGTCCCATAGCTGGCGGCCGGGTTCAGGATGCCGCTGGGTGCATCGGGCGCGCCCTTGGCGTTCAGCTTGTACAGGTTGACGTAATCGACGGTCCCCGGCTGATCGATATGCGCGGCGTTCAGGCGCAGGGCCAGCTTGTCCGACAAGGGCTTGTTCAGCATGGCGTCCGCCGTCCAGCCGATGCCGCCCGATCCATCGGCATGACTGACACCAATGGAAGCCCGGCCTTCGGTGAAGTCGGTATTGGGTTCCTGCAGGATATAGCGGATGGTGCCGGCCAGGGAGCCGGAGCCATACAGCGTACCCTGCGGCCCGCGCAGGAACTCCACCCGCTTGATGTCGCGCAGCAGGAAATTGGCCAAGAGCGGCGTGTCGTTGACATAGGTGGAGACGGTGGACACCGCCGACACGGCATAGTCACCCAGCGAGGCGCTGTCGACATTCATGCCGCGGATGCGCACGCCATTGACGACGCTGCCATTGCGATAGCCGCGATCGACCATGGTGATGCCGGGCATGCCGCGCATCAGTTCGGCCGTGTCCTGGATCTTCGCCTTGTCGATGGTGGACCCTTCGACAGCGGAGATATTGTAGGGGACATCCAGCACCGTCGACAGACGGCGCGTGGCCGTCACGACAATCTCTTCCAACTGTGCCGGCGCGTCGGCGGCCAGGGCGGGCGATGCCGCCAGGGCCGCGCAAAGCGCCAGGGCCGAACAGCCTGTTCGGGGGATCATGCTCAATGGCTTGGTCATTGCGTGAAGCTCCCAATTCTTGATCGTTTGTTTGGATTTTCGACCCTTCCCCGCTTGGGGACGGCCTGGATCAGTCCGGAATGCGCAGCGGGCCCAGGGTCGACAGTGCCGGGCTGCGGCGACCCTCCTGCGTCAGCAGCGGGAAATCGATATTGCTGTCGCGGAAACTCTTCAGCGGCTGGCCCAGCCCGTGCCAGCCGCGTTCCCGCACACGGCGCACATGGGCAAGGTCCAGCTCGATGGGCATGATTTCCCGGCCCATGCCGGCCTGATGGATGATCTCCCCACCGGGGCCGAACAGGGCCGATTTGCCATTGCCGAAGTCACCCGCGACATTGACATCCAGCACATAGCATTGCTGGCAGACGGCCGTGGCGCGGCCGATGGCCAATTCGGCCTCCCGGTCGATCGTGTGGGTCAGGCTGGGATGCAGGATCACCTCCGCCCCCAGGGCGGCCAGGGAGCGGCTGGTTTCCGGAAACCACATGTCGTAGCAGATGGACAGGCCGAACCGGCCCACATCGGGCACGTCGAAGGTGACGAAACGGTCGCCGGGCGTCACCCCCTTCTCATAGGGCAGGAAAGGGAACATCTTGCGATAGCGGGCGACGACGCGGCCCGTCGGATCAATGACCGGGGCCGTGTTATAGACATGGTCGCCGTCACGTTCATAAAGCGTGCCCGGTACCAGCCAGACATTGTGTGCTACCGCCAGACCGCACAGCCAATCCTCCACCTTCCCCGGCAGCGGCACGGCCTGGGCGGTTCCGGTGCCGAACAGCGCCAGTTCCCCGAAAAAGACCATATGGATCCAGGGGAAGCGCAACTTGGCCAGCCGCACCTCCTGCTCGATCAGTGCGCGGTTGTCGCCGTTGCGCACGGCCAGTTGCAGGTTGGCGATGGAAAAATGTCCCAAAATGAACTCCCTTGTTCCCGCGCCCGTTCGGCGGGGCGTCTGATGACGGCACAGCTATATGCAGCCATCGTGCCAACGCTGGGACAAACGATGGGTCATTGATTTTACTGGATAATTTCAGCAGCGCGTCGGACTGCCAGCAGAGATCAATTCAATAATGAATAGGAAGTCGTTACGTCTATTCATTGCTGAATTTTGCTTCGCCAGCGCCGGCCCTCAGCCCGTGCTTGCGCAGCAGACGGGCGATGGTGGGTTGCGACACGCCCAGGGCTGCCGCCAGATCCTGTTGCCGACGGCAATGACGCAGGGCCGCCAGCAGGGTGGCGCGTTCTGCCCGGTCCAGGGCTGCCGTCAATGACCCGTCATCGGCGGGGCCGGCGGGGCTGGTTCCCGCCACTTCCGGCGGCAGGTCGCCCAGCCGGATGGTACCGCCATCGCACATGACCATGGCGCGTTCCAGGATGTTTTGCAGCTCGCGCACATTGCCGGGGAATGGATAGGCGCACAGGGCGTCGAAGGCGTCGCGGCCGATGGACAGGCTGATGCCATAGCGCTGGTTCAGATTGTCCAGGGTGCGGCGGACCAGCGGCGGCACGTCCTCTGGCCGTTCACGCAGGGCGGGTATGGCGATGGGCAGGACCATGAGGCGGAAGCGCAGGTCTTCGCGGAAGGCCCGTTCGGCCACCTTCTGGGCCAGATCGGCATTGGTGGCGGCGATGACGCGGACATTCACGCTGCGCGGTTTGGTCTCCCCCACCCGGAAGAAGGTGCGGCTGTCCAGGAAGGTCAGCAGCTTCACCTGCAATTCCGGCGGGCAGGCATCCACCTCGTCCAGGAACAGGGTGCCGCCATCGGCCGCATCCACCAGACCGGGCTTGCCCTTGGGGCTGGCCCCGGAAAAGGCGCCGGGCGCATAGCCGAACAGCTCCGCTTCGATCAGGGTCGGCGGCACGGCCCCGCAATTCAAGGGCACGAACGCACCGGTCTTGCGGGCGGACGCGTCATGGATCACCCGCGCGATGGTGGATTTGCCGGTACCCGTCGGCCCGGTCAGCAGCACATTGGTATCGAACCCCGCCGCGCGGGCCGCCATTTCCAGCACCCGCGTCATGGCCCCGCTATTGGCCACCAGCCCGCCCGCGTGCCATTCGGCCAGCCGCAGGCGCAGCAATTCCGACTTCATGGTGTCGATGGTGGCGCGCGACGCCTCCAGTTCCTCCCGCAGGTGGATCAGTTCGGTCAGGTCGCGTTCCGTCCCCACCACATAGGCGATGGCCCCCGTGGCATCGAACACCGGCTCCCCATGCACCAGCAGGGTGCGGCCCGACTTCACCTTCTGATTGATCACGACAGGCCGGCGGCTGGCCAGCACGCGGCTGGTCACATCGCTGTCGAAATTGCCCAGATCCAGCAGTTCCCGCACCGTCTTGCCGACCACCCCGCGCCGGTCGATCTGGTTCAGCGCCTCACAGGCGGCATTGACATAGAGAAGCCGCGTTCTGGCGTCGCAGACCCAGACACCGTCGGACATTACCTCGAAAATGGCGGCCAGCTGCCGGCCCAGATCGCCATCGAAGGCACGGCCCAGATCAATGGAACCCTGATTTGCCCTTGCACCCAAGCCGCACCTCCCGTTGGGCGTCATCCTATTGCAGGCAGGGGCTTATTCAAAAGTGAATTACGTGACTTCCAGCTCCGCTGCCCATGAACGGGTGGCGCGCTTCGATAATCCGCCGGCGACCGGAGTGCGGGGGGACGGCAGGTGGCGTTGTGTGGATAATGCGACGGTGGTGACTTCATGAATATTCGATAATACAAGTATATATCAATCAATACTAGTGTATTGACGCAAAAATTGTTATCAGAACTAAATTAATCATGTTAAATTGCCGGCATTCTGCGTACTGGGAGTGGAATAAGAATGAACAGACGAATACTTATCGTGTCGATCGCAGCGGCCGCGGCCGCTGGCGCAGCTGTCGGCGGCAAGGGCCTGGCGTTGAAGCTTTTCGGCTCGTCGTCGGCGGGCGGACGGGTACTCCGGATCGGCCATCTGGTCGCCCTTGACATGGCGCCGCTTTTCCTTGGGGTCGAAAAGGGCTTCTTCAAGGAAGCAGGATTCGATGTTCAGACCCGCTTCTTCCCCAATCCGGGTGACAACAATGCGGCCCTGGCCGGTGGCTCGTTGGATTTGACGGTCAACCCTTTCACCCTGCCTTATCTGGGCCGCAGCGCCGGCGGCGATTTCCAGGTCCTCTGTTCCATGGGGGGATCGGGCGTCATGGAAATGATCGCGCAACCCGAATCCGGGCTGAAGTCATTGGATGACCTCGCCGGCGCTGCCGGCCGTCCGCAGAAGGTCCGGATCGGCACATTGCAGGGCGATACGCTGGACGTCGTGATCTACCGGGCGCTGAAGGAACGCGGGGTCGGCTACGATCAGTTCGACATGGTCTTCTTCAATGACTTGCTGGCCATGGTGCAGGCGTTCAAATCCAAGCAGATTGATGTGCTGAGCCATATCAAGCCCTACACGACCGAACTGAAGCAGACCATGGGCGCGGTGTCGCTGGGAACGAATGCGGATGTCTGGGGCGAAGGGACGCCCAACTGCGTGCTGATGGGCATGCGCCCCTATATCGACGCCAACGGTCCGGCCATACGGGCGTTCATCGGTGCCTTGACGAAGGGTTACCAGTATGGCCGGCAGTTCCCGGCGGAGGCCGCGGCTGCGCTTGACAGCGGTCGCTACTATCAGGTCGCGCGGCCGGTGCTGGAACAGGCCCTGCGGGAGCAGCCGGAACAATTCCTGGCAACCCCGAACGAGAAGGGTTTGGGCGTGGCGATCGGTGATCTGGTGGCGCTGGGCTATATGAAGCCGGTCGACATGGACATTTTCCGCAGGGAATTCTTTCCGGCCAAGTGATGGGACACCCGTCGATGCAGGAGGAAAATTTCCGCAACCGGCTCTCCGGTGCCGCGATGAGCCTGCTGGTCCTGTGTGGCTTCTGGGAGTTGATCTCCATCATTCCCGGAGATGCCAATCCATTTCCGCCGCCATCCCGGTTCATGGCGGCGGCACTGGAACGCGGCCTGCGCATCGGGATCGGCGGGCAGGCATCGACCATACCCGAAGCCTGCATCCTCAGTATCATGCGCGTGCTGGCCGGGCTGTCCCTGGCCACGGTTGCCGCGCTTTTGTTTGCGACGCAGGTGGCTCTGCACCACCGGGTCTACCGGCTGATGCACCCGCTTGTGCAGTTTTTCGGACCCGTGGCGCCGGTGGCCTGGGTGCCGCTTGGTCTGGTGGCGTTCGGCATCGGTAATGTCACGGCCGTGTTCATTGTGTTCATGGGTGTGGTCTTTCTGCTGTCGCTGGCATTTACCGAAGCGCTGCGCGCCGCCGATCGCCGTTATGGTGAGGCATCGCGGGCGGTCGGTCTGAAACGCTTCCAGCACCTGGCCAAAGTCGTGCTGCCCGCGGCTGCCCCCCGCCTGCTGGGCAGCATCCGCATCAACCTGTTGAGTGCCTGGGCCGGGGTGCTGGCCGGGGAGATGACGGGCCTGGGCGACGGGCTGGGGGCTGTCGTCATGATCGGCCGGAACCTTTATGACTATAACCTGGTCGCGCTCGGGATATTCCTGATGGCGCTCATCGGTCTGATTCTGGACCTTCTTCTTCACTGGCTTCAGGAGCGGTACCTGTGGTGGTGAGCATTGGGGAAACCTGCCGGCATGAAGGCCGGGCGCCGCTGTTGATCCAGGCTAGGGGCATATCGCACGCGTTCAGCGGCTCTGCCGTGCTGGACGGGATCGATTGCGATGTGGCGACGGGGGAGACGATTGCCATTGTCGGTCGCTCTGGCGTGGGCAAGTCGACCTTGCTGAAGGTGCTGGCCCGACTGATCCCGCCCCGGGCGGGGCACATAGACTATGCGCTGTCGGCCGGTCAGCCGATGCGCATCGGCTTCGTCTTTCAAGATCACGAGCTGTTTCCCTGGCTGACTGTTCGGCAGAACATTGCCATGGCCGCCGCTCACGGCGTGCCGCCCGACCGCGCGGCGGATAAGATCGAGCAGATTGCGGCGCAGCTGTCGCTGTCGGATGCGCTGCATCTCTATCCGGGTCAATTGTCCGGCGGCATGCGTCAGCGGGCGGCCATCGCCAGAGCCTTGATCAACGACCCGCATCTGCTGTGCATGGACGAGCCGTTTTCCGCCCTGGATCCGATCCTGCGGCGAGAGGCGCGCGCGGCGGTGGGAGAGGCCATCCGACTGTCCGGTGCGGCCACGTTAATGGTCACCCACGACATCACGGATGCCATGCTGTTTGCGGATCGGCTGTGGGTTCTGCGACGGACCGGCCATGGTGCCTCGCTGCGGATTTTCGATCGCGCGACCGTGCCAGGTGACCCGGACGCGCTGTGCGATCTCTTCTGAGGCGGATGTTGCTGTTGGCCCGGCGCGCCAATGCGGCTCTTTTCCTGACGCAGATATGCCTTATGGTGACGGAGACGCCGCAGCCGTCGGCAGGGCCAGTTCGCGCAGTTGCTTCAGCGCTGATTTGCGTGATGCTGCCCGCTCGACACAGATCGCCGTGCAGGAATGCTGGGTGTCGTCCGGGATGGCCACCAGATCGCATCCGCTGCCCGTCCCCGACATCGAGACCATCAGCAGAAACCCCGCCTCATAGAGAACAAGCGCATCCATATGTTCGGGCGATGTTGATTGCAGGCCGCCAAGCAGGTCCTTTGTGCTTTTCCTCATGCGGTCATGCTGTGCCTGCCGCCCATTCCAATAGACCCTGAAAAGATCGATATCCATGCGCCTTTTCAGGCGGGCCTTATCGGCCTGGTCCAACAGAACACATTTATCGATCTGGCTCTCAAGGTCCAACAGGGCGGACATCAGCAGTTCCAGATCGCTGTAGCGCGTATAGACGACAGACCGGCTGGGCAGGGATTCGATTTCCGGATAGTCACTTTGTCGCCGCTGCTGGCGCTGAAGTGCGGTGCAAAGGGCTGCGAAACCCAGTTCCACCTTGGGAGCAATGGCGCGGCATGACTTCTCCGGTCCTACCCAATGGGGCATGTTGCGATGGCGATCGATAATGGCGTCGATCTGCCCCTCCACGCGCCTGACCTCTTCCCGGCGTTCGGCGCAGGTGCGTTCGTGCATGGTGACGAAAGTCTGGATCAGCAGCACAACCAGGGTGGCGCCCGCGGCAAGACCGGCGAAGGTCGTGCTGAAGGCGCTGAAGCTGGACGACCATACCTCCACGCTCAAGGATTGCCGTTGGCTGGCATGGATGGTGATACCGGTCGCGATGAAGCTCAGCAGAAAGCTGCCCGCGACCAGCGTGGCCACCCATGTCCACTGGCGCAGCCTGTTGATGACCATCGCCGCAGGCTCCTATTGGCTCAAGGGATGGGCAAGGTGGAACTGGTCTTTCTGTTCCACAAGTTCATAGCCCATGCGCCGGAACCAACCCGCGATGTTCGCAAGACGCCGGACAAAAATGCCATCCCTGTCATCATCGACCGGGACCTGCGCCGCCGTGACCAGTTTGGCTTTGCCGACGGTCGCCGCATAGTCGGGCCCGAACAGATCAATCATCTGACGCTCTGGCGTGTGCGGCGCGAAACAGTCCAGGTTGGCCGCGGCATGTCCGCCCTTGGGCAAGACGTTCGCGCCGGGACGCATCGACGCCCTGCCCGACCGATCTTCACCTCGGCCGGCCGCCAGCAGGATCAGGTTCAGGAAGCCCATATGGTCTTCTTTGCGAAGATACTGGTAGAGACCGATTGTCTCGCGAGTGCGTGCAATGGCCTCCACCGTCGGGTCGACCTCGCTGAACATGACCATGATCGGGTCATGTGGCGCTGCGGCGCGGACCAGTTCGGCCAGGATAAAGCCGATCTCCGTGGTCGTTGCGCCATGCCTGGATGCAGCTTCGTAACGGTAGGCCAGCTTCTGAAAATCGGTGGCCGTGAAGCCTGGGAACATCGTTCCCCAATGCACGTCAACGCAGATGATTTCAAAGCGTTCCAGAAAGGCAGGATTCGTGACAGCAGCCAGCATGCTGGCCTTCTCTTCAGGCAGGC
Organism: Niveispirillum sp. FG148; assembly: GCF_057809655.1. Taxonomy (NCBI): domain Bacteria; kingdom Pseudomonadati; phylum Pseudomonadota; class Alphaproteobacteria; order Rhodospirillales; family Azospirillaceae; genus Niveispirillum; species Niveispirillum sp. FG148. The sequence continues at coordinate 200,262 of NZ_JBMDKJ010000001.1, forward strand.
AGGACAGGGTGAATTTCAAACGCAGAGTTTCACACAAGCGCAAGGGCAGTAGAAAACTGAGCGACCATCCACCAACGTACGGGTCGGGCCTCCTCGGGTTATTGGGATCGGGGTAGGCACCGACCCTGTTCATAGTGCGATGTATGGCGTTCTCGACGGGCGCTAAGTTGTCGTCCAGAATTAGTATTTCCATTTCCATGGTTACCCCCTGATGTCCCTGCTCTTGTTAATATTTCTGTCACTAAATGTTCCGATTGGCACCCATAGTAGATAATAGTCCGCGTCCTTCTTTCTCAATACATCTATTATTATCTCGCTGAGGTGTGGGTGCGTGCCGATTGCGAGCCGCATCTGGCCAAAACCGGTGCTTTGTCGGAATTCTATGCTGCTGGATTTAAGTAATAATGCGTTTTCTAATGCGTGTTTGTTTCTTTTGTCGACAATGTTCTCTGTATATATGCCCAATTCCTTACCATTTCTGACGAGAGCCCATTTTCCGCGGGTTTCCAGTCCATCACGGCGCGTGCATTGTCCATGCTTGGACAGGTTGACGCAGATCTCGTGACAGATGATGCGATGGAAACGGCCGATCCAGTCCACGGAAATAGAGTCATCGCTAACATCACAGAGCTTAAATTGCCGGCCTAGCTTCTTGAAATGCAGCTGGGATGGATCAATGACCTCATCCATGGAAATGATGTATTTGCTTAACCCGCCTCCACGGATCTGAAAATCAATGGCCACGCGATCTGATTGTTCCTTAAATGTGACGCTAAGTTCTCGGGCGACATCATTGATGGGTACATTGGGCGTGACGAGCGAGTCCTCAGTCTGGACAGCCTTCGCGCTATCGACCATCAGTCCGGCAATGGCCTTCGTACTCCCGATGCGATCGCTGGCCATGTTGAGCTTGCTTCTATGGGGTTCGCCGACATCGCGGGCTACGGTGTCGATCAGCGTTCGCGGCATCTCCAGGTCGTTGCGCACCTGATGCAGGATGTAGCCGTAGTTCCGGCGGGTCTGGCTTTCATAATAGAGCAGCAGGTTCTTACGGGCTTCCACCAACGCGCTGAGTGTCAGCAGATATTGGCACTGCAAGTAGAACCGTCGCTCGTCCTCGGAAACTTCTGGCTTCTTAAGTCCGGCAGCATAATAGAGACCGAAAAAGCAGCCGCCAGGATCCTTGCTGGACCGCTCCGGATAGCTGGAGAACAAGTCTCCATCGGTGCGGTTGGCTCGCGCCGCCCGCAGGTCCGCCGTCAGGTCGCTGGCATCCAGGAATGGACGGGAAAAGGGAATGATCACAAGCATGCAGTCCCGCAGTTTCTTGCGCAGGCTTGCGGGCACCGTTCTCAATGTCCGCGATAACAGCATGTGGATGGAGGCATTGGCCAGATCGGAACTGGCGTGTCGTTTCGCGTTCGCGGGCAACGGAAAGAAGCCGGTGACCGGAAGCGTCAGCTTCTCCGGCTCCGGCGGCCCCTTGTTGGGTTCCCACGAATCATTTGGCAAGTTATCGATGCTGAGCGGGATGCGGTGGGAGAAATAGTCATAGACCTGATCGTTGAGGACGATGTAATTCCCTTGCTTTTCCCGATGCAGCGGCCCGCAACCCGTACTACTGTCTGCGGGGCTGGACAGTGAACTGATCGCCGCCGTCCAGGCCCTGACCAATCGGGACCGGTCGCCTGCACTGATCCATCCTTGGTAGGCGTTGATCAGGGAGACGAACTGCCGTCCACGATCATGGCGCGGCTGGGGGTGCCACTCCATCTTGTCTGAAATGATCGCCAGTTCGCACAATACCGGCGTCAGCCCCTGCCCCCTCATGAAATCAGCGAAGATATCCAGCACCTTCCGCCGCTGCGCTGCCGGCACCGGCGCTGCTTTTCCATGGGGGGTGGCGATCCTGGCGATGGCTGCCAGATCGATGGGTTTGACATGATCCAGAGGAAAAAGTGCGTTCAAGCCCAGAATTTGTGACGACATACTGTTCATATTTAGGCACCACCGTCACTGAATATTAGTGAATTCATCGGAATTCGTTCTATATGATGGCATATTGAGGGGTATTTTCAACGGTAATTAGCCAAAATTGACTTTGTCGGAGATTATTGTGCTTGTCTTTTGGCCGCGGCATGGGCCGAGATGGCATTGGTTGCGGGAATGTTCACGTCGCACGGTTGTGGCATTCTCAGCCTATGCGGCAATGACGGTAGCGACTCACACATATTAAGTCGCAAAAAAAGCCAAGGCGTATGGGGGCCGCGGCGACTGCCACCGCGCCGCACATGCGGCATAGCCGAGCCGCCAGATGGCGGCGCGGGCAATTGAAGCCCGATGATCGGTTGCGATCACCGGGGCAGAATATCAGTACGAGACGTGCGGCAGGCGAAGTGTGCGTGACGATCTTCCCTGGAGATGACCACTGGCGATGCCACTATCCCCTTAGGTTGGCATTGATATGCACAATTTTAGGGATTCATAGAATATGACCTTGACGGCCGATCGAGGGTCGTCAATCATATGAAGCGCTATCTTAAAAGTAGATATCAGATATATAATTTGCCCTCAGAACCGAACCGGAACCCGGTGGAGTAGGAACAGATGGACGGCCTCGCTTCGCATATATTGCCCGTTCTGCGTTTGATGCCCGACATATTCGCCAAGAAGCCACTGTTGGAAACCTTCGCGGATGTTGGGGCGGAATTCGCATCTATCGAGCAGGGTTTCCGCGCGCTTACGTCGCGGGAACAGAACCCTGAACATCTCCGCCGGTTCTTCGCCAGCTGGAGCCAGACCAACAACAGCGCCATGACGGTGTCAGGGATCAGCAACCGGCTGACCTTGCTGCTGCACCGCGGCGAACAGGTTCGGGACAAGGGGGAGTTGCTGCAGACCCTGGTCTGTCTGCACCGGATCACGGACGAGGATCTGGCGGTGACGCACCGTATCCTGCACTCGCAAATGTTCCACGAGATGGCGACGGGTATTGTCGGCGATGATGCATGGCTGCAGACGCGTTATATCGACGCTACCGCCAAGGTCTTCAAAAATTGGAAAGATCACATGTCCTTGCGCGAGAGTGACCTCGCCCTGGCCTTGATCACGACGCTGGTGCATGAGATTTATACGCATGGGGAGGTGGAGTTTATTCTGCCTCTCTTCACCACCTGGCTTCGCGACATATACGGTTTCAGCGAGCGCGAGAGTGACCGTGCCCTGCGTTGGATCAAGGTCCATTGCGGTGGAACAGAGAAGCGGCACTTCTTCCATGCGGTGGATACCATGAACCATTTTGAAAGGGCGCTGGGTATCGACTGGGCGCAGTATGACCATACGGCGATCGTCCGATCCTACATGCAACAGAAGGCGGCTGTGCTGAAGGCTGTGGTCCCCAACGGCGATGCGTAAGGATCTGCATCCGACGCTGGTTGACAGGGGTGATGCCGGACGGGTGACGGCGCTGGAATCCATCGCGGGCCTGTCACCGGCGGAAAATCTGTGTTCGCGGCGCGTATTGCAGCTATCCCCTGCCTATCGGGACTGTGTGGGCCGGCTGGGCCCATTGCTGGATACGGCCGTGCGGGCGGTTGTGGATCGATATTTCGTCGACCCGCGGATTGCGGCGATCTATGCGCTGCCGCCTGCGCTGGAACAAATCCTGCGGCAAGCGGCTTCCAAGCCCTATCATGTGGGCTGGTATCGACCCGATCTGGTCTTTGATCGCGATGGGACGGCACGGATCTGCGAGATCGGCGCCCGCTATCCCTTCAATGGCTGGATGGTCAGCCATGCCTGGTCGCACGGACATGTGGATTTCTGGGGGGACCTCCAGGCCCTGTTTCCGCCCGGCAGTACGGCAGCGCTGGTGCATGGGCAGGAGCCAAGCGGAGAGGTGGATTATCTGGCCGACCGTCTGCGACGGAACGGGGTCGATTTCGTCGCTGTCTCGCCGCGGGAACTGACGGTGGATGGCGGTGGTTTGCTGGCAGGCGGGCGCCGCCCTGACCGGTTCATCCTGCAACTGGATCGTCGTGAACTGCTGGCCCTGCCGCCGGAGGCTCTGGATCACCTGCTGGCGCAGGGCCATTATTTCAATGATGTCCGCACCTTGATCCTGGTGCATGACAAGCGGGTCTTGGCCGTCCTGTCGGACGCAGCCATCATGCGTGACGCCATGCCGGCGGATCTCTATGCAGAACTGCGGCCGCACCTGATCCATTCGACCTGCGCCCGCTCCGCGGATGAGGCAGAGGCATTGCTGCGGCAGGAGGGGGATTGGATCGCCAAGCCCAGCAGTGGCGGGCGCGGTATCGGCACGCTGGTGCGATCACAGTGCAGCGCCGCTGCGTGGGCCGACCGGGTCCGGAGTGACTGGCCGCATCTGGTATTTCAACCCTATGTGCAACAGCTGGATTTCGTGGATCCGGACTATGCGCAGCCGATCCATATGGTGGGCATGCTGCTGTGCCGCGACAGCGTCTGCTATGGCAGCGGGCTGTTCCGGGGTTCCGACGAGGCCGTGATCAACCTGCACCAGGATCGTGGAAAACTCTACCCCTGCATGGTGGCCGAATGAGCATTTCCATTGTTATCCCATTGTATAACAAGGAAGATTATATTGAGGAAACCCTGGCCTCGCTGGCGCGGCAGACAAGGGTGCCGGATCAGGTGATCGTGGTCGATGACGCCTCCACCGATGCCAGCGCCACGCGGGCCGCTGCTGGCCTGTCGCGTCTGGCTGCTGCTGGCGTTGCCCAGGTGGAGATGCTGCGCCAGGCCGGCAATGCCGGTCCCAGTGCTGCGCGCAATCGCGGGCTGGCGCGGGCGAGAGGGGAATTCCTGGTCTTCCTGGATGCGGATGATTGCTGGCGTCCGGATTGCTGCGCCCGGATTTTGAGGGCTTTCGACGACCATGGCTTGGATCTGCTGGTGCTGGGATATGATTCCATGCCGGCGGGCGAGCGATTTCCCCATATCGACGCCTTGCGGGAACATGTGCTGGCCATGGACGGGGACCTGCATCTGCTGCCACGCCTGACCCGCACGGCGGGCCATCCGGGCTTCTTCATGGGGCGGGCCAGCAATGTTGCGGTCCGGCGGCGCGTGATCGGCGATGAACGCTTCGCCGAGGGTTGCCATGTGAATGAAAATATCGATTTCTGGTATCGCATCGCCAGACGTATCGGCGGCCGTGATGGCGATGGCAGCGGTCCGGCGGCGGGCCTTCTGGCCACGCCCTTGATCCAGTATCGGATACTGCCGAACAGCCTGTCGCATTACCATTGCGGTGACTGGCGACGCCTGCAGGTCCCGCCCAGCCTGGAACGGTTTCGGCACAGCGATGATGATGATGATCGCCGGCTGTGCGGCATGCTGGGGCGGCGGTGGCTGGACTTTGCCATGGCAGGCCTGCCGGACACGGGCCAGCGCGTCGCCTTTTGCAGCGCCCACGGTGCCTTGCTGACGCATTATGGCATTGATCTGCCGAAGCTGCGGGAGGTCGCATGATCGCGCCACCCGCAATCGACCGACCCCAAGGGGATTTCGACACCGCCATGGCGCAGGCGTTTGACCTTGCGCGCCACCACCCGTTCTGGCGGACCTTCTATCAGGGGCATGAGGATTGGCGGACGGCGCCATCCTGTCAGAAAAGTGACCTGTTGTCGGTCCTGCATGGTTTCTCCCCCACCGGGGAAAAGAGTGGCGTCTATCTGGTCCGGTCTGGCGGCAGGACGGCAGCCCCCCTGATCTTCCCCGTCGATATTGCGGAAAACCATGCCCAACGGCAGGCGCTGGCCGCATGCCTGGTGGCGCGCGGTGTTTTTGGCCCACGATCGGTGGTTCTCAACCTTTTCGCCTATACCGGGCTTTATCGCACGGCATCGATCATCGACGACCTGCTGGAGCGATGCCATTCCACCACGCTGCCGATGAGCGCGCAGGCACCCTATCGGGACATGCACGCGGCGGCAGCCCTGTTCCAGCCGACCCACCTGGCGGGCACGCCATCGGTGCTGACCCTGCTGGCCAACTGGTGCCGGGAGAATGGAGAGGTCCCGCCACGCATCCCGCAATTGCTCTATGCGGGCGAATTGCTGCGGGACAGTGTGCGGGCCCATCTCTGCGACAGTTTCGGCGTGGAGCAGGTCTGGTCCCTTTATGGCGGTGCTGAAACCGGCATCTGGGCCGTCTGCGACGCCAGCAAGGAACCGGGATTGTTCAGCATCCTGCCCCAGCTTCTGGTGGAGATCGAAGCCCCGGACGCCGATGGCTTTGGCGAGATCGTGGTCACCAACAGCTGGCGCCGGCGGTTTCCGCTGTTTCGCTACAGCCAGGGCGATATCGGCCGACTGGTTGAGCGCGATGGTGAAACGATGCTGGAAGTGCGCGGCCGCCGCCCGCTGACCTTCCGCTTCTACGAAATCACCTATGATGATAGCGGCTTCGCGGCGGTGGCGGCGCCCTGTCCGCATTGGCAGGTGGTGCTGGATTTCGGCAGTGATGGCTGTGACCGTCTGGGCCTGCACGTCGTCTGCGATGATCCGGCCACTTTGGCGGCCATCGATGATCGGCTGCGGCGGCACATGCGGGAGGACAAGGACAGCCAGTCTGTGCATGTGCGGGCCGTCAAGCTGGCCGACCTGCATATCGATCCCACCACCAGCAAAACCGCCACCGTCGTCGACCGGCGGCGCTGAATTGTCAGGCAGGCATCCATGGAAAAGCTGGCGAACATCCTCGCCTATGAGACGAACGCCTGGCGGGGCTACCTGATCAGCCACCTGGTGGAGGCCCACCAGGAAGCCGACTGGGACGATGACGGTTCGGTGCTGGACCGGGCCTGCGGACCGGGCATCAACGCGGTGCTGTTTCACAATTGCCTGTCGCATTCGGCCTTGTTTCCCCGTCGACGGGCGGAACTGGAGATTCAGATCGCCCAGCGCGGGATCAAACTGCTGAATGCCGGCCTGGCCGACATGCGCAAACGGACGCTGCACCGGATGCTGGAACAGGCGGGCGTGCGCTGTGCGCGGGCGGCCCGCCAGGGTCCTGGTGACCAGCTGCTGTTCGTGAAGACCAACCTGAATTTCGGGGGCAAGGCAGAACGGGCGCTGCCGGCGGACCTGCAGCCGATCTTCTCGGTTCCCGCAGACTGCCCGATCCAGGCCTGGAACGATTACCGGCTGCTGCGACGGGATGAGGTTGACCCCGCCTGGTGGGATAATGTCGATCTGGTGATCGAGAACTACATTGCCCACGATGAAACGCTGTACCGCGTCTATGGCTGTGGCGACGTACTGATCTGTATCCTGGCCCACAGCGACGACCTGATCAAAAAGGAAGATGAACATCCCGATGATCGCTGGTTCCATGTCGATCGCCGCGACCTGTGGGCGGGGGGCGGTGACATGCCGGACGATCTGCGCCGGCAACTGGCCGGTTTCACCGCCTGCCATGCATTCGACTATTTCTGCCTGGATGTCGTCCATGACGGGGTGAACCATACGATCATCGATCTCAACCTGACCCCGTTTTGTGGCTTGGCACCACCCCAGGGCGCGTGGCTGGGCTTGCTGCGGCGCGGTTTGCACGATCTGACCCGCGGGGTGAGCGGATGAAGACCCTTTCGGTTCTGATCGCGGCGTTCGATGCCCGTCGGTGGCTAGGCGACAGCCTGGATGCCGTGTTCGGCCAGAAGCTGCCGGCCGGCTGGCGCCTGCAGGTGCTGCTTGGCATCGACGGCTGCGCCGACACATTAGATTACATCAAGGCGGCGCCTTACCCGGGACTGTTGGTCGTTCATCTGCGGCGCAACCGCGGGACCTATGTGACGTTCAATACGTTGATGCGCTATGCCGACGGTGATCTGATCGCCCGCTTCGATGCAGATGACGTGATGTGCGATGGCTATCTGGCGGCCCATATTGAGGCCCTGGAAAACGGTGCCGACCTCAGCATGTCGTGGAGCATTTACACCGACGAGCATCTTCGTCCCACCTCAGTGGTGCCGGCCCTGCCGGATTACCGACCGGAGAACGGCGAAAGGCGCATGGGGACGGATGGACAGTTCGTCGCCAGACGCGCCATCTGGCAAAGGCTGGGGGGCTTCCGGCCCTGGCGCTGCACAGCGGACAGCGAATTCGTCATCCGTGCCCAGGCGGCCGGGTTCCGTACCGTCGTGCTGGAGCAGTTTCTCTATCTGCGTCGCACCCATGCCAGATCGCTGACCACGGATCCGGCCACGAACTACCAGTCAGATACGCGAACCCGCATGCGCGACCTGACCCTGGCTTATCGGGATGAATATCAGGCCGGCCTGCGGCCGGTCGATGTGCTGCCGGAATGCGAGCCCGACCATGTCCTGATAAACCCCGGGCTTCGCGACCAGGTGCCTTCAACGCAAGGCGCCAGCTGACAGCGTCGCCCACCGGATCGGGGCGACGCTGTCAGCTCCTGACAAGGCTCAGACCAAGGGGGTCTTGCAGAAGATGATGCAGCCCGGGGTTTTATCCTGCGCCAGCTTGTGGAACAGCGCCAGGAAGGACTCCTTGGGCGCCTGGATCATGGCGAAGGGGGCATAGGCGATTTCGAAGCTGTCGCTCAGAAGCTCCGCCACCTTTTCCAGCTTTTCCGGATGGGCGGCGAACCCGTCTGCATCGAAATCCAGGAACAGCAGGCGCGCCTGCTTCAAGGTTCGCTTCGCCCCGGTCAGTGCCGCCAGTTCCCCGCGACCGCGGATGGTCGACACCACCACCTGGCTGGTCTCGTCGAAATAATCGTCAACGCGGACGCAGTTCGCATAAACGATATCGGCGCCTTCCGTCGTGACGCCTTCGGCTTCTGCCAGATCAACCAGACCCGTCCACTGACCCTGGCCGCGCACGAACTTGGCGACGGCGTTGTGATCATAGGCGGCAAGCCGCTCCACCTTCGTGTTGGTGCAACCATTCACCTGACAGGTCAGGGACAGGGCTTCGACCGCCGCCGGGTCCGGATCCAGCGCCCATGCAAAACGGGTGCGGCGGGCGATGTCCACGATGGTGGTCGAATAACCAGGACCCAGCAGCAGCACCGAATCATCCTGCTGCAACAGGTTCACCACATATTCCGGCATCTCCGGGGGGGCGACATCGCCGACATTGGTTGCCGACACGGCGCCGGGCCGGACGATCAACTTGTTCGCCTTGCTGTAAAGCGCACCGATCAGTCCGTCGCGCTGTTCGAACGTGTGGGTACGAAGCTGGTGATAATTGTTGTAGTTGGTGAAATCGTTATTGAGCTTCTCCGCTTCCTGAAGCGAGTTGATCTCGATCGTCTTGCGGCGCTTGCGCAGGGACTGCTCGGCCAGCTTGGCGTTGGAGCGGGAATAGGTGTCGATTTCGTCCGTATCAAGATGGCCCTTGAGCCGGGCCGGCACACCGCAGCCGGGGCAGAACTTCTTGACCTGGGAGGTGAAGTCCTGCAGCGGCTTGTTCCACCACCCCTCCACCACGGGATAGCCGTGGTCTTCACCACGCGCCAGATCGAACGACCCGGCCACTTCACAGAAATAGGCGCGCAATTCGCCGTTGTTCTGCAAAACCGTGGCCGACCATTGGCGGTTGATGTCGCAGGTCGAGATCCGGTCCCACATCTCCTCCCGCTCGGGATAAAGATCCTGCATCGCGGTCAACAGCGGCGAGTGATGGGAATGACCATTGAAGAAATTGACCTGCGGGATCAACTTCTTCAGACGTTCCAGCGACTTGCGGCCACGCTGGTCGTTATGCGGATTGAGGTTGAAGAAGCCGAACGTGTCCGCGACCAGCTGCTCATAGTCGAACAGGTTGTTCGACCACAGACCACGCTGCCCCTTGACCGGGATTTCTTCTTCAAAAATCCGGCACAGCTCCGGGAATTGCTTATGGACGCAGGGGTTGCCGCCGATCATGGCGATGACGCCATTGAATCCGCGCAGGCTGCGCAGCGCCAGCCGGAAATTTTCCGGGGTCATATCCCAGAAGCTGGTTTGATTTTTCAGCAGACGCGTGCAGTTCGAACAGTGAAGGTCGCACTTGTTCGTCACGTCGACGCAGATGATGTGCATCTCGTTGGGGGAGCGCATCCGAGCGATCGCGGCGTCGGCGAGCTGGTCTTCATTCACAGTCGAAATATCCGAACGCACGTTAACTTCTCCTATCTCGCTGCCCAAGACGGTTGGTTGCCCCGTCCGCGTCGGTTGACACTCTATCAGGGTCGCCATCCCGAAAGGGGGCGAATGTAGTCCTTATCGACAAGGGATCGCCCTTGCCATACCCGCCCGGCCTGATTGGATTGCCCGGCGCCCGCTCAAAGCCACGCTGCCGGTCACGACCGGTTTTACCCCTGCTTAGCCTGATACCCAGATTCCGCCAGACAATCGACAGGATCGCCACGGAAATTGGGTCCAAGTTTAAAGATAAGTTTAGCTATGACAGCCCATACTGTCGAGCCATCAAACGGCCGAGGACCGACGTGAACCGATCGATTTCGGGAGTGGTGCCGCCGGGCGCTACTGTGGGGGCGCCCATGTTAAGCTCGGTTCCGGCCCAGATCAGGCGGCGGAACTCGTGCATCAGGCTGCAATCATAGACCCAGTTGTCCGGATGACCGACCTGCGGGTCGTCCGCGTGCGCACTGACCGTCGCGGGGAATGGAAAAATCACATGCGCATTGATCTGGCCGGAATAGATTCGGTTGCGCAGGATCATGTCGAACGCGCCGGGAATTTGATCAACAGTAAACAGGCTGATCATTTTCGGCAGCGATGCCTTGTTGATAATATAGGCGCCGGCTCCCGCAAAAATGAACCGTTCACGCGACGTCCCAAGGTTCAGAAGAACGGCGCTATTGTCCTTTGCGCATTTTTGCCGCAGTGAAAAAAGGAACGGCATGTCGAAGGCGCGCGGGATAAGAATATCCAGAAATACGACATCCCATTCCACGGATTCAAGAGAGTTCAGCGCCTGATTGACCATATGTTCGGCCAAGGGCGAGAACTCTGCATCATCTTCCGCAATCAGGACATGTGAGTCCCAATTCTGCGCCAGAGCCAGTTTCATGCAGGTGAGATGACTTAACCAATTGGCCTTCAAGGCGGGCAGTGCAGGCCCGGGTGTCGATTGGACGAGTTCTGTCGTGGCATTGATGGCGGGAAACCGGTGCAGCCGCCATGCGGGAGAGAAGTTGGCGGCCTGGAAATTCTTCTCCAGAGCCTCACGACGCTCTGTGGCGCGATCCAAGTTAATGTAAAGAATGTCAATGCTGGCCATCATCTAATCCCAAAAATGATGATGGATAATGCAGTTTTCCAGGTGTTCACGTCAATAGCTAACAACCTATCTATTGGTCAGGCACGGAACTATAGATTGATGTCGGTAATGTTTCGGTCCATCACGGCGCTGACATCCCGTGGCGTTGTCGCAAGTGTGGGCCACGGCCGGCTGCGCCGATGCCAGCGCATGGGGTGCCGGGAATGATGGACGCCGGATATGGGGTCACGCTTACCCAAACCGGTACCTGAGCCCCAACCGTACGCTGCGCGGCGCGCCGGGGGCGTAGAATGTGGCGTGTGCCAGCGGGTATTCGCCGGCGATGGCAGGAAAGGGGCGGGCGATGAAACGGCCAGCCGCGTCGAAGCCGGTGGCGCCCAGTTGCGCGGCCGTCACATAATCGCGATCGAACAGGTTGTCGATGCGGCCGGACAGTTGCAGCGACGGGGTCAGGTCATAGCGCGCGGTCAGCGCCACCAGGGCATAGCCGGGAGCCGTGCCCTTGCCCAGGTAATAGCGTCCATCAGGCTGATGTTGGCCATTCTCGTTACCGCGGGCCGGGCTGCTGCCGACAGCGCGCAGTTCCGCGCCCAGTGACAGGCCGTCCAGGGGCGACGCTTCGGTGTAGAGCTTCAGCACATGACGGGGGATCAGGGGCAGGCGGTCGCCCTTCTTCACATCGATCATGCCCTCCAGGCCGGGGGCGTCGGCGTTGTTGCTGCTGTTGGCTTCGCCGCCCAGGCTTTCGGCGCTGCGGAAGGTGGCTTGGGTATAGGTGTAGTCCAGGCCCAGGACGATGCGATCCAGCCGGACAGTGGCATCCAGCTGCGCGCCCTGGCGGCGGGTGCCGTCGACATTGCGGAAATAGCCGTATCCCGTCTGGCTGCTGGCCACGAACAGGATGTCGTCATCCAGGTCGGTGCGGTACAGGCCCGCCGACCAGGTGACGGGACCTGTGCCGCCGCCGCGTATCCCGACCTCGGCCGTACGCGCCACCACCTGCTTCAAGGGCGGGTCGCCGGCCATGGCATTGGGCAGCTTGCACGGATTGTCCGGATTGGCGCAGCCCAGTTCGATCGCCGACGGGGCACGGCTGCCCTCATTATACCCGGCCCAGAAGGTCAGCGCCGGGGCGGCGTCCCAGGTCAGACCGGCACCGGGGTTCAGGCGGGAGAACCGATGATCGCCCGACAGGCTGTCGGCCCCGTCATCGTTGATCTGGTCACGGTTATGCACCCGGATATGATCATAACGGGCCGACAGCGACAGGTGGAGCGCGGATCCCATATCCAGAGTATCGACAGCATACAGGCTCCAGACCTGTGCCCGCCCCTTCAGGTCGACGCGCGTGTCATAGGGTTCGCCATCCACATCGCCGCCATTCACCCCGTCGCCATAGGCCGGCACGGGCGTGATCGACCGGTCGGGGTTCAGGTAACCCAACTGCCCGGACTGGCGGAAATGCGCGTGGTTGCCGGTATAGGCGGCCCCGATGACGGCTTCGTGGCGCAAGCTGGCAAGATGGCCGGGAATGCTGGCCTGCAAGGTGCCGCCATGGTCTTCCTGCACCAGATCGGTGCGGGTCAGCAGGCCGTTGCACTTTTCCGCCGGTTCATCCTGCAGCAGGGCTTGGGCGATGCAGCGCCAGGAGGGGAAGGGCGTGTTGGCGGCAGTGGCGCCGGAGGTGGGAAAGCCGCTGTACCCGGCCGCGGCCAGCGCCGCACGCTCCGCCGCGCCGGGCTGATAGACCGACTGGTCCAGGCTGTCCTCGTTCAGGTCGCCATTGAAGGTCCAGCTGTGCAGGTGACGGTAGAAGGCATTGCCCGACAGGGTCGCCCCGCCCGACAGTTCATGGTCGCCGGACAGGTTGGCCAGGGTGGCGCGGTTGCTGGTCTTATCGGGCTTGGTATAGACGCTGGTCCGGTCGCGCTCCAGAAAGCGCTGTTCCTGCAAACCGTTGCCGGTCAGGTCGGTGCTGGCCTGGGACAGCGTCAGGTGCAGGCGGCTGGCGTCACCGGTCCAGCCGAAGCGGCCATAGGCCTGACGCAGATCGCTGGGGCTGTCCTGCCGCCAGCCATCATCATGGGCCAGCGTGCCGGTCAGATACCAGTCCAGCGCCCCGGCGCTGCCGCCATGGTCCAGGCTGCCCGAGAGGCGGCCGAAGGAACCGCCGTCGATGGCCAGTTCGGTGCCCGGATCGCTGCGTCCATCCTTGCCGGTCAGGACCAGGGCGCCGCCCAGGCTGTTCTGTCCGAACAAGGGCGCCGATCCGGGCAGCAGGGTCACCTGCCGCAGGGCCCGCTGTGGGATCAGGTCCCAACTGACCACATCGCCAAACGGCTGGTTCAGGCGCACCCCGTCCAGCCAGACCGACATTCCCTGCGGCGTGCCCAGCAGGGGGGATGCGGTGAAGCCGCGGAAATTCACGTCCGGCTGAAAGGGATTGCCCTGGGTTTCATTGATGCTGATCCCGGCCAGCCGCTGGTTCAGGAAATCCGTCAGGTCCAGGGCCTGGGCCCGGCGGATGGCGTCGGCATCGGCCGTTATCACGGGGGCCGCCGGCGGGACCGTGCCCTTGCCCAACGGCGTGCGGGCGACGACAATGATGGCGGGGGCTTCATCGGCCAGCACCGGCAGCGTCAGGCAGGGCAGGGTCAGGGCGGCAATGACGGCGCGGGCCGCAATCCGGGTGGCGTGCATGGGGTTTCCTCTCGGGCTACCCCTGCTTCGGCGGGGCATGTTCCCCGCCAATTCAACGTTTGCGAACCGTCCGTTCAATTCGACGATAGTTGCATTTCTACGATAGTCGCATAGGCTGTCGCCAACCCTGGGGCGATCCTGCGGACGGAACGTGAAAAAGGCCGCCGGGTCTCCCCGACGGCCTTTCGCGTTCCATCCCTGAAACCCGAAGCGCTTACTTCAGGCCCAGTTCCTTCACGATATGCTGGGCACCATAGACCTTGCGCAGGGCTTCGGCCATGCCGCGCACATCGACCATGACGGTGCGGTTGCGCTTGGGCTCGTACCCGTAATCGCCCGACAGGCTGTGGATATTGCCGTCGAAGACCAGGCCGATCACCTCACCCTTGGCATTGATGGCGGCCGAGCCGGAATTGCCGCCGATAATGTCGTTGGTGGTGACGGCATTATAGGGCGTGGACAGGTCCACCTTGTCCTTGGCCTTCTCCCAGGTGGGGGCGATGGCGAAGGGGGCCGCGCCCGTGTTGCGCTCATACAGGCCGCCGAAGGTGGTGTAGGGCTTCACCTCATGCCCATCCAGCTCCGTCCAGCCCTGGACCTTGCCATAGGACAGGCGCAGCGACAGGGTGGCGTCGGGATAGACGCTGTCGCCATAGATGGCGAAGCGGGCCTTGGCGATGCGGGCCTGTGCCTGCTCCACCGGGGCATCCACTTCCTCTTCCACGGCCTTGCGGGCCTGGCGGGCGGCCTGGTCCACGACCTTCATCAGCTTGATCATCGGGTCGTCCGACGCATCGATGGCGGCCTTGCCCCCCTCGAACAGGCGCAGGCGTTCGGCCGGGTCGCCCAGCTTGCTGCCCTTCACGGCGGCCTCTGCCACCTGATCGGGCGACTGTTTGCCCAGCACGGCCTTGACCAGCGCGTCGTCCGGCCCGAACTGCTCGCGCAGCTTGGTCAGCGAGAAGGACAGCATGGCAATGTCCAGGTCGGTATGGACCGGGGCCGGGTTGGACAGACGCTGCTTCAGGCCCGGCAGGCGGCTTTCGCCATATTCGCGCAGGCGCTGCGGGTTGGGCAGCAGGCGTTCGTCACCGGCGCGCAGCAGCATGCGGGCGAAACTGGCCAGCTCGCTGTCAAAGCCGCGCATCCGTTCCAGATGGATGAAGCGCGGATAGAGCTGGGCATAGCGGGCCTGGGCCTTTTCGATCTGGGCATAGGCGTCGCCGACATCGGCCGACAGCTTGGGATCGGCGGCGATTTTCGCACGCAGCTCCTGCTCCGCCCGGGCCTTGGCACCGACAAATTCCTTATCGGCCAGGGCCAGCTGCCGGCCCTTCCAGACTTTGATGGAATTTTCGATGCTGTTCAGGTCGTCCAGCGCGTCGCGGCGGCGGTCGGCATTCTCCCGACCGAATTCGATCAGGCGGCCGCGCTTTTCCTGGGCGAAGAACAGGAAGGACGGGGCGACATTGTCACGGATGAATTCCAGTTCCGCCATGGTGCGCAGGCGGCTGGTGGAGCCGGGATTGCCGATGACGAAGCTGGCATCGCCTTCCTTGCTGCCGTCCTTGGACCAGTTGAAATGGTCCGGGCTCTTCAGCGGCTTGCCATTCTCATAGACGCGCAGCAGCGACATATCCAGGGCATAGCGCGGGAAGTTGAAATTGTCCGGATCGCCGCCAAAGGCCGCCGCATTTTCCTCCGGCGAGAAGGCCAGGCGCACATCCTGATAGCGCTTGTACTTGTAAAGGCTGTAGCGGCCGCCCTGATACAGGGTCACGGCATCGCAGCGCAGGGCCGCGTCACCGCCAGCGCAGTTCTTCTCGATCTCCGACAGGGCCGTGCGGCGGGCATTGGCGAAATCCTGGCCCGACTTGCCGGCCGTGGCGGCTTCCACCTGCTTGGTGACGTCGGTGATTTCCACCAGCTGGTTGATCTCGATGCCGGCGCACTGCTTTTCCTCAGGCCGCGTGGCGGCCAGGAAGCCGTCGGCCTGATAGTCCTTCTGGGCGGACGACAGTTCGGCCAGACAGTCGGCGACGCAGTGATGGTTGGTCATCACCAGCCCTTCGCCCGACACGAAGCTGCCCGAACAGCCGCCGGCCAGACGCACATAGGAAAGCTGGGCCTTCTTCAGCCACTTGGCATCCGGCGTGAAGCCGGTGGCCTTGGCAATGGCTGCTGTCGGCACATTGTCCATGGTCCACATGCCTTCGTCGGCCTGGGCCGCGCCCACCATCAGGGCGATCGTCGCGGCGGTTGATACCGCCAGCTTCACCGGCTTCACCATCTGTTTGTTTCCCGTCTTTGTTCTCTGGATTGCTGGTCCCCGCGCAGGCGGGAACAAGGGCGGCAAAATGCGCCCAACCACGCCACCGGTCAACGGTGGGGTGGTGCCGATTGACGGTCGCAGGGCGGTGCCGGTTCTATCGGATCGATAGGGAAAGGTCAGGCGTTGGCGGCCCGGCGGCGCATGAAATCGCCCAGGGCGTCGGTCATTTCCCGGACCAGATTGGCGACCAGCGGATCGTTCTGAGCGTGGCGCCAGACGGCCCCCATGCGGGGATGGTCGGCGAAGACATCCAGCCCGCCGAAGGCCGGCAGGAACTTCTCCATGAAGAAGCAGGCGGGCACCAGGGCGCAGTCGGCCAGGGTAAACACATCGCCCATGCACCAGGGCGCGTCGATGAAGGTCTCCAGCCCGTCGCGGCCGCGCTTCAGTTCGGCCAGCTTTTCGGCCACCAGCTTCAGGTCGCGGGTGGCCGGGTTCATCTGGCCCAGCAGGCCCAGCAGGGCTGGCAGCACATAAAGGTCGATGGAACGGCTGATGATGCGCGCCCGCGCACGGGCCAGATCGTCGCCGGGCAGGATCTTCTTCTGCGGGAAACGTTCGTCCAGGAACTCGCAGATGACCTCGGATTCGATGATGGCGGTGCCGTCGGCATCCAGGGCCGGCATCTTGCCATAGGGATTGATGGCCAGATATTCGGGCGATTTCAGCCCGCCGCCGGGGGCTGGAACGACAGGAATGTCCAGGCCCTTGAAACGGATGGCCAGCAGCACGCGGGCGACATAAGGGCTCAGCGGCGCGCCATACAGCTTCATCTCGATGATCTCCGGTTCATCCACCCGTGCAGGTCTGGCCCCTACATAGCGCGTGTGGACGCAAGGGGGTAGGGGCAAAGCGTCCCGCGCAAGGCCGACCCGTTCGCATGATAACGCCATGGGGCCGTCATATGGCTGTAACGCAAGCGGGTTACTGACGGCACGGAACGGATGATGCCGTCGCCAATTGATTTCCAGTTGAACCGAATGCTGACGCTGATCGACACCATCGACGCCGCCGACCTGCCGGGTGCGCCGCTTCGGGCGGCGCTGGCGCATTGGCGTGCCGATGCCACGGTCCGGATGCCACAGGCCGACCGGCTGGACATGGCCGCGATCGACCGGACGCTGTTGCCGCATCTGGCCCTGCTGGAAGGACCGGACGGGCAGGGGCGGCTGTTCGGCCTGTTCATGGGATCGGCCGCCATGATCGCGGTGGGGCGGGATATCACGGGCCGCTTCCTGGACGACGTCTATCCGGCCGCCCTTTACGATGGCGCGCGCCGCTTCTTCGACGCCGTGATCGAGGGCGGCGGCCCGGTCTATGAGGATTTCGTGATCGGCCCCGACAGCGGCCATATCGTGCGCGCCGGCCGGCTGGGCTTGCCCTATGCCGGGGCGGATGGTGCTGTGTCACGCATCCTGCTGGCCCTGCAATACCAGCCCAGCCCCATGGCGCGCACGGCCGGGGTGCGGGTCATGCAGGAACGTACCCGCCTGCATCAACAGAATGCCCGCCGCGTCCGTCTCTGATCCTTGACGGGCGGGGGGCGGGGCGGCCATCAAGGGGCATTCCACCGGCGGCCGGATCCATTGCGATGCGCTATCGTCTTCCTGCCCTGATCCTGGGCGCCCTGACTGTATCGCTGGGTGTGGCGATGCCGGCCCTGGCCGCCGTGCCGCAGGGTTTCTCCCATGGCATGGCCGGGCCGCTGCTGACCTATGTGCATCTGTTGGGCCTGCTGGGCCTTGGATTGTGGCTGGACATGCAGGGCCGCGGCACGCCGGGGCCGGGGGCGGCGCTGGCGCTGGGGGCCGGGCTGCTGCTGGGGGTGATGACCCGCATGGGTCTGCACCTGCCCTATACCGCGCTGGCGCTTGAGGCGTCGCTGGTGGTGACGGGCGTGCTGCTGGCCGCCACCATCACCCTGCCGTCGCTGGTGGGGCTGCTGCTGGCGGCCGTCGCCGGGGCGCTGCACGGCATCAATCTGGGGCAATGGGGCGGGCCGGTGACGGGTGTCCCCCTGTTCTGGCCCGGCATGCTGGCGGGCTGCGTCCTGCTGCTGACGGCCGGCGTCGGCCTGTCGGCCACGCTCTATCCGCTGGGGGCGGGAAAGGCGTCGCGGGTGGCCGGCGGCATCGTGGCACTGGCTGGTCTGGGCCTGCTGCTGAACCTGATGTGACGGGTCTGTGACAAAACCGTTGGATATCGGCCACAGCCCCCGACTTTCGGCGGGGCCTATACCATTTCGTCTCCGTTCCGGTTGCACCGGGGCCTAACCCGGCGCACCATCAAGATTGTCCCCCGAACAATGAAGCGAACGGACGCTGCCGCGCCATGCCGTTCCAACCCCACCCTTCCTCCGCCCCCGACACGCCCGCGACCGACCGGGATGGTCCCGATCCACGACGGCGTCTGGTGCTGGGTGCTGGCCTGGGGCTGCTGGCATCCGGGGCGCTGGGCAGGGTGGGCGTCGCCGCGCCGGTGGGGGAACAGGTGCGGTTCCTGCAGATCGGCACGGGTACCACGGGCGGGACCTATTTTCTGATCGGCGGACTGCTGGCCAATGCTGTCAGCAATCCGCCGGGCTCACGCCCCTGCGACCGCGGCGGGTCCTGCGGGGTGCCCGGTCTGATCGTCGTGGCCCAGGCCACGTCGGGTGCCGTGGAAAATGTCAGCCTGATGCGGTCGCGCCGGCTGGAATCGGCGCTGGTGCAGGCTGATACGGCGCACGCGGCCCTGACCGGGGCCGATCCGTTTGAAAAGACTGCCTATCCCGACCTGCGCTCCATCGCCAATCTTTATACGGAGACGATCCATCTGGTCGTCCGGGCCAGCAGCGGCATCAAGAGTCCGGCGGACCTGCGGGGCAAGCGGGTGGCGCTGGGCGAACAGGGGTCGGGCACGTTGGTGACGGCCCGCGCGCTGCTGGCCACCTATGGCCTGTCGGAAAAAACCGTGAAGCCCTTCTATCTCAGCCCCGCCGCGGGTGGCGACCGGCTGGAGGCGGGGGAACTGGACGCCTTCCTGATCGTGGGCGGCTTTCCGTTGCCGTCGGTTGCCGATCTGGCACGGCGCATGCCCATTGCCCTGGTCCCCTTTGATGACGGTCGCGCAACCCAGCTGATGAAGCGCCTGCCGCATTTCACCGAAACCCGGATCGAGGCGGACACCTATGAAGGGGTGCCGGCGGTCCGAAGCCTGGGGGTGGGGGCGCAATGGGTGGTCCGGGGCGATCTTAAGCCGGAACTGGTCTATGCGATCACGGCCGCGCTGTGGAACGAGCAGACGCGGTCCATGCTGGATAACGGCCATCCGCGCGGCCATTCTATCCAGTTGGCCACGGCCCTGTCGGGGCTGGCGGCCCCCCTGCATCCGGGTGCGGAGCGGTTCTATCGTGAGAAAGGCATGGTGAAGGATGCACGCGCGCCGGCCGCACCGGCCCCGACGCATTGACGCGCCCGTCTTCACCTGTGGGGCATGACAAGAACCGCTTGCCGCCAATCGTCGCGGTAATGTTAACCCGTTGACCGACCACGGTGGCGAGCGATAGGCTACTTTGGTGGTGGGGATAACCCGAACGGGTGGCTCGGTGGATCAGATAGTGAAGGACGAGCCGGGGACGGCTGCCGGGACGGCAGCATCCGGGTCGCTGATGCGGCGTCTGGTTATCCGGATGGCGCTGTGGTCCATGCTGATCGTGCTGGGCCTGACCGCCATCGGCTATTCCACCATCTATGACCGGTCAGAGCGTGAGGCGCTGGATAATCTGAAGGCCCACCTTCTGGAGCGTGGCCGGACGGAAAGCGCCATCTTCAAGCTGGCGGCTTCCAACATGGAGGCCTTCCGCCAGCGTTTCCTGGCGCTGTATGCCGATCCCGCCATCCTGGCCGATGTCGATTTCGACCGATATTTCCAGCGCGGCGCCGATGGGGCGACCCGGCTGAAGCCGGACTATTTCCAGGGCAAGGTCGATAGCGACGGCATCCTGCGCTTTGGCATGACCGGCTTTGTCGGCAACAAGGTCACGGATTTCCCGCCGGAGCTGAAGCGTCGCCTGATGCTCAGTTACAAGCTTCTGGCGGAATATGGCCCGGCCTGGCACAACCGCTTCATCAACACCACCATCGCCATGCCCGAAAACGCCATGGTCATGTTCTGGCCGGGGTTCGCCTGGGGGCTGGAGGTGGAGGCGGGGCTGGACATGACCGCCTTCTCCGTCGTGAAATCGACGATGCAGGCCGACAATCCGCTGCGTAAACCGGTATGGACGCCGCTTTACCATGACCATACGGCCAAGGCCTGGATGGTCACCTACCAGCTACCCATCGATTATCAGGGCCGGCATCTGATCAGCGCGGGTCATGATGTGCTGGTCAACGACCTGATGGAACGGCTGATCACCGACCATCTGCCCGGCTCCTTCAATTTTGTGCTGGCGGCGGATGGGCATCTGGTGGCGCACCCGCAATGGATGGACCGGCTGCGCAAGGAACTGGCCACCATCAATCTGGTGAAGCTGGGCGATCCCGGCCTGTTGCGTATCCATGCCCTGATCCGCGACAGTCTGGCCGGGCGGCAACCGGATCCGAGTGGCGACAGCAATGTCTGGATCGTCGATGATGCCGAAGACGATGCCTACCTGGCCGTCACCCGGTTGCTGGGGCCGGACTGGTGGTTCATCGCCTGGTATCCGAAAGCCCTGGTGGCGGCCACCGCGCATCAGGCGGCCAGCGCCATCATGTTGATCGGTACAGCCTATTTCCTGTCCATGCTGGGTCTGGTCTTCGTGCTGCTGCGCCGGCAGGTGGCCGTGCCGATCCTGCAACTGAAGGCCGCTGCCGAACGGGTGGCGGCCGGTGAATATGCGGTCGTTGCGGATGGACGCCAGCCTCTGCCGGTCGGGGCGCCGGACGAGATCGGCCTTCTGGCCCGGTCCTTCAAGACCATGGCAGCCCATGTCCGTGACGCCAATGCGCGTCTGGAAGGGCTGGTACAGACCCGCACGCGGGCGCTGGCCGATGCCAACCGCCAACTGGAGGAATGGAGCCTGCATGACGCCCTGACCGGCATCCATAACCGGCGCGCGTTCGAGGCCGACCTGCATTCCATCTTCGATCTGGGGCTTCGCCAGGGGCGGTCGTCCTTCGCCCTGGTTCTGGCCGATATCGACCACTTCCAGGCCTATAACGACGCCTATGGTATGGCCGCTGGCGATCAGGTTCTGCGCACCCTGTTCCGCGTCATCAGCCGGCATGTCGGGCAGGGCGATCGCGTCTACCGCCATGGCGGGGCGCAGGCGGCCATCATCCTGACCGATATCGACCCGGCCGGCCTGCGTGTGCGGGTGCAGGAACTGCTGGACAGCGTCGTCGGCCTGGCGCTGCCGCACCAGCGCAGCCCATATGGGATCGTCACACTGTCGGCGGGTGTGGCCGTGTTCCAGCCGTCCATGCTGTCGCCCACCGATCTGGTGCGGGCGGCCGACCTGAAATTGCTGGAGGCCAAGCAGGCCGGTCGCAACCGTCTGGCAGCGTGATATCTTTCAATCCGTCTTGCAGGTCCGTAGAGTACGGCCATCGGCAACCCTGCGATGTGACGGACCATGACCACCCCCATCAACCTGATCCTGGACGGCGATCCGGGCACCGATGATCTTCTGGCCTGGATGTGGGTGGCAGCACTGGGCAACCGGGCGCGCGTGCTGGGGGTCAGCACCGTCAATGGCAACGTCACGGTCGATCGCACCACGCGCAACGCCCTGGATTTCCTGGCCTACATCAAGGCGCCGGACGCGCCTGTGCATGCCGGTGCGGTGGCTCCGCTGGGCCGTGACACCCCGCCGGAAGGCGATGGCGCCTTTGCCGAATCCGGCCTGGGCGAACTGGTGCTGCCGGGCAGCGGGCGCAAGGCCGCCTCTCACGACGCCGTGGGCTGGATGGCCGACACGCTGCGCGGCATGCCGGTGCGCAGCGTCACCGTGCTGGCGACGGGGCCGCTGACCAATCTGGCCCTTCTGCGCCGCCGGGCGCCCGACGCCTTTGCCCGTATCGACCGGATCGTGGCCATGGGTGGGTCGTTCGCCCCCCTGCCGCCCAATTTCGTGCGTCGGGGCAATGTCACGCCCTTTGCGGAATTCAATTTCTGGATGGATGCGGCGGCGGCGCAGTCGGTGCTGAATGGCGGGGTGCCGGTTCTGCTGGCGCCGGCCGATGTCACCCACCAGTTGATCAGCAACCCGGCCCGCATGGCGGCCGCGCACGCCCTGCCGCGTTTCGGGCGGGAGGTGGCGCTGATGCTGAACGCGCCCTATCACCTGGACAAGCCCAAGTTCCACACCGATGGCGCCTTCCTGCATGACCCCACGGCCGTGGCCGGCCTGTTCTATCCCGATCTGTTCGACAGCGTGCGGGCCCAGACCCACATTGTCCAGGAAGGGACAGGCGTCGGCGCTGGCCTGATGCTGCCTGACGGGGCCGGGAATGTGGAGGTGCTGGTGCGGGTCAAGGACACGGACGCCTTCTATGCCCGGCTGTTCGGCGATCTGGCCCGGCATTACGGGTGATGCAAAAAGGGGGGCGTCGCCGCCCCCCCCAATCACATCACTTCGCCTTGGCAGCGGTAAAGCTGGCGCCCTTCAGCGTCACCTCCGCCGTCACCGGCAAGTCGGCGGCGGATGAGCCCAGCCAGACCTTGTAGGTGCCGGGCTTGACCACCCACTGGTTCTTTTCCACGTCGAACGTGGCCAGCAGGCGGGCGTCGACATTGCTGGAGAAGCGGCTGCTGGCACCCGGCGCCAGTTCCAGCTTCTGGAACCCGACCAGACGCTTGGGCGCTTCCCAGCCACCGGCGGCCGGGCCGACATAAAGCTGCGGCACGGCCTTGCCGGCGCGCTTGCCCTTGTTGGTGACGCTGCCCGACAGGGTCAGTGTGCCGTCGGTCGCCACTTCCGCCTTCAGATCGGCATAGGCGAAGCTGGTGTAGGACAGGCCATGCCCGAACGGGAACAGCGGCTTAAGGCCCTTCTTGTCGAACCATTTATAGCCGACGGCGGCCCCTTCTTTATAGGCGACGTCGAAGGGCGTGTTCTCGGCCAAGCCCTCGCCATCCAGCTTGGGACGCGGCAACTGTTCCAGGCTGGCCGGGAAGGTGACGGGCAGGCGGCCGCTGGCATCCACTTCACCGAACAGCACGCGGGCAATGGCTTCGCCACCGGCAGTGCCGGGATACCAGGCTTCCAGCACCGACCCGACCTGATCCAGCCAGGGCATGAAGACGGGGCCACCCGATTGCAGCACGACCACCGTGCGCGGATTGGCCTTGGCCACGGCGGCGATCAGCGCATCCTGATCGTCCGGCAGGGTCAGCGGGAAATCCAGCGCCTCGCCCGTCCACTGGTTGGCGAACACGACAACGATATCGCTGTCGGCGGCCAGCTTGGCGGCGGCCGCCGGGTCGGTGCCGGCGTCAAAGCGGACGCTGGCCTGACCGGCGCGGGCCTTGATGGCGTCCAGCGGCGGGTTGGCGTGATAGACGATGGGGCCGGGGAAGCCCTTGGGGCCCAGGCCCGGCACCGGGTTGCCGCCGCGGCCGAACACGGTTGACGACCCGCCGCCGGCCAGCACGCCCTTGTCCGCATGGCCGCCGATGATTGCGATGCGCTTGGCACCGGCCATCAGCGGCAGCAGGTCGCCCTTGTTCTTCAACAGGACGATGCCTTCTTCTGCGTCGGCGCGGGTGATCTTGGCGTGGGCGGCATAGTCGATCTTCTGATCTTCGACGCTGACCGGATTGTCGACGACGCCATGGGCGAACAGGCTGCGCAGAATGCGGCGGACCATGTCATCCAGGCGCGCCTGGGAGATGGACCCGTCGGCCAGCGCCTTGCCCAGCAGTTCGGGCCCGAAGAACTTCTCCTTGTCGAAGACATAGCCCGATTCCTGGTCCAGACCGGCATTGGCCGACTTGGCCGTGGAATGCACGGCACCCCAGTCCGACATGACAAAGCCCGGATAGGCCCAGTCGCCCTTCAGCACCTTGTTCAGCAGGAACTCGCTCTCGCAGGCATAGACGCTGTTATAGCGGTTATAGGCGCACATGACGGAGCCGGGCTGGCTCTGTTCCAGGGCGATTTCAAAGGCCAACAGGTCCGACATGCGGGCCGACGCCTCGTCAATATTGGCCGACAGGACGAATCGGCCGGTTTCCTGCGCGTTCAGGGCGTAATGCTTGATGGTGGAAACGATGTTGGCCGACTGGATACCGTTGATCTGCGCGGCCACGATGGTGCCGGCCAGCAGCGGATCCTCGCCAGAATATTCGAAATTGCGGCCGTTACGCGGCTCGCGCATCAGGTTGACGCCGCCAGCCAGCATGACATTGAAGCCGGAAAGCCGCGCCTCCTGCCCGATCATGGCGCCACCCTGGCGGGCCAGTTCCGGGTTCCAGGTCGCCGCCGTGGCGATGGAGGCGGGAAGCGACGTGCGCTCCCGCATTGGTTCGGCCGAATCCCGCTGCGTGGCGACGCCCAGGCTGGCGTCCGTCTGCCACTGTGCCGGGATGCCCAGGCGGGCGATGCCGGGGATATAGCCGGCCGATCCCATCCGCGCCTCCTTGGGCGGATAGAAATTACGGTCCTTGAAGGGGGAGCCGAAATAGCCGAAGACCAGAACCTTCTTTTCGTCCAGCGTCATGGCTTGGAGGGTCAGGTCAGCACGGGCGTCGGCGGACAGTTTGGCATCCATCCAGGGGCGGGCAGTGGGGGTGGCGGCTTGGGACGGCGTGTCAGCCGGGGCGGCCGTTGCGACGGAACCGGCCGACAGGGCCGTCGCCAGCATCAGGGTGGTGGCCAGGGTCCGGATCTTCTTCTTACGCATTCCGTTCTCTTTCATACGCGTGGCACCACGGACCGGGGTGTCGCCACCGGCCCGTTTCGACGATCGAGGGTCAGCCAGGGTATGGGTTCGGTCCTTGGCAAAAGGGCCGCCGTCCATCCTCCCCAACGCTCCGCCCGACATTGCTCGCGGGCGGTTGGAAACGTATCCTATC
Source organism: Niveispirillum sp. FG148 (assembly GCF_057809655.1). Classification (NCBI taxonomy): domain Bacteria; kingdom Pseudomonadati; phylum Pseudomonadota; class Alphaproteobacteria; order Rhodospirillales; family Azospirillaceae; genus Niveispirillum; species Niveispirillum sp. FG148. The sequence goes on from NZ_JBMDKJ010000001.1 coordinate 225,633, forward strand.
ACCCTCAAGGGCGCTTGTCAGCCCAAACAGACAACGTTGTCCGATTCTGTCCAGTCTGGTCTGACAATATCAGTCCGTCGGCGTGGCATCCTGGCAACAATACCGCCTTCCCGGACGGGAACCTGACAGCGCTGGTCAGGCCAAGCATTTGAAATCCTGACCTTTGGGCAAGCGCGTCACGCAGTTGCGGAATTCATTTTGCTGCTGCACGCGATCAAGTCGCGCAATTCCGGGCAAGACAGAGATTGTTTGCGCTGTCATTCCGTATGACAACGATGACATATAGCGCTTGACATCAACGGGCGCTTTCGTAAATTCAGGCTTACAAGGATGGGAGCGTGTGAACAAGCACGCCGGTAATGGGTGGGGAAACAAAAGGGCGGCTTTCAACAGTCCTGCTGAAGACGTCAAAGCGGAAATCGGCCTGAAGGTGCCGGTCTCCGAATAATCCCGCGCATTCCGGCGCCAAGAAAATCACACGTAAAGCTTTGCTTAGAGGGAGGATCTCTTGACAGGGATGCATTCAATGCTCGGTCGCGGCCTCGCCGTGGCCCTTCTGGCAGGGGTGTCGCCGTTTGCGGTGACGTCCACTGCCTTGGCCCAGGCGGCACCTGCCGCCAACAATGACCAGGTTCTGGACGAAATCATCGTCACTGGTGTGCGCGCATCGCAGCAGCGCTCAGTCGATGTGAAGCGCAACCAGTCCGCCATCGTCGACGCCATCTCGTCCGAAGATATCGGCAAGCTGCCGGACGTGACCATCGCCGACAGCCTGCAGCGCGTGCCGGGTATCCAGATCCGCCGCGACGCCGGTGAAGGCAGCACGGTCAACATCCGTGGTCTGGCCCAGGTCATCACCCTGCTGAACGGCGAACAATATCTGTCGGCCGGCAATCTGGGCGAAGCCAAGCCCAATCTGACCGACGTGCCGGCGCAGCTGATGAACGCCGTGGTCGTCTACAAGACGACGGAAACGACGAATGCCCTTTCGGGCGTGTCCGGCACCATCGATCTGCGCACCCGCCGTCCGTCCGACATGCCCTATGGCTTCACCATCACTGGTGGCGTTGAGGGGCAGACGGGCAAGGACACCAAGGAAAAGGACTATGTCGCCAATGGTCTGGCCGCGTGGCGCGGCGACCGTGTCGGCGTGATCCTGTCGGCGGCTGGCAGCCAGGCTAACCTGGGCAACAATTACGCCGGCTATTCCAGCCTGTCGGGCAACAATGACTGGGGTGGCACGGCACCCAAGGAATTCGTCTCCCCGCATGGTTTCGAGAGTTTCCACCGCGAGGTGGAGCGTGACCGCCTGACCATCACCGGCGGGTTCGAGGCCGATCTGGGTGAAGGCTTCACCTTCCTGGCGGAAGGTTTCTACACCAAGATGGACGAGTATAACCGCTCGGCCGGTATCAACATTTCCAACCGCTGGTCGGGCGACGCCTTCGGCGTCTGGACGAAGCCGACCTCCTCGGTCCCTGTGGCCGGCACCGACTGGGTCGCCGTCAAGGAATATGATATCGACGCCTGGTGGGTGAACTCGTTCTCCGTCAACCGCGTCAACACGTCGAAGTCCAAGAACTTCAACGCGGAACTGAAGTACGACAATGACGGCCCGCTGAAGGTGGAAGCCCGCGCCATGCGGTCCGACGCCAACCGTCTGTCGATGAACGGCCAGGCCCAGGGCGATCTGTCCAACTGGCAATATGCGCCCGGCCGCTTCACCCTGTTCCGCGATGCCAATGACCGTACACGCGGCACTTTCTATCCGGCGTCGGTGGCAGCCCAGTTCCCGGCCTCGCGCTACACCAACAATGTCGTCGGCAGCCTGGGTGGTCGTTATATCGACCCCAACCCGCTGGGTTATGGCCAGAATCCGCAGCTCCACTACAACATCTCGGGCGATCATCCCGTGTGGTCGGGCTTCGACAAGCAGATTTCCGGTGGCCTGGGCGCCGGGAAGACGCTGAAGGACTATATGGCCAACCAGGATAGCTACGCCATCGGCGCCTTCTCCTCCGAAGGCAATAACGAGGCGTCGTCCGACCTTCAGGTCTATCGCCTGGACACCCATTACGACTTTGAGGAGCCGCTGGGTGGTTTCCTGAAGAAGGTCGATGTCGGTATCCGCCGGTCCGACCGGTCGGTGTCGATCGAACAGTTCCACCTGTTCTCGAACTTCTATGCCGGCAAGGGCGTGAACGACAAGGGCTTGCCCAACACGTCGGGCTGCTCGGCGCAGTGGAAGGCCATCGACGTCGTCATGAACCAGAACCAGTGCCAGGCGGGCGAGTTCGTGCCCGACCCGGTCACGGGCAAGCTGGTGTTCCAGGGCTATACGGTCAATGTCCCGACCAAGCTGTCGACCCACAATAATGTCATCTGGGTTGACAATATGGGCTCCATCACCTCCGGCATTCCGGGCTTCTGGGCCATTGATCCGCGTGATTTCGACGATCCGGAGGCCTTCCACAAGAAGGTGTTCGGCGGGGCCGACCGCGCCATCATCCCCGGTCAGTCCTACGATGTCGACATGTGGGAAGACAGCGCCTACATGAGCACGGCTTTCGAGCTGGGGCGTTTGTCTGGTACGGCTGGCGTGAAGATCATCCGCACCGAATTGCAGGTTCGCCAGAACATCACGGGTGAAACCCTGAATTATGGCGACACCAACATCGATGCCGGTGATGTCACCACGCGCCGCAGCTACTATGATTACCTGCCGGCGGTGAATGCCAGCTACGACGTCACCGACGATCTGCGTCTGCGCTTCTCCTACAGCAAGACCATGCAGCCGCTGGATCTTGCCAAGTATGGCGGCGCGTTGAAGATCAACACGGCCGATGATCCGGGCCTGGGTATTCGTACCGTGACCAGTGCGGAATCTTCGGGCAATCCCGAGCTGGATCCGTGGCGGGCGACCAATTGGGATGCGGCTGTCGAATATTATATCGGCAAGGCTTCCATGGTGAATCTGGCGGCGTTCCGCATGAACATCGACAGCTATGTCGTGACCCGCACCACCAATGACGGTCGTTTCCCCGATCAGGATGGTGTGATCCGCCGTACCGTGCCGGTGACGCGCCCCATGCAGGGTGAAGGCGGCAAGGTCGAAGGTATCGAAGTTGGCACCAAGCTGTCCTTCAAGGATTTCCTGGACGACGAGAGCTTCTTCTCCAACTTCGGTCTGGACACCAACTACACCTACTCGCCCAGCTCGCAGACGCTGCCGGGCACGGCAACGGGCGAGCCGGTGAAGGTGCCGTTCTTTGATAATTCCAAGCACCAGTATAATCTGGTCGCCTGGTATCAGGACGACAATTTCCAGGCCCGTGTTGCCTATAACTTCCGCAGCAAGCGCTTGCAGGACGTGTTCAAGAACCAGTTCCCCATCTTCCAGGACAACTCGGAATATGTGGACGTGAACCTGTCCTATAACGTCAACGAAAACATCTCGATCTATGCCAACGGCTCCAACGTTCTGGGAGAGATCGAGAATTACTACATCCAGTTCGATCCGAACGCGAAGCAGTACGCGTATCAGAACGAGTTCGAGACCCGTTACACGGTGGGCGTCCGCTTCAAGTGGTAAGCCCGTCCTGACGGTATGAGGGGGCGCCCGTTTCGGACAGCACATCTGTCCGGGCGGGCGCCTTTTTCGTGTTGATTGAGGGTTTGGCAGTTCGCAGTGCTGGCCTGTTCAGGGCCGGTCTGGTGCGATGGGTTTAAGTTAGCGCCCATGGGCCGCAGCATGGATGACGGTGGTTAAATTTGTCGCCCTCGGACTGGTCTGCCAAGCGGTCATCATCAACACGGGCAATGATAAAATGCGGAGGATGGACATGTCGGCAGAGACACAGGGCAACCGCATCAACAGGCTGGTCATTGTTGGCGGCGGTACGGCCGGATGGATGACAGCGGCGTCGCTGGCCGACCATTTCCGGGGATCGGGGCTGTCCATCACCCTGGTCGAAAGCTCCACCATCGGGACGATCGGCGTAGGAGAGGCGACGATCCCCACCATCCGCCGCTTCTACCAATCCCTGGGCCTCAGCGATATCGATGTGCTGAAGGCCACCCATGGCACGGCCAAGCTGGGCATCCGCTTCGATGGCTGGGCCGGGCCGGGGACCAGTTTCCTGCACCCGTTCGGCGTCTATGGGCAGGATCTGCGCAACATCCCCTTTCATCAATATTGGCTGCGGCTGAATGCGGCGGGCAAACCGACGGACCTGGGTGCTTACTCGCTGGCGGTGCAACTGGCCGAGGCCGGGCGATTTACCCTGCCATCGCCCAACCCGCCCTCTACCCTGTCGGTCTTCGACTGGGCCCTGCATTTCGACGCCGGCTTGTTCGCGCAGTTGATGCGCAAGGTGGCGGAAGCGCGCGGTGTCACCCGCATCGATGCCCGCATCGAAAAGGTGCAGCAGCGGGCGGGGGACGGGCACATCACCGGCCTGTTGCTGGATAATGGCACGGTCCTGGACGGGGAGCTGTTCGTCGATTGCTCCGGCTTCCAGGGCCTGCTGATCGAAGGCGCGATGCAGGCGGGGTATGAGGATTGGAACCAATGGCTGTTGGCCGACCGGGCGTTGGCGGCGCAGGGCCATGCGCTGACCCCACCGCCATCCTTTACGCGGGTGACGGCGCATACGGCCGGCTGGCGCTGGACCATTCCGCTGCAGCACCGCACGGGCCATGGCTATGTCTATTCCAGCCGCCATATCAGCGACGCGGAGGCGGAGACCGAATTGCTGGCCGCCGTGGGGACGGACCTGAAGATGGCGCCGCGGCGCATCGCCTTCACGCCGGGCCGCCGCCGCCAGGCCTGGAAGGGCAATTGCGTTTCCATCGGCCTGTCATCGGGCTTCCTGGAGCCGCTGGAAAGCACCTCCATCGCCCTGATCGAAACGGGCATCGACAAGCTGAAACAGCTTTTCCCCGGCCGCGGCATCGATCCCGTGCTGGTCGATGAATATAATGACTGGAGCCGGCGGGAAATGGAGCGGGTGCGCGACTTCATCATCCTGCATTACTGGCTGAACCGGCGCGACGACACGGCCTTCTGGCGCGACTGCCGGGCCATCGACCTGCCCGACAGCCTGCGGCACAAGGTGGACATGTGGCGTCGGCGCGGCCATTTCATCCGCTATCGCTGGGAAATGTTCCAGCCGGCCAGCTGGCTGGCCATCTATGCGGGTTTCGGCTTCCTGCCCGACAGCTATGATCCGGCACTGGACGGGTTCGACGTGGCGGGGCTGGACCGGGCGCTGGCCGGCATGCGCCAGGGGATCGCCCAGGCCGTGGGCGATTGCCCGACGCATCAGGAATTCATCAATCGGTTTGCGCGGGTGGATGCACCCGCCGACGCCAAGAAAATGTGAAGGGGAGGGTGCCTGAATGAAGCCGTTGCAGAAGATCGTCATCGCCGGCGGCGGTACGGCCGGCTGGGTCACGGCGGCCATGCTGTCCTTCATGCTGAAGGGGACGGGGACGGAAGTGGAACTGGTGGAGTCCGAGGAGATCGGCACCATCGGCGTCGGCGAAAGCACGATCCCGCCCTTCATCGTGCTGCTGCGCAGCCTGGGTATCGACGAGCAGGATTTCATCAAATCCACCAGCGCCACCTTCAAGCTGGCCATCCGGTTCGAGGATTGGCTGACGAAGGGGCATCAGTACTATCACCCGTTCGGTGCCATCGGCGGTCAGATCGATGTGCATGATTTCTATCAGTGCTGGCTGCGGGCCAAGGCGGCGGGGCATCCGTCAGAACTGATGGATTTCGCACCGGCCGCCCGCATGGCCGATCAGATGAAGTTCATGCTGCCCTTCAAGGCGCAGCGCAGCCTGATCGCGTCCGCTTCCTACGCGCTGCATGTGGATGCCAGGCGGGTGGCGCAATATCTGCGCCGCTATGCCGAAGAACGCGGCGTTACCCGCACGGAAGGCCGCATCACGCGCGTGCGCACCCGCCCTGATGGCGCCATTGCCGGGCTGGATCTGGCCAATGGCAAACAGGTGGATGGCGACTTCTTCATCGACTGCACGGGCTTCCGCGCCCTGCTGATCGGGCAGACGCTGGGTGTCGGTTATATCGGGTGGGGTGACGAGCTGTTGTGCGACCGGGCCATCGCGGTGCAGACGGAAAATACCGAGGATGATGCCGACGTCCATCCCTACACCCTGAGTCAGGCGCAGGATTGCGGCTGGCGCTGGCGCATCCCGCTGCAGCACCGCGCCGGCAATGGCTATGTCTATTCCAGCCGCTTCCTGTCGGATGACGAGGCGGTGGCGACCCTGTTGCGCCAGGTGAAGGGAAGGACCCTGACCGATCCCGCCATCATCCCGTTCAAGACCGGCATGCGGGCCCGCATGTGGGAAAAGAACTGCGTGGCGCTGGGGTTGGCCGCCGGTTTTGTCGAACCGCTGGAATCGACGGCCATCCATCTGGTCTATCGCGCCGTGGACCAGTTGCTGCGCTTCCTGCCTGATGCCGATTGCGATCCATCCCTGGCCGCAGAATTCAACCGTTGCGTCGGTGGGGAATATGAGGAAGTGCGCGACTTCATCGTGCTGCATTACTGCACCACGCGGCGTGATGATACGCCCTTCTGGCGCGCGGCCCGCAACACGCCGGTCCCGGCCAGCCTGCGTGCCCGCATGGAGCTGTTCAAATCGTCTGGCGTGCTGCGGCAGGTGGGGGCTGAGGAACTGTTCCGGGCCGTGTCCTGGCAGTCCGTCTATGAGGGCATGGGGGTACGCCCGGCACGGTACCGTCCGCTGGTCGATGGTCTGCCCCTGTCCGTCATCACGGAAACGCTGGAACGGTCAGTGCCGGTATTGCAGGCCCAGGTCGCGGGCCTGCCCAGCCACGCCCAGTTCCTGCGCGACCATTGCCGGGCCGAACGGGATTTCTGATACCAATCACCCTTGATCGTAACCGATCCAGGGTGATTTCGTATTTCCTCAGGCGCCGGGCGCCGCCATCCGGCGGCTTGGCTTACGGCGCACGAGCGCCGGGCCGGCGGTCGCCGGCCTCCGATCCGTCAAAGGTCAAACCTTCAGCGGATCGGTACCAGTCACCGCTTCGCCGGCGGGGCGGTGGAACGGCGGATGACCACATGATGCGGCAGGACCCGGTGGAACACCTGCGCGGGTTCGCCGGGCTGCTGCCGCTTGGCTGTCAGCGTGTTCAGCAGAATCTCCGCTGCGGCATCCGCCATTTCCTGGATGGGCTGCTTCACCGTGGTCAGGGGGGGCCAGACCATTTCCGCCAGTTCGATATCATCGAATCCGACCACCGACAGGTCACCCGGCAGCGACAGGCCGCGATCATGGGCCACCGACAGCACGGCGGCGGCCATTTCATCGTTCGACGCGATGATGGCCGTGGGCGGTTCGGCCAGGGATAGCAGGCGACGCGCGCAGGGCAGGGCCGAACGATAGGTGAAGCCACCTTGTTCGATGATCTCCGGATCCGGTTCCAGCCCATATTCCTGCAAGGCGTCGCAATAGCCGGAATAGCGCAGCTTGGTGCCGGCATGATGTTCCGGCCCCTTGATGAAGCCGATACGCCGATGGCCGAAGGCCAGCAGATGCAGGGTCAGGTCGTTGCACCCGGCCCGTTCATCAATGCGCACCGACGATCCCGTGGGCCGTTCGAACTGCGGCGTGACGCGCACATAGGGCACGTCGGCCTGTTCCAGTACGCCCAGCACCGTTTCATTGTCGGTGACCGGGGCCGTCAGCACGACGCCGTCCAGGCTCAACTGGTTGACCAGTTTGCTGACCCGGTCTTCCACATCGTCACCGCGATAATCAATCTCTTCGATCAGCAGATGATAGCCCTGGTTCCGGAAACGGGTCAGCAGGCCCATCTGGATCTGACCCGTATAAGGGCCACCCGGATCGCCATAGATATGGGCGATCAGATAGGAACGGTCGCCCTTCAGGCTCTGTGCCGATTTATTGGGGCGGAACTGCAAATCCGCCATCACCTTCAGGACACGTTCGCGGGTTTCGGCGCTGACATAGCGCTCATTATTCATTACCCGCGAAACGGTCTTGATGGAGGCGCCGGCGGCGCGCGCCACATCTATGATCGTCGGCCTGCGTTCTGCCACGATTGCACACCCGTTCCACTGTCAAGAATACGGACCCGCAGGCCCGCCGGACATTGATCCAAATTTCACGGAAAACCTAACAATTGCAAGTGCCGGGTAACGTTGTCAGATCAACGCGCCGCGCGGGCGCGCGGAACCGGGGCAACGCATTGCTCCAGTGAATAGTTTGGTTAATTCAACAAGTGCGTCTCAAATATCACAGATTATTTCTTGGGCACCCAAAAGGAAAATGATTGAGTTGGGTCAATGCTACCGCTATCGCCGGCGCTATTTTCACACGCAATCAGCCGCATATCGTGTGGAGCCTGGCGCTATGCCCAAGGATTTCGTGTCCGGCATCGACGATGTCGATGACCGTCTTCGTTTTTTTCGTTTGGATGCCGAGACCTGCCAACTCCTGCGCGAAATCGGTCCTGTCATAGTCCAGGCCCTGCCTTCCATTGCCCAGGGTTTCTACCGCCGGCTGGCCACAGTGCCGGAACTGGCGCCGATGATTGCGGCGCCGGGCAAGGTCGGCCTTCTGACCGATGCCCAGGTCCGGCATTGGGGCAGCCTGTTCAGCGGTCGCTTCGATGCGGCCTATGTCAACCAGGCACGCCGCGTCGGGCGCGCGCATGACCGGATCGGCCTGGCGCCGCGCTGGTATATCGGCGCCTATTCGCATTTCCTGGAAGACCTGTTCGATACGGTTCTGGCGCGCCGCTGGTCGCGGGAGCGTACCCATGCCGCCCTGTCCGCCATCCTAAGGGCGACCCTGCTGGACATGGAACTGGCCGTTTCCTCCTACGCCGAAAGCGGAGAGGCGAACCGTCTGCGGCTGGAGATGCTGCAACTGACCGACCGGATCGAGAAGGACATCGAACAGACGGTGGCAGAGGTCGCAGCGGAGGCCGCGCACATGGTCGACGGGGCGGATCGCCTGGGCAACACGGCCCAGGCCCTGCGCGAAGCAGCCACGGCCATGGCTGTCGCCGCCGATCAGGCCCTGGCCCATGTCCAGGCGGTGGCAGCGGCCGCCGAACAGCTTGAGGATACCAGCCGGGCCATCGCCGAGCAGGTGCAGCGTTCCACGGCCGTCACCGACAATGTCGCCACCCGTGCCGGTCAGACGGCGGAAACCGTTTCGCAATTGTCCACCGCGACGGCCCGTATCAATGACGTCGTGCGGCTGGTGCAGACCATCGCGTCACAGACCAAACTGCTGGCCCTGAATGCCAGCATCGAGGCAGCCAGGGCGGGGGAGGCCGGACGCGGCTTCGTCGTGGTTGCGGCGGAAGTTAAGAATCTGGCCCGCCAGACGGAGGATGCCATCGGCACCGTCAGCGCCCAGGCCGACGCCATCAAGACCGTAACCCTGGCGACGGGTGACAGCGTCGATGGGGTTGTCCGTGATATCCACCGCGTTGATGCCATCTCCGCCGAGGTGCGCCATGCCACCGACCAGCAACAGCACGCGACAGCCGAAATCTCCCGCGGGGCGTCGTCGGCGGCCGGTCAGACGCGGGAACTGGCGCAGCGGGCCAGCAGCATGCTGGACCATGCCCGAATCACCGGCGACACCGCGACGGAGGTGCGGTCGCTGGCCAGCGATGTGAATGAACGGCTGCTGGGGCTGCGCCGACGGGTGACGGAAGTGTTGCGCCATTCCACCGCCGGCGACCGGCGGCGGGGTACCCGCGCAGCGGTGACCTTGGACTTCCAGGGCGAATTCGCGGGCCGGCGGCTGAACGGCAGGACCATCGACCTGTCGACCGATGGCTGCCTGTTGCAGAATGTCGCCCCGGCCCTGCCGGCAGGCGCCCAGGGCTGGGTGCGCATTACGGGCATCGGGGAGTTGCGGGGGCGCGTCTGCGACGTCAGCCCCAACGGCCTGCATATCGCGTTCGAGCAGGTGCCCGCCCAGATTGCCGCCGACATCCGGCGCATGGTCCACACCATCGCGGGGGATCTGGCGGCGGCGTCGCCGGATTGACGCCCTTCAGCCTTCCTCGGCGATGCGGGACAGCAGGTTGCGGTCGCACATCACCAGGCCATAGGCATCCGTATCGCGGATGGCGCCGCAGCGTTTGAAGTCGGAGATGGTGCGGCTGGCGGTTTCCAGCGTCACGGCCAGGATCGATCCCATATCCTCCCGCGTGAACAGTTTGACCGGGCCGTCCAGCGTATCTTCCGACAAAAGCAGCAGCAGCCGGGCCATGCGCTGACGGGCGTTGCCTGTGGACAGGGCCGTCAGGAACCCGTCGGCCACCGACAGCGCCTCGTGCCATTTCTGCATCAGGCGCAGATGCAGGCGCGGCGTGCGGGACTGCAGCTGGTTGATGGTGCTGACGGGGATGCGGCACAGCTCCACTGGTTGCAGCGCGATGGCCTGATGTTCGTAGTTCGGCTTGACCAGGGCTTCCAGCCCGGCCACACCGCCCAGCCGGACCAGACGCACGATGCGCTGGGATCCGTCGGGCTGGAAATGCACCAGCTTGACTAGGCCGCGCCGCACCGTGAACAGGGCCGTCGCTTCCTCGTCCATGCCATAGATCTGCGCGCCCGCCTCGAAATGCAGTTCTTCGACCGGGGTGTGCAGATGGTCGAAATCACTTTCCGTCAGGTCCGCGAACAGGACTAGATGCCGGATGCCACAGTCGCGGCAGGCGGCAACCCCCTTCCAGGCAGCTTCGATCTGCGGTGCCTTCACCGTTCCCTCTCCCCAATATTCGCGGTCATCAATATGCGCTGCCGGCCCACGGGCGGCAAATGCGACCCGTTCGCCCACGACCAAAGAAATACCCCCGGACGGATGGCACCGTCCGGGGGCAGGGGGGGGGAGGGGAAGGGGAAGGGGAAGGGGAAGGGGATCAGAACGGGCTGATGGCTTCCAGGACCTGCTGACCCCAGCGCGGGGCCTGCACGTCGGACAGGTTGCCGCGACCACCATAGGAGACCCGGGCCTCGGCAATCTTTTCATAGGAGATGGTGTTGGCGGAATTGATGTCTTCCGGCCGGATGATGCCGGTCAGGGTCAGTTCCCGCACCTCGTTATTGACGCGCACTTCCTGCTTGCCCTGCACGACCATGTTGCCGTTGGGCAGGACCTGCACGATCAACGCCGCCACCTGAAGATTGATCTGTTCCTGACGCTGGATCTGGCCCGTGCCGGCGCTGCTGGTCTTGCCGGTGGCGCTGATCAGGCTGGCGGGGGACACGGTATTGGGCAGGATGTTGTTGGTGCTGCTTTCCAGGCCGAGCAGGTTGGGGATGCCCATGCTGTCACTGCCGTCCCGCGTGCGGGACGTGTTGTTCTGCATCTGGGCCTTGTCGTTGATCTGGATGGTCACGGTCAGGATGTCACCGACACGGGCGGCGCGCTGATCCTTGAAAAAGGCGCGCGCGCCGGCCCGCCACAGCGAATTGGCCTGGCGATCCTGTACCGGCGCTTCCGGCATGGGCAGACGCACGGGGCGGTAGTTGGGGTCGCGCGACGGGTCGTCGATGCCCGACAAGGGCGGCGTCTGGCCGATGGCCGCCAGCTTGTCGGTAACGCAGCCGGTCAGCAGCGTGGCGGTGGCCGACAGCAGGACCAGGGAGCGGAAGGAACGGGCGATCAGCGGACGGGCAGACATCTCGGTTCTCCTTAGCGGGCGGCCCGGGCGGGCCCACCCTTGCTTTGCATGACAGGCGGGGCGATCTGGCCACCGGGGGTCACGATCACCAGATTGGGACCGGCCACCACCGCCTCGATCACTCTGCTGGAGGACGTATTCACAATCCGTACCAACTCGCCTTCCGACCCGTCTGCCAGGGCCTTTCCGGATGCCGTCAGCTGCATCGTCGCTGTCTTCAACAGGATGGTGACGGGCTGACCCTTGGCGACCACGATGGGGTCGCGCACGTCACGGCTGTTCACCGCCTGGTTCGGCGCGACGGCGCGCCGCAATGTTTTCCCAATCATTTCAGAGGCTTGAATGACGGCGCCGGCCTGCACGCGGTCACGCGGCACCGACAGATAGGTGATGTCGCCATCGGCAATGACCTCGCCCATGCCCAGGCGGCGCGACAGGACGGGCAGTTCCACCATGTCCTGGACGCGGGCGCCGATGGTCTGGCGCACCAGCTCGGGCCCCTCGGCCGGGGCCACCACTTCGGCCGTGACGCGGCCACGCTGAGCGTCATAGGTAAGATTTTCCACCCGCACGGTGGCATCATTGCCGGCCGGCAAAAACAGCGTCAGCGTGCGATTATCCATCAGCACATCGGCCCCGTCGCCCGCACCGGCGGCGCGCACAGCCTGGCGCAGCCCTTCCTGGATGATGGCCTGGGTCACCTGTACGGAGGCGCGATCGACCATGATGCGGTCGGCCCCACCCGTCGCGTGCCAGTCCAGCCCGTTGGCCGTGGCGATGCGCGTCAGGGTGGGGGCGTCCAGCCCTGCCTTTCGGCCCGGCGCCGGGGCATTCATCACCGGGCGCATGGCCTGTTCAGGAGAAAGCCCGTCGAACAGGTCGCCCAGCAGAATTTGCCCATCGGCGACCGTGGCGGCCGGCTTCAGCGTGGCGGCCTGGGCGGCGGCACCGGTGAACAGCGTGGCGGCAAGCAGCAGGGCGGCGAAGCGGGTCATGGCGGGGCGTCCGGATGGGGGTGGGCAAATTCAGCCGGGTGGGGGATCAGCGCAGCTGGCTGACCGACTGCATCATCTGGTCGGTGGTGGAGATGACGCGGGAATTCATTTCATAGGCGCGCTGGGCGGTGATCAGCTGGGTGATTTCCGAGACGATGTTGACGTTCGACGTTTCCACCGAACCCTGGATCACGCGGCCGAAGCCGGGGGCGCCGGGATTGCCGGTGATGGCCTGGCCGGACGCCGGGGTTTCCAGCAGCAGATTGTCGCCGATGGCTTCCAGGCCGGCATTGTTGGGGAAGGTGGCCAGCTGAAGCTGCCCGACATTCTGCGGCACGGTCTGGCCGTCGATCTTGGCCAGGACTTCACCATTGGGGTTCACGGTGATGTCGATGGTGTTCTGCGGAATGACGACGCCCGGCAGCACCTGATAACCGTCGGCCGTGACGATGGTGCCTTCGGCGTTCAGCTGCAGCGAGCCGGCGCGGGTATAGGCCGTTTCGCCGTTGGGCAGTTGCACCTGGAAATAACCATGGCCGTTGATGGCTAGGTCCAGCGTGTTGCCGGTCGGGTTGATGTTGCCCTGCTCGTTGATGCGATAGATGGCGGCGGCCTTGACGCCCGTGCCCACCTGGATGCCCGACGGGACGATGGTGCCGGCGTCAGAGGAGGTGGAACCGACGCGGCGCTGGTTCTGGTACAGCAGGTCCTGGAATTCGGCCCGCTGACGCTTGTAACCGGTCGTCGTCATGTTGGCGATGTTGTTGGAGATGGTTTCCACATTGAGCTGCTGAGCCAGCATGCCGGTGGCACCGATGGAGAGAGAGCGCATGGTTCCGATCCTTCTGACTGGCTAATTACTGAACGCGGGCGAGCTTGCCGATGGCGCCGCGGATGCGTTCATGTTCGGTATCGATCAGTTTCTGGACGCTTTGGTAGGTGCGCAGCACGTCGATCATCTGCGTCACTTCCACCACGCCCTGCACGTTGGAGCCTTCGATGGCGCCCTGCGTCACCTGCGGCTGCTCCACGGCAATTTCTGCCTGGGCGGTTTCGTAAAGCCCGCCACCCAGTTCCATCATCTTCTGCGGGTCGGCGAAGGTGACGACCTTCAGCTTGGCAACCTCACCGTTTTCGGTGCTGACCGTGCCGTCGCCGGCGATATGGATTTCGGTGGTGCCAGCCGGCATGATGATGCGCTGGTTATTGGCATCCAGCAGCGGCAGCCCCGAACGGTCGACCAGTTCGCGGTCGGCGTTCAACTGCAGGGCGCCACCACGGGTATAGCGGGGGCCAGAAATCGTTTCGATGGCAAAATAACCATCGGAACGCAAGGCAACATCCAGTTCATTGTTGGTCACCTGGATCGGGCCGACATCGACATTGCGCTGCAGACCGTAATCCTGGACGAAGCTCATGCGGTCGCCTTCGCGGTCCGGACGCTCCAGATATTCCAGAAACAGCATGCGCTGCGACTTGAAGCCGGTGGTGTTCATGTTGGCGATGTTGTTCGACACCACGTCCAGCTGGCGGCGCAGGGCTTCCTGGCGGGACAGCGTGATGTAGAGAGAGTTTTCCATCGCTTGGTTGACCTTCCGATGCGGTGGCCGATGTGGCCGTTGCTCGGGAAATCTATAAGCAATGGGCGTGCCAACTATGTGTGGTTGGCGGAAATCCGCCCTTTTCCGTTGCGCCGTCAGGGTGGTCGGCAAATAATGCCGCAACCATGATCCTGCCTGACATCCTGGCCCCCGGCCTCGCGCTCGTCCTCTGCGGTACCGCACCATCCCGCATCTCCGCGGCCAAGGGGGCCTACTATGCCAATCCCGGCAACGCCTTCTGGCCCACGCTGCGCCGGACGGGCATGGTCCCGCCGGATTTCGCGGTGGCGGACTTCCCCCGCCTGCCCGAATTCGGCCTGGGCCTGACGGATCTGAACAAGGTGGAGATCGGCAATGATGTCGACCTGACGCCGGACGGGTTCGACATTCCTGGGTTCATCACCAAGATGCGCGTTCACCGCCCAGCCGCCATCGCCTTTACCAGCAAGAATGGTGCCCGGCTGTTCCTGGGGCCGCGGTCGGTGCCGGCTTGGGGCCGGCAGGCGGCGGATTGGGAAGGCATTACGCTGTTCGTGCTGCCATCGCCATCCGGTCAGGCGCGGGCCAGCTTCGACCTGGGGCCCTGGCGGGAAGTGGCCGCCTTTGTCGCTGCAAGACGCGGGGCAAGCTGTTAGGATGGTCGAATAGCCAGATGTTTGATGGGGTCAGGGGCCATGCCCGATCAGGACGATATCGATGCGATGTTCGGTGAAATGGCCGGTGGTGCCGCTCCGGCCCGCCCGGCGTCCGACACGCAGGAGATTTCCGCCGTCTATGACACGGAAGTGGAGATGAGCGTCGTGCTGGGCACGTCCAACATCCGCGTGCGCGACCTGCTGAAGCTGGGCCGCGGCGCCATCGTGGAACTGGACCGCAAGATCGATGATCTGTCCGACATTGTCGTGTCGGGCCGCATGGTGGCGCGCGGCGAAGTGACGATCGTCGAGGACAAGATCGCTGTCACCTTCCGCGAATTCGCCCGCATCAATAATTGACACCCGGCCGTCGGCCGATCGGTATTTCAGGCAAAAAAAAGCCGGCTGCTGGGAAGCAGCCGGCAGAGATGAAGGGAGCCTCATAAGGAGGTAAAGTCCCTGACAGTTGCCCTAATGCAACGGTCAAGTCACTTCCTTATACTCCACCAGTGTGGGCTTTTGAAGCGCAAAAAGCGTGTCCGGATGACCACACACAAAAAACTTCACATTTTAAGCCAATGTGCAGGGCGCAGGTCTGCCCCCCCCCCGCTCGCGCCGGCCTCAGTCCCCGCGCACATCCTCGACCATCTCCTCCAGCCGGGCGAAATCGGGCATGATCAGGCTGTTGCCCTGACGGATGACGATATTGTCGCGGGCCAGAT
Organism: Niveispirillum sp. FG148; assembly: GCF_057809655.1. Taxonomy (NCBI): domain Bacteria; kingdom Pseudomonadati; phylum Pseudomonadota; class Alphaproteobacteria; order Rhodospirillales; family Azospirillaceae; genus Niveispirillum; species Niveispirillum sp. FG148. The sequence continues at coordinate 241,323 of NZ_JBMDKJ010000001.1, forward strand.
CGCTCATCACCCGGGCGACAGTCTCACGCGTGGTGGAGACGCGGCTGGCGATGTCGGAATGGATCGGAACAGGCGTAATCTCTGCGCTGCCGTCATCCTTCAGCCCGGTTTTGGCCAGGCGCAGCAGCTCTGCATGAACGCGGTTATTGGCGCCAAGCGTGGACAGGTCCATGATCCGGCCGGTGGAGGCGCGGACAATCTGGGTCAGACGGCGCATGACCATGGCGGCCACGGTGGGGTTGCGGGTCACCGTCTCCATGAACAGGCGTGGCGACATGAAGGCGACCAGCGTGTCGGTCAGCGCCACGATGCTGGCCGAGCGCGGCCCGCCGTCTATGGCCGACAATTCCCCCAGATAGCCACCGGTATCGATGTCATCAAAGGTGATCTCCCGGCCGGACAGTGAGTAATTCACCACCCGGACGCGGCCTTCGACGATCAGGCAGACATCGCGGCTGTCCGACGATCGGTCGACAATCTGTTCATGGGGATGGAAATGGCGCCAACTGCAATTGCGCGCAATGGCGGCCCTTTCATCGGGCGTCAAGGACTGCAACAGGTCAATCCGGTCGAGATTGGCGTTATGGGCGTCGCTCACGTCTGGCGTCCGAAGTTTGGTTTCGTCATTGGATGCTATATCTAGGCCGGGCGGACGCAAACCGCTACCGTTACGATTGAACGCTTTGATCCGGTGGGGAGTGATGATGACGGAAGACAAGGCGAAGGGCCGCCGCCGGCTACGTCTGTTCCAGGGGTTCCATCTGACCCTGGGCGCGCGGCTGAAGGCCTATCTTTTCACCGGTATCCTGATCACTGCGCCGATTTCCATCACGCTTTACCTGGCTTGGCTGGTGATTGATGGGGTGGACCGGCTGGTCGACACCGTCCTGCCCGTGCAATACCGGCCCGACCAGCTGCTGCCCTTCACCCTGCCGGGGCTGGGTCTGATCATTCTGCTGATCTTTCTGATCACGGTCGGCATGGTCTCAGCGGGCTTTGCTGGACGGCTCCTGGTTCGACTCGGCGAAGGGGTGGTGGCCCGGACGCCGGTCCTGCGCGGCATCTATTCGGCGACCAAGCAGATTTTCGAAACCGTGCTGGCCCAGCAATCAGATGCCTTCCGCGAAGTGGTGCTGGTGGAATTTCCCCGTACCGGCTGCTGGTCCATCGCCTTCGTCACCGGCACGACGCGCGGAGAGGTGGGACGCCTGCTGGCGGGACAGGTGGAAATGGTCAATGTCTTTGTGCCCACCACTCCCAACCCTACGTCCGGCTATCTGATGTTCGTGCCGCGTACCGATATCCGGCCGTTGACGATGAGTGTGGAGGACGGGTTGAAGATGGTGGTTTCCGGCGGGCTGGTCATGCCGCCGGACCCCGTGCCAGCGCCGGCCGTGTGACTACGGGATTATGCATCAAGAGCGTGTATTTATGATAATGCTGTTCCAACTAAGATTGTGAATTGCGCGCTGAACTGTTGCGTGGTCATAGTACCAATCTTGCTTTCCGAGATTGGGGGAAACCATATGCAACGGGAACGGAACTGGCGCCGCACGGGTGCTGCCCTGGCCGGTCTGATGATGGTGGCAGGTTGCGGCACGGCCACCGCGCAGAAGGGCCCGCCCGTACGGGAACTGGTGGCGCCATCGGTGCTGAAGCCGCAGGGGCAGGAAGCGCGGGACGAAAAAAGCCCGAAAGGCTACAATCTGTTGAGCCTGGGCGCGCTGGGGACGGCGATCAAGGAAGGCAAAGAGCTGCATTACGTCCTGCCGATCCAGTACAATTCGGGCAAGATCTACAACCCGGCCACGGGCAAGGATGACCCGGTCACGTTGCGGTCCTATGGCAACGCCTTCCTGGCGCCGACCATCGTCATGAATCCGGGCCAGACGGTGCGCATCTCGCTGATCAACAAGCTGGATCCGCAGCCGGGCTGCGGGCTTTATCCGAATACCGAACAGCCGCTGCCCATCAATCAGCCGCACTGCTCCAACGACACCAACCTGCATAGCCACGGGCTGTGGGTCTCCCCCACCGGCAACAGCGACAATGTGTTGTTGAACCTGAAGCCGGGCGTGCAGTTCCAGTATGAATATAACGTGCCGGAGGACCATCCGGCCGGCACCTTCTGGTATCACCCGCACAAGCATGGATCGACATCCATGCAGGTGGGCAGCGGCATGGCGGGCGCGCTGGTGGTCAAGGGATCGCGCCCCCCCACGGCCGTGACCAATGGTGATCTGGATACGCTGCTGGCCCCCTTCGCACCGCCTGGCGGTGCTGAGCAGGAGGTGATGCTGATCCAGCAGATCCCCTACGCCTGCTTTGACGATCAGGGGAATATCGAGAAATTGACGGATTCCAACGGCAAGGTCATCCGCTGGATCTGCAAGGACGGGCAGATCGGCAAGGTCGAGAATTTCGCCGAGCAGTTTGCCTTTTCCGCCTGGAAGGAATCCGGCCGTTACACCATGTTCAACGGCATCGTCCGCGGCACGGAGAAGGTGGAACCTGGCCGCATCTACCGCTGGCGCCTGATCCATGCGGGGGTGGAGGAGACGATCAATCTGCGTATCCGCAAGGTCGGCAACCCGACAAAGCTGCGGTCCAACGTGGCCGACGCCAAGGAACAGGCCGCCGAAGTGAAGGCTGCCTGCACGGGCGTCGACGTGACACAGTATGAGGTGGCGACCGACGGCCTGACCCGCCCGTCGATCTACGCCAAGAGCGTCAACAACCTGCAGCCTGGTTACCGCAGCGACGTGCTGTTCGTTCTGCCGGAGGCGGGCGATTACTGTGTCTATGACGATGGCGGCGGGGAACAGATCGTCAGCGACGACAATCCCAAGATCATCGGCTTCCTGCATGCCGAGGGTACGGCCAAGGTGGCCGACACCACGGCCTTCGTGACGCAGCAGCTGCTGGCATCGGCGGACAGCCTGCCCGAGCCGGTGCGGGCCATGGTCAAGGGGGATCTGAACAACGATCTGAAACTGACCAAATATGTTCCCCACCAGGATATCAGCGACGCTGAGCTGGCATTGTACAAGCAGCCGGTCGTGAAGATTCAGTTCAACCTGATCCCCGGTTCCGGCACGACGCCGACCCTGTTTCTGATTAACGGCAAGGAATACGATCCGGAGGTCATGAACCAGACCCTGGTGCTGGGCACGGCGCAGGAATGGAAGATCAGCTCGCTGAATGTCAGCCACCCCTTCCATATCCACGTCAATCCGTTCGAAGTGGTGAGCATCCGCAAGCAGCGGTCCGATGGGACGGAGGGGGAAGAGGTCGATACCGGCATCTATGCCGGCATGAAGGGCACTTGGCGCGACACGATCATGACGGCGGACAAGGTCGGGGTGAGCAAGGACCCGGTCGTCATCACCCTGCGCACCCGGTACAACCGCTATATCGGCCAATATGTCCTGCACTGCCACATCCTGGATCATGAGGACCAGGGCATGATGCAGAATGTGCAGATCGTGCTGCCCGATGCCGACGGCAAGGCCATGCCGCAGGGCCATCATTGACGCAAATGAAACCCACCGGCCCGGACCAAAGCCGGGCCGGTGGGGCCTCTGTCAGGACAAGTGTATGATACCACAGCCGGAAAGTGCCGACCACAGGTCGGGACTTTCCGGTATTCGTATAAGATCTATCCGCGGCGGTGCTTGGCGCTGTCGGCCCGGACGGGAACGGGCTGCCGGGTGGCGATCCGCTGCACGCGGATGCGATGCCCGCCCACGGGTTCGTCATCGTCCTTCTGCAGCATGACGGCGAAGCCGATCTGCAGGCTGCCGATGGTCAGGCCCGTCAGGAAGCAGAAGACCGCCAGACCCAGCCAACCCATAGGGGTGGCCATGGCAAGGCTGCGCAGATGCAACGCGTCGGTGGCGACGACGATGGCAGCGATGGTAACGCCCAGCGCAAAGCCGATGGCGGCATGGCGCAGCATGAAACGGATCAGGGGCGGCATGGCAATCCTCCGGTCGAAGCCGATGACATGAGAGTGTCATCATCCGGGGACAAGGCCAAGCGCTGTCCTGTCGCACCCGCCGGGTGCATCGGGATAGGCGCCGGTTGATCTGCCGCAAAGAAGGGCGCGCGGAAACCCTTATGCTGCGGACCTCCGTCATCGGCCCCGGTGGAACCGCATGGAAACCCGTCTCCCGCGCCTACGCATCTGTCACTCCCGCTGCAGGCGGGGGTGGGCATGAGCCTGGATGCCAGCCGCCCGGCCCCCTTCGGCGCGCTTGTGCTGACGGTCCCGGCCTTCGACCTGGTGCCGCCGGCCCTCATGGCGCCCTTCCTGTCGGCGGCCCTGCGCGCCATGATCCGCTGCCATCCGGAGATATTCCGCCGACTGGAGACGTTGGGCGAGGCGGATTTCCTGATCGATCCCATCGACCTGCCCGTCTGGTTCCGGCTGCGGCCGGCGGGGGCGGCCCCCAGCCTGACCCTGCATCGCGGATCGCTGCCGGACACCGGCTGGACGGCGGCCCTGCGGGCACCGTTCTGGACCCTGATCGACCTGCTGGAAGGTCGGCTGGATGGTGATGCGGCCTTTTTCGGCCGCGACATCGCCATCGAGGGCGATATGGAGGCGGTGCTGACCCTGCGCAACGCGCTGGAGGAGGGGGAGGTGCGGGTGCTGGCCGATCTTCTGCCCCTGCTGGGCCCCGTCGCCGGTCCCGTCCGCCACCTGCTGGATCGCGCCCTGCCGCTAGCCACCCGCATGGAGGGGCGGCTGCGGGCGCTGCAGGCATCGCTGCTGCACCCGCATATGGACCGGCTGTCGGGGCTGGAAGGTGAGATCGCCGATCTGCGCGCGCAGATGCGCGACAGGTTCCGTAAAGGAAGACAATCATGATGCCCGTGCCCAAACCCCTGACGCTGGTCTGCCCCGCCGGCACGCCCGCAGCATTGGAGGCGGCCCTGGTGGCCGGCGCCGATACCGTCTATTGCGGTTTCCGTGACGAAACCAATGCCCGCAATTTTCCGGGCCTGAACTTCTCCCGCGCGGAGATGAAGAGTGCCATCGCCGCCGCCCATGGTGTGGGGCGAGAACTGTACGTCGCCATCAACACCTTCCCCCGCGCCGGGGCCATGGGCGCCTGGCTGCGCGCCATGGAGGATGCGGCGGCGTTGGGGGCGGATGCGATCATCCTGGCCGATCTGGGCCTGATGGCGGAGGCGGCGCGTCGCCTGCCGGGCCAGCGCATCCATCTGTCGGTGCAGGCCGCCGCCTCCACGCCGGAGGCGATCCGCTTCTATCAGGAAGCGTTCGGCGTGCAGCGCGTGGTGCTGCCGCGCGTGCTGACCCTGAAGGAGATTGCCGCCATCAATCAGGAGATCAATGTGGAGACGGAGGTCTTCGCCTTTGGCGGCATGTGCGTGATGGCGGAGGGGCGGTGCCACCTGTCCTCCTATGTCACGGGACAATCGCCCAACAGCCATGGCGTCTGCTCCCCCGCCTCCCATGTCCGCTATGAACAGCGCGGCGGGGCCATGCTGTCGCGGCTGGGGGATGTGACCATCGACCGGTTCAGGCAGGGGGAGGCGGCGGGATACCCGACCCTGTGCAAGGGACGGTTCGAGGCGAACAACCGCCTGTCACACCTGTTCGAGGACCCGGTGTCCCTGAATGTGCTGGAGCAGATCCCGGACCTGATGGCGGCCGGCGTGTCGGCGCTGAAGATCGAGGGGCGGCAGCGGGGCAAGGCCTATGTCGCCCGCGTCGTCGCCGAATTCCGTGCGGCCGTGGATGCGGCGGCGGCGGGCATGCCGATCCGGGCCGGAGAGGCGTTGCTGGCACAGACGGAAGGGCGCCGGTCCACAGCCGGTGCCTATGACCGCGGCTGGCGGTGAGGAGAGAAGCGATGCATGCGACCGGATTGACCCTGGGGCCGGTTCTGTTCAACTGGTCCCCGGACCGCCTGCGCGATTTCTATGCCCGCATCGCCGACGAGGCGCCGGTGGATACAGTCGTGCTGGGCGAGGTGGTCTGTTCCAAGCGCCCGCCGGCCGTGGAGGTACTGGCCGGGGCCGTGGACCGGCTGACGCGGGCCGGCAAGCAGGTGCTGACCGCCACCCTGGCCCTGGTCATGCAGCCGCGGGAACGGCAGAGCCTGCGTGACCAGACAGCCCAGGACGATCTGCTGGTGGAGGCCAATGACGCCACAGCCCTGTCGCTGCTGGGCGGGCGGGCACACGCCGTGGGACCGCATGTCAGCATCTATAACGAGGCGGCTTTGGCTGTGCTGGCCCAACGCGGGGCCGTGCGGGCGTGTCTGGGGCCGGAACTGCCGTTTGACACGGTGGCGACCCTGGCCCGTGCCGCCCGCACCTTGCCGGGACTGGCGCTGGAGGTGCTGGCCTTCGGGCGTCTGCCGCTGGCCATATCGGCCCGCTGCTATCATGCGCGGGCGCACCAGCTGCAGAAGGATGGCTGCCAGTTCGTCTGCGCCCGCGATCCCGATGGGCTGGAGGTGGATACGATCGACGGCCAGTCCTTTCTGGCCGTGAACGGGGTGCAGGTGCTGAGCGGCACCCATGCCAACCTTCTGTCGGACCTGCCGGCCCTGGCCCAGGCGGGCGTGAGCAGCTTCCGCCTGTCGCCGCATAGCGGGGACATGGTGGCGACGGCGCAGCTGTTCCGTGATGTGCTGGACGGGCGGATGGACAGCACCGCCGCGCAGGGTGAACTGGCCGACCTTCACCCCGACGCCCGCTTTGCCAACGGCTTCCTGCATGGGCGGCATGGAAGGCAATGGCAGCAGGGGGCGCTGGAGGAATGAAAAAGGCCCGCGCCGCAGGGGATGCGGCGCGGGCCTTCATCTTTGGGACGGTTGGGCCGCCCCGCAATCGTCAGGCGTGCTTTTCCAGGGCGGCGACGCCCGGCAGCACCTTGCCTTCCAGCCATTCCAGGAAGGCGCCGCCTGCCGTGGAAACATAGGAGAAGCGGGCGGCCACACCGGCATGTTCCAGGGCCGCCACCGTGTCCCCACCGCCGGCGACCGACAGCAGCTTGCCTTGTGCGGTCAGGTTGGCAGCCGTGGCGGCCACGGCGTTGGTGGCGCTGTCGAACGGCACCAGTTCGAAGGCGCCGAACGGGCCGTTCCAGACCAGGGTCTTGGCACCCGCCAGCTTCTGGCCCACCAGTTCGACGGTGGCCGGGCCGGCATCCAGCATCATCTCGCCATCCTGGATATCGGTGACGGCGGTGGTGCGGTGGTCGGCATTGGCCTTGAATTCACGGGCCATCAGCCCGTCGACGGGCAGCACGATCTCGCACCCGCCGGCGGCCGCCTTTTCCATGATGGCGCGGGCCTGGTCGGCCATGTCGCGCTCGCACAGGGACGAACCCACCGGCACACCCTTGGCGAACAGGAAGGTGTTGGCCATGCCGCCGCCCAGGATCAGGATGTCGACCTTCGACACCATGTTCAGCAGCAGGTCCAGCTTGGTGGAGATCTTGGCGCCACCGACGACGGCGGCCACGGGGCGTTCCGGGGCGGCCAGCGCCTTGCCCAGCGCTTCCAGTTCCGCCTGCATCAACCGGCCGGCGGCGCTGGGAAGCAGATGCGCGATGCCTTCGGTGGAGGCGTGCGCACGGTGGGCCGACGAAAAGGCGTCGTTGACATAGATGTCGCCCAGGGCCGCCATGGCCTTGGCCAGATCGGCGTCGTTCTTTTCCTCACCTGCATGGAAGCGGGTATTTTCCAGGATCAGCACGCCGCCGGCCGGCAGGGCCGCGATGGCGGATGCGGCCTTTTCGCCCACGCAATCCTCGGCAAAGGCGACGGGGGCGCCCAGGGCCTTTTCCACGGAAGGCACCACCTGGCGCAGGCTGTTCTTCGTGTCGGGGCCGTTCTTGGGCCGGCCGAAATGCGACATGACGACGACCTTGGCGCCCTTGGCGGCAATTTCCTTCAGCGTCGGCACCAGACGGTCGATGCGCGTCGTGTCGGTGACCTGGCCGTCGGCCACGGGCACGTTCAGGTCGGCACGGACCAGGACGGTCTTGCCCGAAACATCGATGGTGTCGAGGGTCTGGAAGCGCATGGAGAAGGTTCCCGTCTGAAAGGAAGTGGCATCGGCTACCGGGGGCGAAAGAAACACCATTGCCCGCCCGCTTTCAACAACTCCTCCCGACCGGGCGGCAATGGGGGAGTTGCAAAAAAATCGCCGCCCGCGATAGACACGCCTTCACGGAATTGTCATCGTTGGTGCTGGAACGGCCGGAATGCGGGGCGAATCGCCCGTCCGGCTGCGTTTGGTCATGGTTACGGTGTATGATGTCCGGTCAGGAGATTGAGCTGAAACTGGCGGTGGCCCCATCCGATATGGATCGGTTGCGTGGTCTGTCCTGCCTTTCGGCGACCATCGCCAAGCCGTCGGTCAAATCGCTCGACAGCATCTATTTCGATACGGAGGACCGGCGCCTGTCCGCAGCCGGCCTGTCGCTGCGCGTACGGCGCACGGGCGCCAAACTGGTGCAGACCCTGAAATCGGCGCCTGTGGCCGGCGCCGGCGCGCTGGTGCGCGGGGAATGGGAGGTGGAGGTGGCGCATCCGCGCCCCGACCTGTCGCTGCTGCCCGATGCCACGGCGCTGGACGCGGTGGACGGGCTGTCGAACGACGATCTGGTGCCCGTGTTCGAAACGCGCATCCGCCGCCAGATCCGCAAATTGTCGCCCCAGCCCGGCATCGTGGTGGAAGTGGCCCTGGATCAGGGGGAGATCGTGGCCCCCGGCGGCGTGACCCTGCCCGTGCATGAAGCGGAACTGGAACTGCTGGAGGGCGCGGATACGGCCGTGCTGTATGACTTGGCCCGCGCCATCCATGCCGAGGTGCCGGTGCGGCTGGAGATGGAGACGAAGTCGGCGCGCGGCTATGCGCTGTCGTCCGGCGCCGGTCCCGTCAGCGCCAAGGCGCCCAAGCTGATGCTGGAGCCTGACGCGACGGTGGAGGAGGCGCTGTCCGCCATCGTCCGTCATTGCCTGGGCCATCTGATGGCGAATGAGGCGGTGACGCGCCTGGGCCAGGACCCGGAGGGCGTGCATCAGATGCGCGTGGCGCTGCGCCGCCTGCGCTCCACCCTGCAGATATTCCGGCCCTTCATCCCGGTCGAACAGATGGATGATCTGGGCCCCCGCGTGAAGGCGCTGGCCGATGCGCTGGGTCCGGCCAGGGAATGGGACGTGTTCCTGGGCGAATTGCTGCCGCCGGTGTCGCAGGCGCTGCCGGGCCACCCCGGTCTGGCCCCGCTGGAAGCGGCGGCCCGTGCCGCGCGCGACCGCGCCTATGCCGGCGTGCGGACGGCCCTGTCCGATCCTGGCCATACGGGCCTGTTGCTGGATCTGGCCGCCTGGGTCGATGGCCGTGGCTGGCGCAACCAGCCGGTCAGTGAGCAGTCGACCCTGCTGCTGTCGCCCGTGATGGAGATGGCGGGCACGCTGCTGGGCAAGCGCCACCGTACGGCGCGCAAGCGGGGGCGCGGCTTTGCCCGGCTGGCGCCGGCACCGCGCCACGAACTGCGCATCGCCCTGAAGAAGCTGCGCTATGCCGCCGATTTCTTCCGGTCGCTGTATGAGGGCAAGGCGCTGCGCCGCTTCCTGGAGGAACTGTCATCCCTGCAGGACCATCTGGGTCATTTGCAGGATGTGGCAACGGTTGACAAGCTGGTGGTTGAACTGGAGCGCCAGGCCGGCGCCACCCTGCCGCCGGCCTGGCGCCTGGGCGCGGGGCTGGTGGCGGGCTGGCACGCCCGTGGCCTGCACGACCTGGAAGATGATATCGTCGCCGACTGGCACCGCTTCACCGACGTCAAGCCCTTCTGGCAGGAAGCGACCGCGGAGGAGGAGGGGGAGCGCTGATCAGGCGCGCACCCATCCCGTCCCACCCGATCCAAGGAAACATTCATGCGCACGGTACTGGTCAGCAACATCAAGGGCGGCGTCGGCAAGACGACCATCGCCACGCATCTGGCCGCGTCCTTTGCTACGGGCGGGCACAAGACGGTGCTGGCTGATGTCGACCGTCAGCGTTCCTCCCTGGGCTGGCTGCAATCGCGGCCGGACGTGGCGGCCCCCATCCAGGGGCTGGATTGGGTGAAGGAGATTGGCAAGGCCCCGTCCGGCACGGGCCGCCTGGTCATTGACGCGCCCGCAGCCATGCGGCCCAAGGATGTGGAGGAACTGGTGCGGCTGGCCGATGTCGTCGTCCTGCCCGTTCTGCCCGGTGCGTTTGATGAGGCGGCGACCGCCCGTTTCCTGGAAAAGCTGGAAGAGGTGAAGGCCATCGCCAAGGCCAAGGTGCCCGTCGCCATTGTCGGCAACCGGTTGCGCGCCCGCACCAAGGCGGCGGACCGGCTGGACGCCTTCCTGGAAGGGGTGGGGCATCAGGTGGTGGCCCGCCTGCGCGACAGCCAGCTTTACCCCGATCTGGCGGCGGAGGGGCTGACCCTTTTCGACCAGAAGGTCAAGCGCGCGGCCGACCTGAAGGCCGACTGGGAACCGCTGCTGGCCTTCGTGGGCTGAGGCCGCCGTCCTTATCGCATCTCGAACAGTTCCCGGTGGAAATGCGCATCGACATCCAGGCCCTGATCGCCGAAATCCCGACATAAGGCGGCACCAAAAGCCGACGGGCCGCAGAACCAGAAGCTGGCATCCTTCCAATCCGGCACTGCGGCGCGGATACCGGGGGCCGTCAACCGCCCATCCCTGGGGCTGTGGATGACGTGCAGCCGCACGCCTGCTGCCGTCGCATCCGCTGTCAGGCGGGCGATGGCGTTCTCGTCCAGGTCGGTGGTCGGATGGAAGAAATCGATAGGGATCGTCGCCCCGCCTTCGGCCGCCAGTTGCTGCATGCGGGCGATGAAGGGGGTGACGCCGATGCCGGCCCCGATCCAGATCTGGCGCGGGCGGCCATCATCGAAGGTGAAGCGGCCATAGGGCCCTTCCAGCATCACCATCTGTCCGATGCGCAGCCGATCGCGCAGGCGGCTGGTATGGTCGCCCAGTTCCTTGATGACGAAGCGGATGACGGGCTGGGCCGGGTTCCAGGCCGATGCGATCGTGTAGGGATGCGGCCCCTCGGCCGGGTTGGACATGGCAAAGGCGAATTGCCCGGCCCGGTGGCCCGGCCAGCCTTCGGCCGGCACCGTGACCTCGGCCACCAGAACCTTGACGCCCGGGAAATAGTCCAGCGCCGTCAGCGTGCCTTCCACCTTGCGATCAGCGGCAACACTGCGGAACAGCACGATCACGGCCGCCGCGACGCCCGGCACCAGCATCAGGGCCGTGACCAGTCCCAGCGGCGTCGTCCAATAGGCGAATTTGACCAGCACAATGGTGTGGAAGGCCAGTACCAGATAGGCCAGGGCGATCAGCCGGTGGGTCTTCTGGAACCAGCGATAGGGAAACCACTTGACCAGGGCCAGCACCATCAGGGCCGCGGCGGCGTAGAAGGCCCATTCCCCCACCTCCTCCGCCAGGCCGCGCAGGCCGGACAGGGTCTGTTCGATGGGGTTCTCGATGGCGGGGCGAGGGCCGCGCTGCGGCCGTTCCAACAGGCCCCAGCCCACGGCCCAGCGAGGCCCCTTGGCCCACAGGAAATGGATGACCGACAGGGTCAGGGCCGTGATGCCCAGCCATTTATGCAGCCGGTACATCTTGTCCAGCCCGCCGAACCAGCCCTCCGGCAGGCGCGGGCGCATGGCCAGGATCATGGCCATGCTCATCGCCCCAAAGGCAATGACACCGGTCAGCTGCATCATGTTGGTGCGCAGGGGGAAGATGCCGGATGTGGTCAGCGCAGTCGGCTCCGCCACCAGCCACAGCAGCACCAGTAGGGCCAGAAAACCCCATAAAGTCAAAGTGATCCTGCGCATGATGACCTCGCCACTGCCATCCCGATCGATCGGGTTCCGGATTGATGCTCCACCTTTATTCGCACTGGTCACAAGGCGGTTTCAGTCAATCCTGACATCCGGCAGGGTTTCAGTCATTGAGGCGTATCAAGCCCTGCGCCACGGTTCGGCAGCACCACGCAGATAGCGGCGCCAGACATGGTCCCAGGGCATGGCCAGCAGGATGATCACCACCAGCCCGACAGGGAACAGGTTGGCTTCCACACCGGGGTCCATGTTTCCGGACAGGGCCTGGGGCAGGGCGACACGGGCCAGCCAGATCAGTTTCCAGGTCATTTCCCAGAACAGCAGCGGCAGCATGCGCAGCGGCTGGAACAGCCCCAGCACGGCCAGCAGCGCCATGGCGCCCAGCATGCAGGTGACTACGCCCTGCATCAGTTCCCATTCCCGGCCGGAATCCAGGATCTGAGACCAGTTCAGCCAGCCGGACCCGACAGCCATCAGCAGATAGACGGCGCGCAGCAGGTTCAGGCGCCAGGGGGCGATGTCCATCAGCCAACCTCCTTAAGGATCTTTTCGATACCGGAAAGACTGGATCGGACGGCGGCCAGATCGGCCTGCAGGGCGGTGATGGCGTCGGCCTGCTGCTGGTTGGCGGCCACGGCCCGCTCGGCCAGGATGCGATAGGCGTCGGTTTCCGCCACCTGCGCCCGGGACCGGGCCAGGTTCGACAGGTATCTCAGGGCGCCCAGGACCACGACGGTGCCCAGGAACGCAAAGATGGTCACAAGATAGATCGGCTCTGACATGGTGGTCCTGTCACTCCTTGGGCGTGTCGCCGGGGACGGAAAGGGTGGCGGCCGCCAGACGGATGCTGTCGGCCGAGATATCGAGGTGGAAGGGCAGAATCTCGAAGTAATTCAGTGCTTTGCCGTCGTCCGACAGCTCCAGGCGGCTGGTCACCAGACCCGCTTCCTGCAACTTGGCCAGATGCAGGTGCAGCAGCGGGCGGCTGATCCCCAGGTCACGGGCCAACTGGCTGACATAGTTGCGTCCGCCGGCCGCCAGCAGTGCCACGATGCGCAGCCGATGCGGATTGGCCAACGCCGCCAGGGTCAGCAGCAAGGCATCCCCCGTGGGGGGCGTTGGGTTGATGTTGTCTTTCATGTGTAAGGAATTTCTTACATATGAAAGCGTATGTCAAGCACCGTGTGAAACGGGAGTGTATGGATCAAAAAATACCCGGACAATCCGAATTGTATGGACCGTACAATTTGGCAAGCATGAAATCTTGCCCGATGGTCAAGCTTTCATGCCCCTCAGGCGCCGGCCGCCGCCCTACCATCGGGCATATTTTATGCCCGTTGGTACAATTCAGCGCACGACCTCCACCCCCAGCTTCATCCTGGGATGGATGTTGCAGACGGCGCGGAAGCGGCCTTCATGGTCGAACAGAACCTCCACGGACTGACCGGGGTCCTGCACGCCGCTGTCATAATCCATGTCATCGGAGAAGACGCGGATATTGTGGACGCGCTTGTCGTCATTATGGATGACCAGGGTGCCGCCCTTGCGGATCTGGACCGAGGCGACGGAGAAGGCGGTGTCGCGCTGCGTCACCTCCACCCGCGCCGGCACGGCGGCGGGTGGGGTGGTGCTGCCGGCATCCATCGGGACCGTCACGGCGACCAGCGGGGCGGGGACGGGGGCTTGCGTGCTGTTCAAGGTGGCCAGGAAGGCCAGCAGGTCCGCCTGTTCCGCCGGATTTATGTCCAGCTTCGCGGGGATGTCGGCCGAGAGGGTGGGGCGCTGCACGACGCCGTCAATATAATGGGCCAGCACGCCCTTCAGATCGGCGATGGAGCCGTCATGCATATAGGGCGCGGTGCGGGCATTTTCGCGCAAGCTGGGGGTCTTCCAGCTGTTGGACAGTTCGGCATGGGCGACCACGCCGCCGCGGCCCGGCCCCGCGGCCTGCAGGCCGATATCGTGGAAGGCGCCGTCGGTGAAGGCCCAGCCCTTGTGACAGTTGGAACAGCCGGCCTTGCCGTCGAACAGGTTGAAGCCGCGCTTGGCGGCATCGGAAATGGCGCCTTCATCGCCTGCGACCCAGCGGTCGAAGGGGGTGACGGGGGAAACCAGGGTGCGTTCGAAGCTGGCGATGGCCTTGGCGATATTGTCCTTGCTGATGCGCGGATCGTCGGGGAAGGCGCGGGCGAAGGAAGCGACCGTGGCGGGGTCGGCCGACAGTTCGGCCGGCAGCCTGTCCAGATCCTGCGCCATTTCGATGGGATTGGCGATGGGGCCCAAGGCCTGCTGTTCCAGGCTGGATGCCCGCCCATCCCAGAACAGGAAGTCGGTCCAGGCCAGGTTCCACAAGGTGGGTGTGTTCATGGGCCCCGCCTGCCCGCCTTCGCCCACGGCGCGCGGGCGGGCGTCGGAGAAGCCCTTGGCCGGATCATGGCAGGAGGCACACGACATGCTGTTGCCGCCCGACAGGCGGGTGTCATGGAACAGGGACCGGCCCAGGTCGATGCGGGCCGGGCTGGCGGGATTGGCGGCGGGGAAGGGGACGCTGTCGGGCCGTTGCCAGGCGGCGCGCGGGCCAGGCGTGCCGGCGGTCGTCGCGGCGGGACCGGCGCCGAACAGCAGGGCGGTGCCAGCCAGCAACAGCAGCGTGCGCAGCGTCTTCATGAGCAATGTTCCCCTTCCCCGGTTCCGCAGGGGATCAGCGCAGGCGGCTGGCGGCCAGTTCGACGTTGGAGACCAGGGCCGACACTTCACCGGGCAGGGTCACCTGGCCCTTGGGCGGCTGCAAGGTGGCCCAGACGGGCGCCAGCCTGTCCATGGCGGCGGCAACCGGCCCCTTGGGATCGGCGGCGGCCGGCAGGCGGCCCAGATATTGCCGGGCAATGGCATAGAAACCGCGCCCATCCTGATATTCAATGGGGCTGACGATCTTTCCGTCTTCCACGGCGGCGGCATATTCGGACGCGGCCGTGCGCAGCAGCGTGGCGACGACGGGCGTCAGGAAGCTGGCCTTGGCGCGGTCGGCGGCGGGGATGGTGGCTTCCGCCTTGGCGATGGCCTTTTCCACGGCGTCCAGCGCTTTGGCGACGTCCGCGGCGGGCGCCTTGTTGCGGGCAAGATCGACCAGATGGTTCAGGTCCTTGTCGAACCCGACCTTGCGCGCCTCCAAGGTCGGGCGCGCCTCCTCATAAATCTCCTCGGCCGGGTGCAGGAAATGCGGGACGGCATCGCTGCCACGGCCGGCGGCGTAGAGTTCCCGGCCCACGGTCAGATGCCCGCGGATCAGACCCAGGGAGCCTTGCAGCTGCTGATCGGTCGACAGGTCGCTGAAGGCGCCCAGTTCCCCGCCCTCTCCGCCTTCGGCGGCGGCCGGCGGCGCATGGTCGTGCTGCCCATGGGCCGATTGTGCCGCGGCGACCTGGCCGGCGCCCAGCGCCACGCACAACCCAACCCCAACCCACAGCTTCGTCTTGATCTGCATGATGCTCTCCTCCGGATGCAAGCTATATTGCAAATAACTCTCAATTCGGAAAGAGCCATTCTTGTAGGGCGTGATGGCCGACACTGGCGTGATACCGGTCGCGGTCTATCTGCTGTATAGACAGAAATCCCCATTTGCCGCCGAAGGGATGCCCCCATGCTGCTGCGCCATGCACCGGACCTGAACGAACGCGACGTAACGCCGCGTTCCCTTTATCTGGACCGTCGATCGCTGCTGGCCGGCATGGCCGGGGCCATGCTGGCGGGGACCGCCGCGCAGGCAGCCCCCATGACGGGCATGAAAAGCCCCCTGTCGACGCTGGAAGAGCCGCCGACCAGCCTGAAGGACATTACCAGCTACAATAATTTCTATGAATTCGGCACCGACAAGGCCGACCCGGCCCGCAATGCCCACCGCCTGACCACGCGCCCCTGGACGGTGAAGGTGGATGGCATGGTGGCCAAGCCCATGGAATTCGACCTGGATGCCCTGCTGAAAACGGTGACGCTGGAGGAGCGCATCTATCGCATGCGCTGTGTCGAAGGCTGGTCGATGGTCATCCCCTGGGTGGGTTTCACCCTGGCTTCGCTGCTGAAGCAGGTGGAGCCGTTGGGATCGGCCAAATATGTGGCGTTCGAGACGCTGGTGCGGCCCAAGGAGATGGTGGGCCAGGACACGTTCCTGAAGGTGCTGGACTGGCCCTATGTCGAGGGGTTGCGCCTGGATGAGGCGATGCATCCGCTGACCATCCTGGCCACCGGCCTTTATGGCGAAAGCCTGCCCAACCAGAATGGCGCGCCGCTGCGCCTGGTCGTGCCCTGGAAATATGGGTTCAAGGGCATCAAGTCGATCGTGCGCATCACGCTGACCGACAAGCAGCCGCCCACCAGCTGGAACATCCAGGCGCCGCAGGAATATGGCTTCTATTCCAACGTCAATCCGGCGGTGGACCATCCGCGCTGGAGCCAGGCCACCGAACGGCGCATCGGTGATGGCGGCGGCCTGTTCGCCAAACGCCGGCCCACCCTGCCGTTCAACGGCTATGGGGAGCAGGTGGCGGGGCTTTATGCGGGCATGGATCTGCGGAAGTTTTATTGATGCCCATCGCCAATCTGCGTATCCAGCCGCGCCTGCCCACCTGGCCCGTCTATCTGCTGGGGCTGGTGCCCATCCTGGCCTATGTCTGGCAGGGGCTTTATGGCGATCTGGGGGCCGACCCGCTGAAGACCCTGGAGCGCGGCCTGGGGGAATGGGCGCTGCGCTTCATCATTGCCGGGCTGGCGGTGACGCCGCTGCGCCGGGAATTCGGCATCGGGCTGTTGAAGTACCGGCGCGCGCTGGGGCTGCTGGCGTTTTTCTATGTGCTGCTGCATTTGACCGTCTATGTCTGGCCCGACCAGGGGCTGGACTGGCGCGCCATCTGGGCCGACATCGTCAAGCGGCCCTATATCACCATCGGCATGGCGGGGTTCCTGATGCTGCTGCCATTGGCGGCCACGTCCTTCAATGCCGCCATCCGCTGGCTGGGCGGACGCAACTGGAACCGGCTGCACCGGCTGGTCTATCCGGCGGCGCTGGCCGCGGCGGCGCATTATGTGCTGCTGGTGAAATCCTGGCCGCTGGAACCGCTGGTCTATGCGGCGATCGTGTTGGCGCTGCTGGGCTGGCGGGTGTGGCGGCGGGCGTAGGGTTTGTCCGGTTTTGAGTAGAATCGGAACGGTTCGCCCCACTGTCACCCATGCTGCGGCCGGGGGCCAGGGCAGAGCGGCGTCCGCCGCGACAAGACCCATATCGGCGCTGACCGCGCCTTACGCTGGATTCCGGCCTTCGCCGGAATGACGGGAGATGGCGCTTCAACGCACCCTGGGCAGCCCCTAATCCAGCAGCCGCCGCGCGGCCAGCAGGTCCATCAGGGTTTCGGACAGGAGCTGACGCAGTTCCGGTGACAGGGCGGGGCGGGCCGTGGGCGCAGCGGTCACCGGCGCTTCCGGGGCGGGATCATCTGTCGGATCATCGGCGTCCGGGCCGGTGTCCGCACCGTCTTCGGGGTCAGGATGGTCGCCATCCTCCCCGCCTTCATCGGCGTCGAACAGGCTGGGCATGCGGGTGCCGGGGGGGGGCAGGCCGGCCAGACCCCGCGACTCGCGCAAAAGTTTCTGAACACCCTTGATGGTATAACCGTCCTGATAAAGCAGGACCTGGATGCGGCGCAGCAGCTCCACATCGTCGGGACGGTAATAGCGCCGTCCGCCCCCGCGCTTCAGCGGTTTGATCTGCGGAAACTTGGTTTCCCAGAATCGCAGCACATGCTGCGGCACTTCCAGTTCGACCGAAACCTCGCTGATGGTGCGGAAGGCGGAAGCGGATTTGGTCCCCCCCGCCTTGACCCGTACCCCATCGGTGGATTCGTCGGTCGTCAACGCCATCAGCCCTTCGCGGCTTCGATGGCGTCGAACCGTTCATTGATGCGGCTCTTCAACACATGGGAGGCGCGGAAAACCAGGACTTTGCGCGGCAGGATCGGCACTTCCTCGCCCGTCTTGGGGTTGCGGCCGATGCGTTGCCCCTTGGAGCGGACGGCGAAGCTGCCGAAGGAGGAGATCTTGACCATGTCGCCATCGGCCAGCGCATCCGCGATCTCGTCCAGCACGCTTTCCACCAGATCGGCAGACTCGTTCCGGGACAGCCCGACTTCCTGATAGACGGCTTCGCTCAACTGCGCGCGGGTGACAGTGTTGGTCATCTTCGTCCTCCCCGAATTATCGAGAGACGACGGTACTTTGACCGGAGATATCCGTCAATTCAGATGGTTGGCGGTAATTGCTGACCCCGTCCCGCAGAAATGCAGAGATGGTTAAAACCGGACCAGTGCGCCGCCCCAGGTGAAGCCGCCGCCCATGGCTTCCAGCAGCAGCAGGTCGCCGCGCTTGATCCGGCCATCGGTCACCGCCTCGACCAACGCCAGCGGGATGCTGGCGGCCGAGGTGTTGCCGTGATGGTCGACCGTCAGCACCACCCGCTCCGCCGGCAATTTCAGCTTGCGGCCCGTGCCTTCGATGATGCGGCGGTTGGCCTGGTGCGGGACCAGCCAGTCGATGGCGTCGGCCGTCAGGCCGTTGGCGGCCAGCGCTTCCTTGACCACATCGGCCAGATTGACAACCGCATGCTTGAACACTTCCTGCCCGCGCATGCGGACATGGCCCACGGTCTGCGTGCTGGACGGGCCGCCATCGACATAGAGCAAATCGTGGTGGTTGCCGTCGGAATGCAGATGCGTGGAGAGAATGCCGCGGTCTTCGGCCGTGCCCGCACCTTCCGTGGCGCGCAGCACCACGGCGCCGGCCCCGTCGCCGAACAGCACGCAGGTGGTGCGGTCATTCCAGTCCAGGATGCGGGAGAAGGTTTCCGCCCCGATGACCAGCACGGTCTTCGCCTGACCGGCCTTGATGAAATTATCGGCCACCGACAGGGCATAGATGAAGCCGGAGCAGACGGCCTGCAGGTCGAACGCCGCCCCGCGGGTCATGCCCAGGCGGGCCTGCACCTTCACGGCGGTGGCGGGAAAGGTGTTATCGGGCGTGGCGGTCGCCAGCACGATCAGGTCCAGCTCGTTCGCCGTCACGCCGGCATCGGCCATGGCGGCGACGGCGGCGTTATAGGCCAGATCGGAGGTCAGCTCGCCATCGGCGGCGATGTGGCGCGACTTGATGCCCGTGCGTTCCGTGATCCATTCATCAGAGGTGTCGACGATTTGCGCCATATCGGCATTCGTCATCACCTTTGCGGGCAGATAGGAGCCGCAGCCTAGGATCACAGACCGGATGGCCATTAACGCACCGCCGTTTCGCTACCCGTTGCACTGTCGTCCTTGGCCCCGGCGGCAGCGGCAAGGGCTGCCTGCAATGCCGCCAGCTGGTCGCGGATTTTTTCGTTGAAGCCATGGTTGGCCATGTTGGCGGCCACGGCGATGGCGTTGGAAAAACCCACGGCATCGGTGCCGCCATGGCTTTTCACGCAGATGCCGCGCAGGCCCAGGAACATGGCGCCATTATACCGGCGCGGGTCCAGGCGGGTGCGCAGCTTGGTGAAAGCCCCCTTGGCCAGCAGATAACCCAGCTTGGCCAGGATGGAGGAGGTGAAGGTCCGCTTCAGGAACTCGCCATAGAGTTTGGCGGTGCCCTCGGCCGTCTTCAGCGCCACATTGCCCGTGAAACCGTCGGTGACGATCACGTCCACCGTGCCGGACGCCAGATCGGTGCCTTCGATGAAGCCGTGGAAAAAAGGGGCGAGCGGGGTCGCGCGCAGGGCCGTAGCAGCCTCGCGGATCGACTCATGCCCTTTTTGTTCTTCCGAACCGACATTCAGCAGGCCGATGGTCGGGTTCAGCAGACCCAGCACAGTCCGGCTGAACACGGTGCCCATCACCGCGAACTGCACCAGATTGTCGGCATCGCATTCCAGGTTGGCGCCCATGTCCAGCATGACGCTCTCACCACGCAAGGTGGGGAGAATGGAGGCGATGGCCGGCCGGTCGATGCCCGGCAGGGTCTTCAGCACGAATTTGGCGATGGCCATCAATGCGCCGGTATTGCCGGCGGACACGACGCAGGCCGCCTCTCCGGCGGCGACGGCGTCGATGGCCAGACGCATGCTGGAATTGCGCCCAGCACGAAGCGCCACCGACGGCTTTGCGTCCATCGCCACGAAGTCCGGCGTGTGCCGGACCGTGGAGATGGGCTTCAAAGCCGGATGGCGCTCAAGCAACGCATGGATGCGCGCTTCGTCACCCACGAACAGGAAATCGACGTTTGGGCAACGTTCCCGGGCCAGGTCGGCGCCGGCGACGACCATGTCAGGGGCATGGTCGCCACCCATGGCGTCCAAGGCGATCCGCAGGCGCGTTGTCACTTCCGTACGAGGTCCTTATACCGCGTCAATTCGGGCCGCAAGCGGCGCAAATCAGGCGGCGGCCGGGGCGGTCGCGGTCACTTCGCGGCTGTCATAATGGCCGCAGGAACCGCAGACATGGTGCGGGCGCTTCAGCTCGCCGCAATTGCCGCATTCGTTGTAGGCAGCGGCGGTCAAACCATCGTGCGAGCGGCGCATGTTGCGCTTCGACTTGGAGGTCTTCTTCTTAGGAACGGCCATGATCGTGACTCACAAAGTTTTTAAGGCGGCCGCAAAGGGGCCGCCCGGACAGAGGCGCTTGAATACTGGATATGGTCCCGCAGGGCAAGAGCCAAACCCGGTCAAGACGGCTTCTTTAAGCGGGACAGGGCCGCAAAAGGGTTCTGACGGGGCGGCTCGGGCGGCGCATCCTCGGTCAAAGACAGCGTATCGGGCCCGACATCTTCCAGAATCGGGGTGAATTCCGCCCCATCCTTGCGCGGATAGGGATCGAGCGCCAGTGACAGATTTTGGGCGACCAGCTCCCCGATGTCGATACGTCCGCCCGGCATAGGCTCGGGAAAGTCCTCCTCCCCGCCCAGATATTGCAACTGGTCGGTGCCCTCGTCCTCCTCCTCCTTGGGAATCAGGTGGTCGGGGGCGTAAAGGGCGGAGAATTCCTCCTTCACATGGGCGGGGACGGGCTCCAGCGTGACGACGCAGCGCTGCACCACATCGGCCTCCAGCTCGCCCGTGACCTTGATGAATTCGGAACGGACGCGGCGCAGGCGCAGCTTTGCCTTCAGATTGGCAACCGAGATCAGGTCGAATCGATCCGCCAGGGCAGCGCATTCCGCCTCGCTGGCGGTCACCACCTCGTGCCCGCCGCCCGTCGTCACCTTGTCGGCGATGACGATGCGGGACAGTTCGGGTGCGGCGACGGCGTTCATGACAACATCCTTAGTATTAGGGCGCGGGACCGATGGCGGCTGTCCGCCATCATGCCGCGAAATCGACCGTGCCGGCCAGCAGCCGGTCGAAGGGGAAGCTTTCCAGATGCGCCCATTGGCGGCGGATATAGGCGGCCATGGCCCGGACCTGGTCGCTGTCGGGCAGGGTGGAGCCGTAGAGATTGCGGTCCACGGCCGATTCCAGCACGGACGGGTCATCAGCCGCCTTGATGCCGGCGTCGTAGGCTTCCACCCGGCCATAATAATGGCTGGCCAGATCCTTGACCTTGTCGCCGATCTTCATGTCGCTGGCGCCCAGTTCGCGCAGGCTGAAATCCATGTCGACAAACATATAGTCGAACAGGGCCTGGTTGAAATCCGCCGTCCGGCGCCCGCCCATGGCCAGCCGGCGCATGACCAGCCAGGCATGCAGGGCCACCATTTCGAACCGCCCCTCCAGCGTGTCGGGCACGGCCAGGTCGGTGAAAAACACCGGCTGGCGGGCCTGGGCCACAATGGCGCCATAGAGGGCGGCGATGGTGCGCTCACGCCGATGGCGTTGGAACAGGCGGGCGAACAAGGGGGGCTTCTCCATGCGGGCAGGCTGCGGACATTGACATTGCAACAGGGCCGGTGCCAATGTCACCGGCCAGATAGGGGGCGGCGGCCCCGACGTCAAGCCATGGCGGGCTTTCTGCCCTGATCTTGATGTCGAAAGGCCGCTTGTGTTCGGGGGGCTGCCCCGTGCATGGCTAGGCGGCAAATCCCCCGCCCGGTTCCGCCGTTGGTCACCTTTTAGGTTTGAGAGACGTCCTGTTGATGCGCAAGACCCACGCAACCGCCCTGCTGACCATCGGCCTGTTGGGCCTCGCCGTCACGGGCTGCACCCCCATCGTCGCCACCCGTGGCAATATGGCGGAGGATACGCGGCTGGCGCAGATCCAGACCGGCCAGACCACGCGTGAGCAGGTGCAATATGTGCTGGGCACGCCGACCAGCACCGGCACGGTGGACGGGGGGACCTGGTATTATATCGGTCGCCGGACCGAGCAGACGGCCTTCCTGGACCCGGAAGTGACGGCCCAGCGCATCATCCGCATCCGGTTCGATGACCAGGGCACCGTGCAGGAGGTCAAGGAACTGGACGGCAGCAACGCGCCCTATGTGGAGCCCGTGGCTCGCGTCACCCCCACGGTCGGCCGCGACCTGGGCTTCTTCGAGCAGTTGCTGGGCAACCTGTCCAAGCCGTCGCGCAAGAAGAAGGACGACAAGAAAAAGAAGAAGTAAGGCTGACCGTAGAAGAGGGGGCTGAACAGGGGTAATGGACCTCCTATCCTAACGCCCACGGGCGACAAGCCGGCATGACGGAAAAGGGGCCCTACCCTAACCTGCCCGTAATTGTCGGCGCAGGGCCAGGACGCGCTGGCCATAGTCGCGGGCGCGCGGTTCGTCCATCCAGGTGTGATAGCGGCCCACGGCCAGTTCGGGGTCGCCCGGCAGGCTGTCCAGCGCCTCGCGCAGGATGCCGGCGCCGACGCGCAGATTGATCTCCGGATGCAGCAGATGGCTGATGTCGGGCACGCGGTGCCCGTGCCAGCGTACATTCACCTGCATCCAGCCCAGATCGGCGTCTTTCACCTGGTCCGCCGGCAGGCTGAGAATCAGGTCCATGGCGGCCGTAAAATCGTCTGGATAATAGGAGTCGGTCACCGTGCGCACGGCATAGGGCCAGGGGCCCGTCCGTCCCTTGCGGTCCAGCCGGCTTTCCACATAGGACACGGCGTACAGCAGATAGGGGTCCAACCGGGCCAGGGCGCCTGTGCGCTCCCACACACTGCCGGCCAGGGTGAAGGCGCCAGCCGGCGGCACCGCCAGCGCGCAAAGGCCCGCAGCGCCGGCGGCCAGGAAGGCGCGGCGTGTGGGGTTGGCGGGGGCGGCAGGCATATCCATGGCCGGATAGATAGCGCAGCGACTGCCTTCGGTCCAGAAGGGCTCAGCGTTTGCGCGCCACCGGCTGGGCATGCGCCCAGGCCATGCGCAGGGCTGCGTCCAATTCCGGTTCCGTCAAGGCGGCCAGGATCGCCATGGTCCAGCCCTGCCGGCCCCAGGCATTATCCACGGGCGCAAATGCGTCGGGCGCCACGGTACATTTCAGGGCCTGCTCGTCCGGCGTGAATTTGAGATTGGCGGTCCGTCCGTCCGGGGACAGGGTGACATAGATGCGCGCCACCTTGAACGCGGCCCGGTCGAAATGCGCCTGTTCCAGCGTCCCCGCCAGCCCCAGCGCCAGCCGGCGCAGATCATCCCCTGTCGCCATTCCCGCCCCCGATCATCGCGCGTTCGGGTGATTGTGGACACAGGACCGTGACATTGCCAAGCCGCTGCGTGCAAACAGGGTGTGAAGGCGGACTGGTCACGGGTAGAGTGCCGGCATCGGCCAGCCGTCCGGCCGGGTCGGGCCTAGCATGAAAAGGGAGGACAGATCATGGTCATCGCCAAGAACACCATCTGCATCTGGTACGACAAGGAGGCCGAGGCCGCCGCCCGATTCTATGCGCAGATCTTCCCCGACAGTGCGGTCGGGGCTGTCCACCGGGCACCCAGCGACTATCCCTCCGGCAAGGCGGGCGACGTGCTGACCGTGGAATTCACCGTGGCTGGCATTCCCTGCCTGGGCCTGAACGGTGGTCCGGCCTTCCGCCATACCGAGGCCTTCTCCTTTCAGATCGCCACGGACGACCAGGAGGAGACGGACCGCTACTGGAACGCCATTGTCGGCAATGGTGGCCAGGAAAGTGCCTGTGGCTGGTGCAAGGACCGCTGGGGCATTTCCTGGCAGATCACGCCGCGCGTCCTGATGGAGGCACTGGCGGCCGGTGGTGAGGAGGCAAGACGCGCCTTCGATGCCATGATGCATATGGGCAAGATCGACGTCGCCGCCATTGAGGCCGCACGGCGCGGCTGAGCTGCAACTATCAAGAGCCATGGAGCACGGCTCTTGATAGTTGCATGTTCCCTTAAGTGCCGGGCGCCCGCATCCGCGGGCTTGGCTTGCGCCGCATGTGCGGCGGGCCAGCGGTCGCTGGCCTTGTTCATGTTCCCTCAGGCGCCGGGCGCCCGCGTCCGCGGGCTTGGCTTGCGCCGCACGGGCGGCGGGCCAGCGGTCGCTGGCCTGCAAGGGTCATTGTCCATGCCCCTTGGTATTACAAACCCCACATGCGCCGCTTTCTTGCGCGCTGCGCGTGAAACGGGTAGCGTTCGCGGTGCAGCATTTGGGGAACAGGGGTGCTAGGCGGTGGGGCAAACAACCAATCCGGCGCATGATGCGCCGCGTTCGTCCTTTGGCGCCCTGTTCATATCCGCCATCGGTGTGGTTTTCGGCGATATCGGCACCAGCCCGCTTTACGCGCTGAAGGAAGCCTTTGCCGGTCCGCACCCGCTGCCCGTCGACCGCATGCATGTGCTGGGTGTGCTGTCGCTGGTCTTCTGGACCGTTCTGCTGGTCGTGTCGGTCAAATATGTTGCCATCATCATGCGCGCCGACAATGAAGGCGAGGGCAGTTCGTTTGCCCTGCTGGCCCTGTTGCAGAAGGCGCTGGCGGAAAAACCGGGGCTGACATCCCTGGTCGGCATCCTGGGTGTGTTCGCCGCGGCCCTGTTCTATGGCGACAGCGCTATCACGCCGGCCATTTCGGTGCTGAGCGCGGTGGAGGGGTTGCAGGTCGCGGCCCCCGATCTGGCCCCCTGGACCGTACCCATCTCCATCGCCATCCTGGTCGGCCTGTTCGCCGTGCAGTCGAAGGGCACGGCCGCCGTGGGCGGGGCGTTCGGCGGGTTGATGCTCGTCTGGTTCGTGGTCCTGGCCGTGCTGGGGGTTGCCAATATCGGCCGGGCGCCCGGCGTGCTGGCGGCCCTGTCCCCGCATCATGCCATTGCCTTCCTGGCCCATGACGGCTGGATGGGTTTCCTGGCGCTGGGGTCGGTGGTGTTGTCGGTCACGGGTGCGGAAGCGCTTTATGCCGATATGGGCCATTTCGGCCGCGGCCCCATCCGGCTGGCCTGGTACATGCTGGTCTGGCCAGCGCTGATGCTGAATTATTTCGGCCAGGGCGCCTTGCTGCTGAGCAATCCGGGAACCGCGGAGAATCCATTCTTTTTCATGGGACCCGCCTGGGCCGCCCTGCCGCTGGTCGTACTGGCCACGCTGGCCACCATCATCGCCAGCCAGGCCGTCATTTCCGGTGCCTTTTCCGTGACGCGGCAGGCCATCCAGCTGGGCTATCTGCCGCGCATGAACATCATCCATACCTCCGAAAAGGAGATCGGCCAGATCTACATGCCCTTCATCAACTGGGCGCTGATGCTGGCCGTGGTGGCGCTGGTCCTGGGCTTCGGGTCATCGACCAATCTGGCCTCTGCCTATGGCGTGGCGGTGACGGGCACGATGTTCATCACCACCACCCTGGTGGCGCTGCTGGCCTTCAACCGCTGGGGCTGGAACGGCAAGTTCGCCATTGGCTTCTTCGTTCTGCTGCTGTCGGTCGATGCCGCCTATTTCCTGGCGACGGCAACCAAGATCACCCATGGCGGCTGGTTCCCGCTGGCGGCCGGCCTGTTCGCCTTCACCCTGATGACGACCTGGAAGACGGGACGCAAGCTGCTGCATGCCAAGCTGCGCGACAGCGCCATGCCGCTGGGGGACTTCCTGGGCACCCTGTCGCAGCGCGTCACGCGCGTGCCCGGCACGTCGGTGTTTCTGACGACGGACCCCGATGGCGTGCCGCTGGCCATGCTGCATAATCTGAAGCACAACCATGTCCTGCATGACCGGGTCGTGGTGATGACGGTGAAAGTGACGGAACGCCCGCGCGTGCCCATGGCGGAACGCATCGTGTCGCAGAAGCTGCGCGACGATGTTTTCCGAATCACGCTGCGCTGTGGCTTCATGGACGATCCGGACATTCCCAAGACCCTGGCCAATGCCAAGCGGGCCGATCTGGGCTTTGATTATGAACCGCTGCGCATTTCCTATTTCCTGACGCGGGAGACCATCGTGCCGTCGGCCGAGCCCGGCATGGCCGCTTGGCGGGAAGAACTGTTCGCCTTCATGATGCGCAGCGCCACGACGACGGCCGACTTCTTCCATCTGCCACTGAATCGCGTTGTGGAATTGGGCGGTCACGTCGAGATTTGAGGCGCGCACCTGTGCGTCTGGCGGAAGCGGGCGGGGGCCGTCCCTGTCCAGGCCCGGAAGGCGCGGGTGAAGGCCGAGGGTTCGGCAAAGCCCAGCTGGGCTGCGATCTCCGCCAGCGGCCGATCTGAATGCAGCGCCTCGCGCGCCAGTTCCAGCCGCAGCCGATCCTTGATCGCCTGGAAAGAGGTGCCTTCCTGCCGCAGGGCCCGGCGCAAGGTGGCGGGCGAACAGCGCAGGCTGGCCGCCAGCGTGTCGAAATCCGGCCAGTCGGCGGGGGGACGACGGCGCAGCAGGCTGGTGACGCGCCGGGACAGGCCATCGGGATTGCGATATTTCACCAGGAAGGATTCGGGCGCCTGGTTCAGGAAGGAACGTGCGCTGTCGGCATTCTGCACCAAAGGCAGGGAAAGATGGTCGGCATCGAACCAGAGCCGGCTGACCGGCTGATCGAACGCCGTTTCCGCGCTGAACAGGGTGGCATATTCGCCAGCCTGCGGCGGGCGCGGATAGGCGAAGTCGGCCGACAGGATAGGGATGCGGCGGCGCACCAGCCAGCAGGCCACCCCATGCACATAGACATAGAGCGTCTCCACCGCGAAGACGGGTGGCGGGCGGGCGGGATCGGTGGCCCGGATTTCCAGCGCCGCGCGCCGTCCCTGCCGACGCAGCCCGATCGACAGATCCTGGAACAGGGTGCCGTAGAAGCGGCATTGCCGGGTCAAGGCCCCGCCCAGATCCGTCGCCCCCAAGGCCAGAAGGCAGGCCAGCGCGAAGCTGCCCACGCGCATGGACCGGCTGTCCATGCCGAAGAATTCGTCATCCAGCACCTGCGCCACCTGACGCAGCAGGGCCGCATAGGCGGCAACCGACACCCGGGCCCCGGCATCATCCAGCAGCGCGGGGACGATGCCTGCCTTGTTCAGCACAGGTGATGTATCCATGTTCCGGTGGCGCAGGCCCGACAGGGCCGACAGCACGAACAGCACCGAGACAGAACCCTTTTCCGGGATCATCGCCGCCTTGAGAAATTGACAAAACCGATCATGGAATTTGATCAGAACGGTTATGGATGATCGGAAGGGGTAAGTCTACGCTGCCGCCAACAACTGGTCCCCCAACAACTGGTCCCAAGGAAGGAAATGCCATGAGCCATGCCGACCCCATCGTCATCGTGTCTGCCGCCCGCACTGCCATGGGCGGCATGATGGGCGACCTGTCAGGCCTGACGGCTGCGCAGCTGGGCGCCGCCGCCGTCAAGGCCGCCGTGGAGCGGGCGGGCATTTCCGGCGACAGCGTGCAGGAACTGCTGATGGGCAATGTGCTGCAGGCGGGCCAGGGTCAGGCGCCGGGCCGGCAGGCGGCGCTGGGGGCGGGGCTGCCTTTGTCCGTCACCTGTTCCACCCTGAACAAGATGTGCGGCAGCGGCATGAAGACCACCATGCTGGCCCATGACCTGATCCTGGCCGGCAGTGCCGATATCGTGGTCGCCGCCGGCATGGAGAGCATGTCCAACGCGCCCTATCTGCTGGACCGGGCGCGCGGCGGCTATCGCTATGGCCATGCCACCATTTACGATCATATGGCGCTGGACGGGCTGGAAGATGCCTATGAGCGCGGCCGGGCCATGGGCACCTATGCCGAGGATACGGCCAGCCATTTCGGTTTCACGCGCGAGGCGCAGGACGCCTACGCCCTGGAAAGCCTGCGCCGCGCCAAGCAGGCGGTCGATGACGGCACTTTCGATACGGAAGTGGTGCCGGTCACGGTGAAGGGCCGCGGCGGCGATGTGGTTGTGTCCCGGGATGAACAGCCCGGCAAGGGCCGGCCGGAGAAGATCCCGACCCTGAAGCCCGCTTTCCGCAAGGATGGCACGGTGACGGCCGCCAACAGCAGCTCCATCAGCGACGGGGCCGCCGCCCTGGTGCTGATGCGCGCATCGGAAGCGGAAAAGCGCGGCCTGTCGCCGCTGGCCCGCATTGTCGGCCATGCCGGTCACGCCCGCGCGCCGGCCTGGTTCACCACCGCCCCCATCGGTGCCATGGAGGCCCTGTTCGCCAAGACGGGCTGGACCGCTAAGGATGTCGATCTGTTCGAGATCAACGAGGCCTTTGCCGTCGTCGCCATGGCGGCGATGAAGGAAATGGGGCTGCCGCATGAGAAGGTGAATGTGCATGGCGGCGCCTGCGCGCTGGGCCACCCGATCGGTGCCTCGGGTGCCCGTATCCTGGTCACGCTGCTGCACGCGCTGAAGAAGTATGGGCTGAAGCGCGGCGTCGGCTCGCTCTGCATTGGCGGGGGCGAGGCGACGGCGATGGCGGTGGAACTGGTTTGAGAAGCACAACCACGCTGCCTCCCCCTTGATGAGCGGGGGGCCAGGGGCCAATAGCCCGACCATTCCGCTGCTTTGATCCAAGCTGCCCGACCGTTTGATCTTGTGGCCCCTGGACCCCCGCTCATCAAGGGGGAGGCAGGGAGTGCCAGGGGATAAGCTGCGATCTTTCTCGAAGCCCACGAAGGACACCCCCCATGATCCTCAGCGAAGAACAGGCGATGATCCGCGACATGGCGCGGCAGTTTGCGCGTGAACGGCTGGCGCCCGGTGCGGCGGAGCGTGACCGGACCCATCGTTTTCCGGCCGAAGAGCTGCGGGAGATGGGGGAATTGGGGCTGCTGGGCATGGTGGTGCCCGAGGAATGGGGCGGGGCGGGGGCCGATGCCGTCGCCTATGCCCTGGCGATCGAGGAGATCGCGGCCGGCGACGGCGCCATTTCCACCATCATGAGCGTGCATAATTCGGTGGGCTGCGCGCCCATCCTGAAATTCGGTACCGACGCCCAGAAGGAACAATATCTGCGGCCCATGGCGGCGGGCCGCGTGCTGGGCGCCTTCTGCCTGACCGAACCGCAGGCGGGGTCGGACGCGTCGGCCCTGCGCACGCGGGCCGTGGCCGATGGCGACCATTATGTGCTGAACGGTGCCAAGCAGTTCATCACCAACGGCCAGCATGCCGGCGTGGCCCTGGTCTTTGCCGTCACTGACCCGGCGGCGGGCAAGAAAGGCATCTCTGCCTTTCTGGTCCCCACCGACAATCCGGGATACAAGGTGGCGCGGCTGGAACAGAAGATGGGCCAGCGCTGTTCCGACACGGCGCAGATCCTGCTGGAGGATGCGCGCGTGCCGGCCAGCGCCATGCTGGGCAAGCCCGGCGAGGGGTATCGCATCGCGCTGGCCAATCTGGAAGGCGGGCGCATCGGCATCGCGTCGCAGTCTGTGGGCATGGCCCAGGCCGCGTTCGAGGCGGCGCGCGATTATGCCCGCGACCGGGTGTCGATGGGGGTGCCTATCATCGAACATCAGGCCGTCGCCTTCCGGCTGGCCGATATGGCGACCCGGATCGAGGCGGCCCGCCAGTTGGTGCTGCATGCGGCATCCTTGCGCGGGGCGGGTCAGCCCTGCCTGAAGGAAGCGTCCATGGCCAAGCTGTTCGCATCGGAGATGGCCGAACGCGTCTGTTCGGATGCCATCCAGACCTTTGGCGGCTATGGCTATGTCGATGATTTCCCGGTGGAGCGCATCTATCGCGATGTGCGCGTCTGCCAGATCTATGAGGGCACCAGCGACATCCAGCGGCTGGTCATCGCCCGCAATCTGTGACGCGACCTCCCCCTGCCAAAAGGGAAGGGCCAGCGGATGCCGATCGCATCCGCTGGCCCTTTTTGTTTCTAGGGTCTGGGCCTTGTCTTGAAAAGATTGCAACAATGAAACTAAATTGTCGGTAGATCGATTCGTCTAGTGATAATGGCCGGTCTGTAACGAAGAAACAACTGAAACATAAGGGATGGTGCCAAGTACAGAATTTATGGATACTGGCCTATATACTCCGTATAGGCGGCATATAGTGTCAATACCAACAAGGTTCGTCTTTTCGGTAGTGGGTGTGCCGGCTATAAAGGGCACTGCTGCCGGCCCGGCCGGCATGGGTGGATAAGTGGAAAGCCGATAAAGATGACGACAGCTGTGAAGATGAGCGTGGATTCCAACTGGGGATCCGGGTTTGTGGGAACAATCACCATCCGCAACGAGGGGACGGAGCCGGTCAATGGCTGGACCCTGGATTTCAAGTTCCCGCACAGCATCGACGGCCTGTGGAACGGCACGATCCTGTCCCATGCCGATGGCGGCTATTCGATCAAGGATGCCGGGTGGAACGCCAGCATCCCGCCGGGCGGCAGCGTCAGTTTCGGCTTCTACGGCACGCCCAATGGCGCCATCGAACCGTCACCCACCTGGACCGTGAATGGCCAGGCCGCGACCTGGGCCGATGCGCTGCCCTGGCTGTCGGTGGCGGACAGCGCCATTGTCGAGGGCAATGGCGGCACGACCGACGCGCTGATCACCCTGCGCCTGTCCAAGCCGGCGACGGAGGCCGTGTCGGTCGATCTGGCGACCTCTGGCTATACCGCCTGGGCCGGCAGCGATTTCCAGGGCGTGGCCCAGACCGTCAGCTTCGCCGCCGGGGAGCAGGAGAAGGTGATCCGCATCCCGGTCAATGGCGACCTGGCCGTGGAACAGGACGAGTTCTTCAATGTCAATCTGAGCAATGCCCGCGGCATCCGCGTCATGGACGGGGTGGCCAAGGTCACCATCCAGAATGACGATGCCATGGTCGCGCCCAGCATCCAGGTTTCCGACGTGACGGTGACGGAGGGCGGGCCGGGTGGCCAGACGCTGGCCAGTTTCACCGTCAGCCTGTCCAACATCTATGACAAGCCGGTCAGCGTCCAATACGCCACGGCCGATGGCAGCGCCTCGGCAGCCGATGGTGATTACAATGCCACCTCCGGCACCTTGAGCTTCGCGGCGGGCGAGACCAGCAAGACCGTCACGGTCCTGGTCAATGGCGACAGCCAGGTGGAGGCGGACGAGGCCTTCAAGCTGCTGCTGTCGCAACCCGTCAATGGCACCATCACCGACGGCGAGGGGACGGGCACCATCCTCAGCGACGATGCCCCGCCCAGGATCAGCGTGGCCGATGTGACCCTGCCGGAAGGTAATGGCGCCGGCACGGCCCTGGTGGAGGTGCGGCTGTCGGGCGCCACCGACCGGCCGGTGACGGTGGATTATGCCACCTCTGTCGGCACCGCCCTGCCGGGCCAGGATTACACCCAGATCAGCGGCACCCTGACCTTCGCCCCCGGCGAAACCAGCAAGCTGGTGCCCATCACCATCCTGGGTGACACCCAGTTCGAGGATCAGGAATATTTCTTCCTGAACCTGTCGCAGCCGACCAACGCCACCATCGAGGATGGCCAGGGCGTGATCCGGCTGGACAATGACGATGCCCAGCCGCTGGGCCTGTCCATCGCCGACCTGACCATGGCGGAGGGCGACGGGCCGGGCGTGGCGCGGGTGACCGTCACCCTGACGGCTGCCACCGACCATCCGGTCACGGTCAACTATGCCAGCAGCAACAATTCGGCCACGGCCGGCAGCGACTATACCGCCGTCACCGGCACCCTGACCTTCGCCGCGGGCGAGACGTCGAAGGTGATCGAGGTGCCGATCCTGGGCGATACGGCGGGCGAGGGGGCGGAGGATTTCAATATCGACCTGTCCGGCGCCAGCGGGGCGGAGATCCTGAAATCCACGGGCAAGGTCACGTTGACCAATGATGACCTGCCCACGATCAGCGTTTCCATCGCCCATGCCACGGTCACGGAAAGCGACCCCGGCGCCACCATCGGCGGCTTCCTGCATGTGGAAGGCAACCAGTTCGTCGATGAAAGCGGGGCCACGGTGCGCCTGAACGGTGTGAACTGGGGCGGCATGCAGGAGACGGTGAACGCGCCGTTCGGCATCTGGACGCGTCCGTGGCAGGACATCATGAACCAGATGAAGGAACTGGGCTTCAACACCATCCGCCTGCCCTTTTCCACCGACACGCTGGCCGACGGCGCGCAGGCCCAGCCGCATGCCTGGCTGAACCCCGACTGGGCCGGCAAGACGCCGCTGGAGATCATGGATGACATTGTCGATTATGCCGGCGAGATCGGCATGCGCATCATCCTGGACCGCCATCGTGGTGAAGCCGGCGGCGCCGCCGACACCAATGGCAACGGCCTGTGGTATTATGGCGACTATACCGAGGAACGCTGGATCCAGGATTGGGTGACGCTGGCCCAGCGCTATGCCGACAATCCCACCGTCATCGGCGCCGATCTTTACAACGAGCCCTATGGCTATGCCCCGCACCAGCCGGACCTGGGTCTGGCCGGATGGGGCAATGGCGGGCCCACCGACTGGCGTCTGGCCGCCGAACGCGCCGGCAATGCCATCCAGCAGGCCAACCCGGACTGGCTGATCTTTGTCGAGGGCAACAGCACCTATAACGACAATTGGTATATCTGGGGCGGCAACCTGATGGGGGCGGACCAGTATCCCGTGCGCCTGGAGGACCCGTCCAAGCTGGTCTATTCCCCGCATGTCTATTTCCGCGACCCCTCCTATTACCTGCCGAACACGCAGTATCAGGATTTCCAGAAATACTGGGGCTATCTGTTCGAACAGAACCGCGCGCCGATCATGGTGGGCGAGTTCGGGTCGCGCCTGACCAACGAGGCGCAGGTCGAATGGATGAAGGCGCTGGTCCGTTACATGAACGGCGATTTCAATGGCGACGGCGTCTCCGACCTGGCGCCGGGCCAGCAGGGCGTCAGTTTCACCTTCTGGGATTTCAGCCCGTCATCGGCCGATACGGGCGGCATCCTGGCCGACGACTGGCAGAGTGTGAACTGGAACAAGATGAACATCATCAAGGAAGGCATGATCGATCTGCCGCGCGCCGACGGCAAGACCATGCTGACCTTCGCCATCAGCCTGTCGCAGAAGGTCAGCGACCTGGAGCACCCGATCACCATCGGCTATCACACGATCGACGGCACGGCGACGGAGGGGTCCGATTATGTGGGCACGTCCGGCACGCTGACCTTCAAATGGGGGGAGATGTCGAAGCTGGTGCAGGTGGAGGTGCTGTCCGACACTGTGCTGGAAGGCCAGGAAAGCGTCATCCTGGAAATCACCGACGCCAATGGCGCCATCATCGGCACGGCCCGCGCCGTCGGCACCATCGCTGACAATGACGGGGGCAGTGCGGCGGCAGCACCGGCGGTGACGGTGGCGGATGATGACAGTGCGGCGCTTTATGCGGATGCCGGCGTGGAGGATGTGGCCCCCGTGCTGGGCCATCTGAACCAGATCAGCGACGGGCTGCTGATGGTGGCCTGATACTGATCTGCATGGATCAGAACCTGCGGCCCTGATCCATGCAGCCCTCATACGTATTTGCATGGATCAGAACCTACGGCCCTGATCCATGCAGCCCTCACGCGCCGGGCGCCGCCATCCGGCGGCTTGGCTCACGCGCGCATGGGCGCGCGGGCGCTCGTACCGCGCCAACCAAGCTACGATGAGTTTCACTCACCGCAGATGGGCATGAGCCGATCCGTAATGGCATCGGGAATGCGGCATCCGGATCGAAAGGTCCGGGTGCCGTTTTTCTTGCGCGCGGGGTGCGCGCCCAGGTCCGGAAAACACGAAAGCCGCCGTCCAGGGGACGGCGGCTTTTCGCTGTAAGCCTTTGATCGGCCTCACGAGAGAATGGTCGGAGCGACAGGATTCGAACCTGCGACCCCTAGACCCCCAGTCTAGTGCGCTACCAGGCTGCGCCACGCTCCGACCTCTCGAGCGAACGGCACCGGGTGACCCCGCCGTCGTTCGGGCGCGGACTATATCCACGACGTTCCGGGGATGCAACGTCTCTATCACAAAAATTTTCGTTTCCTGTCTGCTCTGCCTGTGACGCGGGGCTGAGGTCTGAATGGGGCCGCCATCGCCTGCCAGTCATCGCCCCCGTGATTATCCGAAAGGCGGGCAGGCGTGCGCTTTTGTCCGCTTGACCGGGCGGGGTGCCGGACCCTATACCGCCCTCGTCAATTGGGGAGTAGTCCGCCGCCCAGGTGCCGACAGGCCGGGGCGGTGTCCGCGTCAACAGACTTGGGGGCAACCCCATGGCGCGGACGACAGGCATGATGCCTGTTCGACGAGACCGATGGCGCAGCCGCCCCGGTCGGGTCCGTGGGGTGGATTTGCGTCCATCGTCACGTCGCGACCCCCGGAGACTTTCATCTTGATCGCCACCACGACCTTCGCCCTGGCGCTGAGCCTGGCCATGGACGCTTTTGCTGCAGCATTGGGCAAGGGGGCGGCGCTGCGCCGGCCTTCCTGGGGCCATGCCCTGACTGTCGGCGCGGTGTTCGGCGGGTTCCAGATGGTGATGCCGCTGATCGGTTTCGCCCTGGGCATGGCCTTTGCCGATATCGTGGCCGCCGTCGACCATTGGATCGCCTTCACCCTGCTGGCCGTCATCGGCGGCCGCATGGGCTGGGAAGCCTGGAGGGGCGAGCATGATGCGGACGGGGAGGGGCCGACCATGACCCTGACGGCGTCGGCCCTGTTCATGGCGGGATTCGCCACCTCGGTCGATGCGCTGGCCATCGGCGTGCCGCTGGCCTTTTTCGACGAGCCCATCCTGGCCTCCGCTCTTGTCATCGGGCTGGTGACCTTTGGCCTGTCCACGGCGGGCGTGCTGCTGGGGCGTGCCGTCGGGCCGCTGCTGGGGCGCTGGGCCGTGGGCATCGGCGGGGGCGGGCTGGTGCTGCTGGGCACCAAGATATTGGTGCAGCATCTGGGGGCTGCGTGACCCTTCGCCGGAAAGGAAAAGGGCCGGGGGTGCTGCCACCCCCGGCCCTTTGAATGCGATGACCGCCGCGATCACCCCTGCGACTTGGCGAGCGCCTGGTCCAGGTCGGCGATGATGTCTTCCACCGATTCCAGACCGATGGACAGGCGCACCACGTCGGGGCCGGCCCCGGCAGCGGCCAGACCTTCGGGCGTCAACTGCCGGTGGGTGGTGCTGGCCGGGTGGATGATCAGCGAACGGACATCGCCGATATTGGCCAGGTGGCTCAACAGCTTGACTGCCTCTACCACGCGCACGCCAGCCTCATACCCGCCCTTCACGCCGAAGGTGAAGACGGAGCCCGCACCCTTGGGCAGGTATTTCGCGGCCAGGGCACGATAGAGGCTGTCGGGCAGGCCGGCATAGTTCACCCAGGCCACGGCGGGATGGGTGGCGAGATATTCCGCCACCTTCAGGGCGTTGGCGCAGTGCCGTTCCATGCGCAGCGGCAGGGTCTCCGTGCCCAGGATGCCGATGAAGGCGTTCATGGGTGCCATGGACGGCCCCAGATCGCGCAGGCCGATGGCATGGCCATGGATGGTGAAGGCCAGCGGACCGAAGGATTCGGTGAAGCGGATGCCGTGATAGCCCGGCTCCGGCTCGCTCAAGGACGGGAACTTGCCGTTCCTGGCCCAGTCGAACTTGCCGCTGTCGACCACGACGCCACCGACGGAGGTACCGTTGCCCGTCAGGAACTTGGTCGTGGAATGCACGACCAGGGTGGCGCCATATTCGATGGGCCGGGTCAGATAGGGGGTGGCCAGCGTATTGTCGACGATCAGCGGGATGCCGGCTTCGTCCGCCACCTTGGCGATGGCTTCGATATCGGTGACCACGCCGCCGGGATTGGCCAGGCTTTCGATGAAGATGGCCTTGGTCTTCTCATTAATGGCGCGGCGGAAATTCTCCACATCGTCGCTGTCGACAAAGCTGGTCTTCCAGCCAAAGGCGCGCGGGAAGCTGTTGGCGAACTGGTTCAGGGTGCCGCCATAGAGCTTCCTGGCCGCCACGATATTGTCGCCGGGCTGCAGCAGCGGGAACAAAGCCAGCATCTGGGCCGAATGGCCCGATGCCGTGGCCGTGGCGCCGACGCCGCCTTCCAGGTCGGCAATGCGGCCTTCCAGCACCGAGACGGTCGGGTTGGTCAGGCGCGAATAGATGAAGCCGACCTTCTGCAGATTGAACAGCGCCGCCGCATCCTCCACATCGTCGAAGACGAAGCTGCTGGTCTGATAGATGGGCGTGGCGCGGGCGCCGGTGGCGGGGTCGGGCGCGGCACCGGCATGGATGGCGCGGGTCTCAAAGCCCAGGGGACGGGGCGTCTGTTCGGTCATGGCGATTCCTTATATATTATGGCTTGGGGATCTAAACGCCGTAGAGGCGGGGGATTTCGATCAGGGGACAGCGGTCCATGATGACGATGCTGCCCAAGGCTTCCGCCCTGGCGGCGGCTTCGTCGTTGCGGATGCCCAACTGCATCCAGATATAGGGGATGCCCAGGGCAGCCGCTTCCTCCGCCACCTTGCCGGCGGCATCAGGGCGGCGGAAGATGTCCACCATGTCCGGCCGTTCCGGCAGGTCGGCCAGACTGGCATAGGCGGGTTCACCCAGCACGGTCTGACCCGCCAGGGCCGGATTGACGGCGATGGTGCGGTGGCCGCGATCGTGCAGATATTTCATGACATAGAAGCTGGGCTTCGCCGGATCGATGGTGGCGCCCACAACGGCGATGGTGCGGGCATTGTCCAGCACCCGACGGATCAGGTCGTCCGGGTAATGATCATGTCGCATCGGCCTTGCTCCCGGCAATGGATGCATAGGGAACGACAAAACCCGGCCGATTTCAACAGCCATGAACAGCAGATTGTTTGGAACAACAAGTTAACTGCGTGAAATATCCTGCGCGAAAGTCGCGGATGCCTTGGGATGGCGGCCGCGGCTAAACTTGCGCGCATGAATAAAACGCTGGGGAGGTATCGACCGATGACACAGGCGACACGGGTTGCGGCCCTGAGCATCGCTGAATTCTGGGATCTGCTGGACGAGCATATGCCGCAGGTGCGGGCCGGCGGCTTTGGCCTGCGGGAAATGTCCTGGGGGCGCTGTGTCATGGAGGTGGCGCCCACACCGCACACGATCCGGGCGGGCGGCACCATTTCCGGGCCCACCATGTTCGCGTTGGCCGATCTGGCGCTCTATGGCGCCGTGCTGAGCCAGATCGGCAATGTGCCGCTGGCCGTGACCAGCAACATGTCCATCCATTTCCTGAAAAAGCCGCCCCTGCGCCCCCTGCTGGGGGAAGCGCGCATCCTGAAGCCGGGCAAGCGGCTGGCCTATGGCGAGGTGCTGATCCATTCCGAGGGAGACCCGGACCCCGTGGCCCATGCCACCGGCACCTATGCCATTCCGGCCGATCGCAACGGTTAGGGTTTGCGCTTCTTCTTGTCCTTGTCGACCTCGTTTACCACGGCGCCGGCACCGGCACCGACCACGGCGCCCAGGGCGGCCTTGCCAAGGGTGCCACCCAGCACGGCCCCGCCCGTGGCCCCGATCAGGGCACCGCTGGCGACCCGTTCCTCCATGCTGCTGCCGCAGCCGGCCAGAAGGCCCGCCATGACCAGCAGGGCGGGGGCGATATGTCGATGGCTGGGATGGGTGGACATCTGATCCTCTTCTCCGGGTTGATCCCTGTCCGCTGAACGGCGGGGATGCCCCGCGCGTTCCTGTGCATATGCCGGATGTCACAGATGCATGTCGCCGGTACGGTGGGACGAAAGCGCATTTGGAGGTGAGAATTTATTCAATGGAATCAAGGGGTTTCTGAGTATGGTATTATAATACCGTTTCGCAGGCCATTGGTGATGCTGCATTTTTCGCTTGCGGTGAAAGGCGGATCGCCGTACATCACACACCGCTTCGGTGCCAGCC
Source organism: Niveispirillum sp. FG148 (assembly GCF_057809655.1). Classification (NCBI taxonomy): domain Bacteria; kingdom Pseudomonadati; phylum Pseudomonadota; class Alphaproteobacteria; order Rhodospirillales; family Azospirillaceae; genus Niveispirillum; species Niveispirillum sp. FG148. The sequence continues at coordinate 279,465 of NZ_JBMDKJ010000001.1, forward strand.
CCCCGGCTGGCGCCTTCATCCGTTCAAGCCCGAGTGCTCCGATGAAGACCTTTAACCTGAAGCCGTCCGAGATCGAGAAGAAGTGGATTCTGATCGACGCGGAGGGCGTTGTCCTGGGTCGTCTCGCCAGCCAGATCGCCATGATTCTGCGCGGCAAGACCAAGCCCACCTATACCCCGTTCCTGGATTGCGGTGACAATGTCATCGTCATCAATGCCGAGAAGGTCGCCCTGACCGGCAACAAGCGGAACGACGCCATGTTCTACTGGCACACCGGCTTCCCGGGCGGCATCAAGGGCCGTTCCGCCGGTCAGATCCTGGATGGCCGCTTCCCCGAGCGCGTCATCATCAAGGCCGTCGAGCGCATGATCAAGCGCGGCCCGCTGGGTCGTCGCCAGATGGGCAACCTGCGCGTCTATGCCGGGTCCGAGCACCCGCATGCCGCCCAGGAGCCGATGGTCCTGGATATCGCCGGCAAGAACGCCAAGAACAAGCGGAGCGCCTGATAAATGGCCACGATCAACAGCCTCGCTGACCTGAAGGCCGGCGCTGCCGCCGCCGTCGTCGCCGCCGCCCCGGCCGCTCCGGTTGAGCCGAAGGTCGACGCTTTCGGCCGCGCCTATGCCACCGGCAAGCGCAAGAACGCCGTCGCCCGCGTCTGGGTGAAGCCCGGCACCGGCAAGATCACCGTGAACGGTCGTGAGCTGGCGGTTTATTTCGCCCGCCCCGTGCTGCGCATGATGATCAACCAGCCGTTCCAGGTCACCAGCCGCCTTGAGCAGTTCGACATCGTCGCCACCGTGTCCGGTGGTGGTCTGTCGGGCCAGGCCGGTGCGCTGCGCCACGGCATCTCCAAGGCCCTGACCTACTTCGAGCCGGGCCTGCGTCCGCCGCTGAAGGCCGCCGGCCTGCTGACCCGCGATAGCCGCGTGGTCGAGCGTAAGAAGTACGGTAAGGCCAAGGCCCGCCGCAGCTTCCAGTTCTCCAAGCGCTAATCGCGTTTGGTCCCGGTTCGCCGGGTTTGGTACGGAGAAAGGGCGTTCCCCATCGTGGGAGCGCCCTTTTTCTTTTCCAGGCAGGCGGCGGACGGCCATATTCCTTTGCCCGGTGTCCACCGTTCGTGCCAGCCTTCACCAGGGGGGCGGCCAACCTGGTGCCGAATGTGACATGAGCCTTGACGTGAATGACTGGCAGGCGGAGTTGCGTCGCACCGGCATCCGGCTGCTGCGGAACCCACAGGACCCGGAGGCGCTGTTCGCCCGCGGGGTTGCCGCCCACAATCTGGGGCAATGGGATCTGGCGATCGACTGCCTGACGCACGTCCGGCAGGTGGCGGGCGACCAGCCGGTCATCCTGCGCAACCTGATCCGCAGCCTGCTGATGGCACGCCGGACCGATCAGGCGCTGGATAGAGCGAACGATCTCGTGGCCCAGGCGCCGGACGATCCGGAAAATCTGGCGCTGCTGGGCATGGCGCTGCTGTCCGCCCGCCGGGTGGAGGAGGCGCTGAGCGTTCTTCAGCGCTGCGAAGCCCTGGCCAGCCCGGATGCCCCCTGTTTCGTACCCAACCGCTATAATCAGGCCATTGCCCTGCTGACGCTGGGCCGCTGGCGGGAAGGCTGGGCGTTCTACGAGGCCCGGTGGCGGTTTGCCGATGCCACGTCGCAGCACCTGCGGGAAGCCCTGTCGGTCCTGCCCCGGTGGCAACCGGCGCTGCATGCCGGGGCCGATCTGCTGGTGGGGGCCGAGCAGGGCAGCGGTGACATGATCATGGTCGCCCGTTATCTGCCCGATCTGGCCCGCATGGCACGAACGGTGACCGTCATCGTGCCGGACCGGCTGCGTTCCCTGCTGTCCGCCAGCTTTGCCGCCATCGGCAATCTGCACTTCCAGACGCCGGCGGAGATGCGGGTGGGGGATCACAGCCATCATCTGATGTCCATGTCCATCCCCGGCGTCCTGCAGGTGGCGGCGGACGGGGTGCGCGGCGCGCCCTACCTTTCAGTGGGCGCAGGCACGGGCGGGGCCCGGCGAAAGCCGGCACGGATGGCGGTGGGCTTTTCATGGCTGGGATCGCCGCTGCATCCCGACAATGAATTGCGGTCCCTGCCATCCGATCTGGCCGCTTCATTCATGGCGCGCTTTCCTGAGGTCGATTTTCACGCCGTGGCGCCGACGTCGCAGGTTCCCGCCACCGGCATGCCGCCCAACCTTCACCGGTCGCTGGCCGACAGTGAAGGGTTTGAGCGGTCGGCGGCGCTGATCGCCGAAATGGATCTGGTGATTGCCGTCGACAGTGCCGCCGCCCATCTGGCCGGTGCCATCGGAATGCCGGTCTGGACGCTGCTGCCCTGGCGTTGCGACTGGCGCTGGGGGCTGGGCGAGGGGGAAATGACCGGCTGGTATGATGCCATGCGCCTGATCCGCCAGGAACGACCCGGCGACTGGTCCGGGCCGCTGGAGAAGGCGGCGGCGCGGTTGCGTGCCCTGTTGGAGGCGCGCGCCTGACGGGCGATCACATCCCCTCGAATTCCAGGGTCCAGGGCTCCTTCTCCGCCGCTTCGGCCCAGTCGCGGAAGGCGGGCAGGGCGTAGATGGCATCGATATAGGCGGCCGACACGGGGTCCAGCGCCACGTTCCAGGTGCGCAGGCGCGTGCAGACGGGGGCGAACATGGCGTCAGCGATGCTGAAGGCGCCGAACAGGAACGGGCCGCCCTGACCGAATCGGGCACGGCAATCATTGAAGATGGCCAGCACACGGTCGATATCGGCCTGGGCCGCCGCAACCCGGTCGGGCCGGTCGTAACGGCTGCGCAGATCCATGAACAGGTTCCGGCGCAGATCGGGAAAACCCGAATGCATCTCCGCCGACACCGACCGCGCTACGGCGCGGGCCGCGGCATCGGCCGGCCAGAGATGAGCCGTGGGGAACAGCTCGTTCACATATTCACAGATGGAAAGGCTGTCCCAGACCGTCAGGTCGCCATGGCGCAGGGCCGGCGCCTTGCCCGCCGGATTGTGCGACAACAATGCGGCTTTGGTGTCGGGCTGGCGCAGCCGCACAAGCACCTCCTCGAAGGCGACGCCGGCATGGCGCAGGGCCAGCCAGGGACGCAGCGACCAGGAAGAATAGTTCTTGTTGCCGATCACCAGGCTGAATACAGGGGAATGAGGGCCGGACATGGATGGGCTCTGCTTCACCGTTGCGGAGAGGGGACGGGAAGAGTAGGGCTGTTGGCCGAAGAGCCAAAGCCCGTTTTCGTCCGGGCGACAATGCCATCCATACACTGCTTCGTTGATAGAGGAATGCCGCCCGTGACCGCCTATCTGCTGAACGCCCCCGTGCCCGACGCCGTGCCCGTGACGCTGCTGCGCAAGGCGGATCTGGACAAGTGGCTGGCCGCCGCCCCCGCCGCCATGGCCGCCTGGGTGAAGCGTCTGGGCTTTACGGCAGCCCCCGGCGCCACGGCGCTGGTGGCTGATGCGACGGGTGGTCTGGCGCGCGTGCTGGTCGGCGTGGCGGACAAGATCGACATCTGGACGCTGGCCGGCCTGCCCGGCAGCCTGCCCGCCGGCGCCTATGCACTCGACGGCACGCTGGATTCCGGCACGGCCACGGCGGTGGCCTCGGGCTGGGTGCTGGCCACCTATCAGTTCACCCGCTACAAGAAGTCGAGCAAGGAATTCGCCCGCCTGGTCCTGCCGGCCAATGCCGATGCCGCCGCCGTGGAACGTTTCGCCAAGTCCGCCTTCCTGGTGCGCGATCTGGTGAATACCCCGGCCGAGGATATGGGGCCGGAACAGCTGGCCGACGCCGCCAAGGCCCTGGCCGCCGAATTCGGCGGCGCGGTCCGTGTCATCGTCGGTGACGACCTGCTGACGCAGAATTATCCCACCATCCATGCCGTCGGCCGCGCCGCCACGCGCGCACCCCGCCTGATCGACCTGCGCTGGGGCGACGCCGCCCATCCGCTGGTCACGCTGGTCGGCAAGGGCGTGTGCTTCGACAGCGGCGGGCTGGACATCAAGCCGTCCAGCGGCATGCTGATGATGAAAAAGGACATGGGCGGGGCGGCGCATGCGCTGGGTTTGGCCCGGCTGATCATGGCGGCGAAACTGCCCGTGCGCCTGCGCGTGCTGATCCCGGCCGTGGAAAATGCCATCGCCGGCAATGCCTTCCGGCCCATGGACATCATCACCACCCGCAAGGGCCTGACGGTGGAGATCGGCAATACCGATGCCGAAGGCCGCCTGATCCTGTGCGACGCGCTGGCCGAGGCCGATGACGAGAAGCCGGTGCTGCTGCTGGACTTCGCCACCCTGACGGGCGCGGCGCGCGTGGCCCTGGGGCCGGAACTGCCGGCGCTGTTCAGCAATGACGACACGCTGGCCGGGGACATCCTGGCCGCCGGCACGGCCACCGACGATCCGCTGTGGCGCCTGCCCCTGTGGCAGGGCTACCGGCCGCAGCTGGACAGCAAGATCGCCGACCTGAACAACGCACCGGGCGGCGGCATGGCGGGGGCCATCACGGCCGCCCTTTATCTGGAACAGTTCGTGTCCAAGGAGACGTGCTGGGCCCATGTCGATCTGTTCGCCTGGAACCCGTCGACCCGCCCCGGCCGCCCGGAAGGCGGTGAGGCCATGACCCTGCGCGCCTTCTACAAGGTCATTGCCGACCGTTTTGGTTCGAAACAGTAACAATCCGCACGTTCCCAGCTTGCCGAAGGTTCTAATCTTCGGCAAACTCCGTTCCGCGTCCGGTTGCGATCTTCCGCAATGCCGGCGCGGTGCGGTCGGGGGGCGGGCATGTCACGGAACCTTCAGGCGCTGCAACTATGGCGACGGGCGCTGGTGGCCAGCGTGCGCAAGGACGGGCCGGACCTGTCGGCACGGCAGCTGGCCCTGCTGCTGACCGTCTTCCTGACGCCGCCGCCGCATACGGTACGGGGGCTGGCGGCCACCTTGAACGTATCGAAGCCGGCGATCACGCGGGCGCTGGACCGGCTGGGCCGGCTGGGCTACATCAAGCGCAAGCGCGATCAGGAGGATCGCCGTAACGTGCTGGTGCAGCGGACCGTGAAAGGTTCCGTCTTTTTGATGGAATTCGGTCAGATGGTCATCGACGCGGAAAAGGCGGGCCAGGTCGGTGACGAAGGCGGGACGGTTGCCGATCCCGCCCTGGAAATCAGCACGCCCGCGCCGCCGGTGGTGGCGGACAGCGTGCGAACGGAAACCCTGGCCCCCACGGCATGACTTCTTCCCCGGAAAAACCCGACCCCCGCGTCCATCCCTATCGCGACGATCTGGCCGCCTCTTACCTGCGTGGTCGCGTCGCGGCCGCCCGCTTCATCGATGGCGTCCCCTGCCAGATCCGCAGTGGCTTTGCCGCCGTGAAGGAGGAGCCTTCGTTCGAGGCCCGGCAATCCACCGAACTGCTGTTCGGGGAGACCTTCACCGTTCTGGATGAACGTGACGGCTGGGCCTGGGGCCAGAACGGCACCGACGGTTATGTGGGCTGGTTGCGGGTGGAAGCGCTGGACGCCGACATCACCGTGCCGACGCACAAGGTGTCCGCCCTGCGCAGCTTTCTGCAGCCCGAACCCGACCTGAAGCAGCCCTTCGTCGATCTGCTGTCCTTTGGCGCCCACGTCGTGGTGACAGGGGAGGAAGGCGACTGGCGTCAGATCGATGGCGGCGGCTGGCTGCACAAGCTGCATCTGGCGCCGGTGGCAGAGATGGCGGCGGATTTCGTGGCCGTGGCCGAACGGTTTGTCGGTACGCCCTATCTCTGGGGCGGCCGCACCAGCATCGGCATCGATTGTTCCGGCCTGGTACAGTTGGCCCTGCTGGCGGCAGGACATCATTGCCCGCGCGACAGCGACCAGCAGGCGGCGTTGCTGGGCGACCTGATTTCCAGCGATGGCCAGGGTGTGGCCTTCCAGCGCGGCGATCTGGTGTTCTTCCCCGGCCATGTCGGCATCATGGCGTCGCCCGACAGTCTGCTGCACGCCACGGCATCGCATATGCAGGTCGTGCGCGAACCGCTGGCCGATGTGCTGGCGCGGGCAGGCACCAGGGGCGTGAACGCCGTCCGCCGGCTTTGAGTCCAATCTCGCTTGATCGTGACCGATCAAGCGAGATTTCGTGTTCCCTCAGGCGCCGGGCGCCCGCATCCGCGGGCTTGGCTTGGCGAGCGCACGAGCGCCGGGCCGGCGGGAGCGTGCCTCCAATCTGCCAAAGGTCAAGCCTTCGGCAGATTGGTATGGGGTGGAGCGGCAAGCAAAAAGGCCCCGGTCGTGAGACCGGGGCCTTTTTGTTCACGCCTTGAGCGGCATCAGCCGGCGCGGACCCGCTGCAGGAACCCGTCCACTTCCTGGCGCAGACGGCCGGCGCCGCTGGTCAGGGTGGAGGCGGCCGTGCGCAGGCCCTGGGCGGCTTCGCCCGTACCGGCCGCAATCAGGGCCAGCGACTGCACTTCCGACGCGGCTTCGCGGCTGGCGGTAGAGGCGGACTGCACCGAGCGGGCAATCTCCTGCGTGGCGCGGCGCTGTTCTTCCACGGCTGCGGCCACAGTGGTGCTGACGCTGGACACGTCGCCGATACGCCCGGAAATGTCGGACAGGGCCCCGACCACGGCATTGGCGGCGTCGCGGACGGCACCGATGCGGCCGGCAATCTCTTCCGTGGCCCTGGCCGTCTGGGTGGCCAGACTTTTCACTTCGGAGGCCACGACGGCGAAGCCCTTGCCGGCCTCACCAGCGCGCGCCGCCTCGATCGTGGCATTCAGGGCCAGAAGGTTGGTCTGGCTGGCGATGGCGGAGATCAGATCGACGACATTCTTGATGCCATCGGCTTCCTGGTTCAGCGTGCGGACCAGACTGTCCGAGCGGCCGACGGCACTGGTTGCTTCCCGCGTGCTGCTGGTGACGCCTTCGACCTGACGGGCCACGTCGTTGAAGCTGACGGCCAGTTCCTCGGCGGCACTGGCCACCGATTGCACGCCCTGGTCCGAGCTTTCAGCGGCGCGGGACACATGGTTGGCGGCGGTGCGCCCATCTTCGGCCACCAGACCCAGCCGCTCGCTGTCCGACAGCACCTTCTCCGCCGTTTCACCGACCGCGCGGACCGACGAGAGCACGGTGGCTTCGAAGCTGTCGGCCAGCGCCAGCAGGGCCTTGCGGGCACGGGCGTCGGATTCCTGCTGTTCGATGCGCAGCCGCTGGCCCTCGACCAGGGCGTTCTTGAACGCGGACAGGCCGTCGACCAGACTGTTCAGCTCGTCCTCACGGACCAGACGGGTCGGGTCGACCGTCAGGTCATTGTGGGCGAGGCTGCCCATGGCGGCGGCGATGGTGGTGATACCGCTTTTCACCAGCCGCGCGATGGCGATGGAGATGGCAGAGGCCAGACCCAGGGCCAGCACCAGGCCGATGCCCTGGAACCAGGACGCGGTGCCGGCGGAATGCGCCTGCATTTCCACGGAATTGCGCGCATCGGCCTGGATCCTGGCGGCGGCCTTGTCCAGGGCGGTGACGATCGCCGTGACCTTGGCGTTGAAAGGCAGCACGGCCCCGGCCGCCGTGGCCAGATCGACCTCCAGCATGGTGGAGACGACGTCAACGGCACCGCTGAACTCGCCCAGTTCATTGGCGGCCGACTGGACGGCGCTGCGCAGGGCGGGGTCGGATATGCTGGCCGACACGGCGGTCAGACGCTTGGCCTGTTCCGCAATCTCTGCCTTGACGGTGTCCAGTTCCTTGGTGGCACCTGCCGCCGGGTTGCCACCCGCAACCGACAGGACCGCAAAATAGGCGGAGCCCAGGCTGCCCTTCAGACCGGCGACCAGATTCTGCATTTCGGCCGACCGGGCCAGCTTCTCCTCCACCAGCTCACGGGTGGCCGCGGCCTGGGAGCGCAGCTCGATGATCGCGGTGCCGCCCAGCAGGACCATGGCGAGTGCCACGATGGCCGGACCCGCCATCAGCTTGGCGAACAGAGAAAGACGGTCCAGGCGGGAGAGGAGTGCTGCATACATGGGCTTGATCCCTTATCTCGGGGGCAGTGCCCGGCGGTGAACCGCCGGGCACTGCATCAGCTTAGAAGGACTGCGACAGGGTCGCGTAGAGACGCCGTTCGGTTTCAACCGACGCCGTCGCAGCCGTGGACGAGCGCAGGAAGTCAGCCGCCGTTACACGCACTTCCGTGCCGGTGTTGAACTTGTACGCGACAGTGGCGCTGCCGCTGACGAAGCTGTCGACCTTGGTGGCGATCTGATAGCCCGTCTGCGTGCCGGTACCGGGACGCAGCAGGTAACGGTCGGACTGCCAGGCCAGACCCAGGTCGGCAGACAGCGCGCCATTGGTCCAGTTCAGATCACCGCGCAGCTTATGTTCGGGCGTGCCATCCTCGAACAGGATCGGACGGGTGGCCAGCGCGCCCTTGTTGACCGTCAGCTTGTCGTCGATCTTCGTCCAGCTATAGGACGCGCTGTAGCCGAAGCCGCCGGCAATGGCACCGGCCAGCTCTGCTTCCAGCCCCCAGGAGGAGGAGGAGCCGGCATTGACCATGGTCTGGGCGAGGCTGCCATTGATCAGGATGCGGTCGGCGGTGCCGCCCGTGAAGGTCTTCAGATCCTTCGTGTGCTGGCGATAGCCGGACAGGCTGAAACGGCCGTTGATGGCCTCGATCACATGGTCATAGCCCAATTCGAAGCTGGTGATGCGCGACGGGTCCATATGCGGGTTGCCCAGCGTCGGTATCGCACCGGCCGTGTAGTAGCCACCCAGTTCCAGCAGGCTGGGCAACTGGTTGGCCATGCCGAAGGTGGCACGTACCGTGTCATTGGGCGATGCCTTGTACACCAGGCCGCCATTATAGCTGAACTTGGTCATGTTGCGGTCGAACTCCGACGCGACGCGCGGCGTGGAGGCGGCACCGGAATAATCCAGGCTGAACGCATCGACCCGGACCGCGTTGGTCAGCGAGACGGTGGGGCTGATGGCCCAATCCCACATGGTGGAGGCCGCAAACACATCATAGCCAATGTCGGAACCGGGGGTCGGCCAGCGGCCCATTTCGGCCCGGCGATATTCGCCCGTGACCTTCAGCGTATGGCCCGAGCCGAACTGCACCAGATCGGAGAGCTGTGCCACCGTGGTGGTCACGTCCGAGGCGCCCAGCGCCAGGTAGTTGAAATCCAGCTTGTTACGGTAGGCGGTGAAGTTCACCAGACCGATATCGCCGGCATCGACGCTGACATCCGCCTTGGCGCTTTCAGCGACATACTTGATGGCGAAGTAGGAGTTCGTGGTGGTGTAGTTGGTCTGGTAGGAGAAGCTGCGCGACAGTTCCACACCGACCTGCACATTGTCCGCCACCTGGGCCAGACCGGCGACGGAGACATTGTTGGCCTCCGGATCGGTCAGGCGCGCGCGCTCGGTGGCCGTGATATTGCCCTTGTCGAACTCGTCCATCTTCTTGTAGCCGGCGGACAGCTTCACGCCGACCTTGTCCCCCAGCTTCAGCGTCTTGACCATGTTGGCCTCGCGCTTGTCGCCGGTGCCGCCGCGCAGGGTGGCCGTGCCGACATCATCATAGAGCGGGTTGACGGTGATGATGTTGATCACGCCGGCCACGGCATTGAAGCCATAGATGGCGCCGACCGGGCCCTTGACGATCTCGATCTGCTTGATTTCAGACAATTGCACCGGGATCGTGTTCCACACGACCATGGCGAAATGGTCATTATAGACCTGACGCCCGTTCACCAGCACCAGCAGGCGCGGATAGGAACCCTGGTTGTAGCCGCGCACGGCGACATCGGCGCTGCCTGCACCCCAGCGCAGCAGATCCACGCCGCTATAGCGGTTCAGGATGTCGGGCAGGTTGTCCAGGCCGCTGGACTTGATGTCGGCGGCGGTGATGATGCGCAGGGCTGCCGGCGCGTCTGACGCGACCTGCGGCTTGCCCGTGGCGCTGGTGGTCACCGGCTGGCCGAACGCGTCCTGCAAGGCCGTGTAATTGATCGTCTGGGCATTGGCACCGACGGCGATCAGGGCGGAGGCGCCCAATAGAATCGACTTTTTCATGTTATTCATAACTCCTGCTGGTCTTGCCGCGGCTCAGTGCGCGGTGACGAGCATCTGGAAATTCTTGTCGAAGCTGACGCCGGCCTTGGTCAGGGCGGCGGTGTTGACGTGGTACTTGGCAGCACCCGACGCCTGACGTTCGACAGCCAGGGCGCATTTGCCGGCTTCCATGCAGGCCATGTCGCCGATGATCAGCTGGCCCGCACCGGCCTTGCCCGAAACATCGGCGCCGCCGGTCACAATGATGGCGGCAGCACCGGCGACATCACCGGTCCCGTCGACCACCTTCGCGGTCACATCGGCCCCCAGGGCGGACTTCACCGCATCGCCCGCGGCCGTCTGGCCACCATCGACCACGATCACAACGGGGGTCGGCTTGGCCGGCTTCGGCTGCACGAAATTCAGGGCCTTTACCGCGACGGTGGCCGTCGGGCCGTCCAGCGCCGCGTGGGCGGTGGTGAAGGGTGCCGCGGCCAGCGCCAATGCCCCCACCAGCGCCACTTTACACACCCGCATGTGTCTCTTATGCATCTTGTATCCAGCTCTCACGAGGAAATGCTCTCTTCCCGTGTAAGAGAGCATAGACATGACGTATGTGTCAGGTGGTGGAATATACATCTTAGGGATATGTGTTATTTAATGTCGTCAGCGGATTCTTGTTTTAGCGATGGCGAGTAAAATTCCGATATATCCCAAGGTATATTATTGTGATGTGCAAGAAAGATCGTGTCTGAATATCTTCAGGTTATATCAGGGCGCCGGCCCCGTCCCGAGGACGGGGCCGGCTGTCGGCCCCTCCGGCCCGGCCGGGCCGGAGGGAACCTGATCAGAAGCTCTGCGAGATCGACGCGTAGATGCGCCGTTCCGTCTGCAGAACCGTCGTCGCTTCCGTATTGGAGCGCAGGAAGTCCTGCGCCGTCACGCGCAGTTCCGTACCCGTGCTGAAGCTGTAGGCAACGGTTGCGGTGCCGCTGACATAGCTGTCGACCTTGGTGGGGATGTGGTAGCCGGTCAGCGTGCCGGTGCCCGGACGCAGCAGATACCGGCTGGACTGCCACGCCATGCCGAGATCGGCCGACAGGGCGCCGTCGGTCCAGCCGACATTGCCCTTCAACTGGTGCGTGGGCGTACCGTCCTCATACTTGACGGGACGGGTCGGATAGAGGCCCTGGTTGATGGTCAGGTCGTCGCTGATCGTGGTCCAGGTGTAGGAAGCCGCGTAATTGAAGCCACCGGCGATGGTGCCCTTCACATCGGCTTCGATGCCCCAGGAACTGGACTTGCCGGCATTCACGAAGGTCTGGGTCAGCACGCCATTGACCAGGACGCGGTCGGGCGTGCCGCCCGTCGTCGCCTTGACGTCCTTGGTGATCTGGCGATAGCCGGCGATGCCGATACTGCCATTGATGGCGGCCACGGCGTGATCATAGCCCAGTTCGAAGCTGGTGATCCGCGACGGGTCCAGCTCCGGATTGCCGACCCCGGTGGTGCCGCCATAATAGCCGCCCAGTTCGAACATGGCGGGCAGCTGGTTGGCCAGACCGTAGGTCAGGCGGACCGTATCGTCGGGCGTCGGCTTGTAGACGACACCGCTGTTGAAGCTGGCCTTCGTCATCTTGCGGTCGAATTCCGACACCAGACGCGGCGTCGGCACTTCACCCTTGTATTCCAGGCTGAACGCGTCGATGCGGGCGGCATTGGTCCAGGAGACATTGTCCGACACCTTCCAGTCCCACATCAGTGAACCCGCGAAGATATCGGCGCTGATCCGTCCGCCCGGTCGCGGCCAACGGCCCATTTCGGAACTGCGATATTCACCGGTGACCTTTACCGTATGATCAGAACCGATCTGGATCAGATCGGAGATCTGCGCCACCGTCAGGCGGGCATCGGCCACGCCGAAGCCCCGGTAGTCGAAATCCAGCCAGTTGCGGTAGGTGGTGAAGTTCAGCAGGCCGATATCGCCGGCATCGATGGCCGCATCCAGCTTGGCGGCCTTGGCGATATATTCAATGGCGAAATAGGTGCCGGTGGTGGTGTAATTGTCCTGCAGCGAGTAGCTGCGCGACAGTTCAAATCCCACCTGGATATTGTCGGCCACCTGGGCCAGACCGGACGCCGACACATGGTTGGCTTCCATGTCCGTGATGCGGGCGCGCTCGGCGGTGGTCAGGTTGCCGCGCTGGAACTCGTCGGCCTCCTTGTAGCCCGCCGACAGCTTCAGGCCCAGGCTGTCGCCCAGCTTCAGCGTCTTGACCATGCTGGCTTCACGCTGGTCGTTCATACCCGCGCGGACGGTGGCGTTGCCGGCATCGTCATAGAGCGGGTTGACGGTGATGATGTTGATCACGCCGGCCACGGCATTGAAGCCATAGATGGCGCCGACCGGGCCCTTGACGATTTCGATCTGCTTGATTTCCGCCAGGGTGACCGGGAGCGTGCTCCACACCACCATCGAATAATGGTCATTATAGACCTGGCGGCCGTTGATGCGGACCAGGATGCGCGGATAGTGACCATGATTGTAGCCGCGGATGGCGACGTCGGCGTCGCCAACGCCCCAGCGCAGTACGTCAAGGCCGCTGTAACGGTTCAGGATGTCGGGCAGGTTGTTCAGGCCGCTGGCCTTGATTTCTGCCGCCGAGATGATGCGCAGGGTGGCCGGAGCGTCCGACGCGACCTGCGGCTTGCCCGTGGCGCTGGTGGTCACCGGCTGGCCGAACGCGTCCTGCAAGGCCGTGTAATTGATCGTCTGGGCATTGGCGCTGACGGCGATCAGGGCGGTGGCGCCCAACAGAATCGACTTTTTCATGCTGTTCTTACTCCTGCTGATCTTGCCGTGACTCAATGCGCGGTGACGAGCATCTGGAAATTCTTGTCGAAGCTGACGCCGGCCTTGGTCAGGGCGGCGGTGTTGACGTGGTACTTGGCAGCACCCGACGCCTGACGTTCGACAGCCAGGGCGCATTTGCCAGCTTCCATGCAGGCCATGTCGCCGATGATCAGCTGGCCCGCACCGGCCTTGCCCGAAACATCGGCGCCGCCGGTCACAATGATGGCGGCAGCACCGGCTATATCACCGGTTCCGTCGACCACCTTCGCGGTCACATCGGCGCCCAGGGCGGTCTTCACCGCATCGCCGGCGGCCGCCTGGCCGCCATCGACCACGATCACAACGGGGGTCGGCTTGGCCGGCTTCGGCTGCACGAAATTCAGGGCCTTTACCGCGACGGTGGCCGTCGGGCCGTCCAGCGCCGCTTGCGCGACGTTGAAATCGGTACCCGCGAGCGCCAATCCCCCAATCAGCGCGGTCGCCCATACCCGGATATGTTTGTTAGGCATCATCAGTCCATCGTTTGGGTGAAATTGATAATTTCAGGATTTACCATGATATCAGAAATATAAATTGTCATCGATGATCTGATACTTCTTAAGGATATGTCGGATATGAGGCATCAAATTGGACCATTATTGAGAAATCGATGTATAGATCAGTTATTGATTTTGTAGATTTACTAAATTTTATTAGATGGAACGGGAAATGTCCCACCCTGGCCGCGAAATGATATTTCGCAGTCGGGGCAGGATAATTTCATGGCTGAGGAGAGGGTCCCCCAAAGCCCCGAAAGGGCCGGGGGACCGGAGGATCAGAACTTCTGGGAGAGCGTCGCGTAGAGACGACGTTCCGTGCGCAGACCGGGGACGGTCAGCGTGTCGGGGCGCAGCAGGTCGGTGCCGGACAGGCGGATTTCCGTGCCGGTATCGAACTGGTAACCGATGGTCGCACCGGCCGACCAGTAGCCGTCGATTTCCACCTTGCTCAATCCCGCAAAGGAGGTGGGCGCCTTCAGCAGGGTACGATGGGATTGGTAGGCCAGATTGGCCTGGGCGGACAGCGAACCGACCGTATAGCCCAGCATGCCCTGGAGCCTGTGCTTGGGGGCCGATCCTTCGTAGTTGATCGGGCGCGTCGTGGCGGTCCGGTTGACTGTCAGGTCGTCATTAATGTCCGTCCAGGTGTAGGACAGCGCATAGTTGAGCCCCTTGTCGGTGGCCCCGGCCAGTTCGACCTCGCTGCCCCAGCTTTTGCTGTCGCCCGCGTTGATCGGCGCCATGGCATAGAGGTTGCCGACCTTGACGAGGTCGCTGCCGATGAAGGATTTCAGATCGGTGCTTTTCTGCCGGAAGACGTTGACGCCGACATGACCATTGATGGCCGGCACCGTGCGGGTATAGCCCAGTTCAACGCTGTCGACGCGCGTCGGATCGATGGTCGGGTTGCCCGACAGATAAACGCCGGGCGCGCTGGCCCTGTAGAGCCCGCCCAGTTCGACCAGCGAGGGCAACTGGTTGGCGATGCCATAGGTGGCGCGGAAGGTGTCGGTGTCCGTGGGCTTGTAGACCAGGCCGCTGTTCAGGCTGGCTTTTGTCATGTCGCGGTCGTAAGCCGCAGCGCCATAGGGAGCCGTCTGCAGGCCCTTGTTCTGCAGGCTGAAGAAATCGACGCGCGCCGCGTTGGTGAAGGTGACCTGATCGGTGACCTTCCAGTCCCACATCACGGCGCCAGCCCAGACATCGTAGCCAACCTTGCCCGTGCCAAACAGCATCTGGTCCAGTTCGTTGTGCCGGAATTCGCCGGACAGCTTCACGGTGTGGTCGGCATTCACCTGGATCAGGTCGGACAGCTGCACCACCGTCGTCTGCACATCCGACACCGCGGCACCGCTGCTGTAGCTCAGGTCCAGCCAGGTGCGGTAGGCCGTGAAATTGACCAGACCGAAGGAACCGGCGTCCGCGGCGATATCCGCCTTAGCCGACGTGGTCTTGAACACGTCCCAGTTATAGGTGAAGGACGGGGTCAGTTCGTACTGATGCACGTTGGAGTGGGTGACTTCCACGCCCGCCTGCACAGTATCCGTCACCTGGGCCATGATCGCGGCGGCAACGTTGGTAGCTTCCGGATTGTCCCGGGCGGCGCTTTCGCCCGCCGTCAGGTTACCCTTGCTGAACTCGTCCGCTTCCTTATAGCCGGCCGAGAAGCGGGCGCCGACCTTGTCGGTCAGCTTCATGGCCTTGGACAGGCCGATTTCCCGCTGGCCATGGTTGCCGATACGGGCTGTCGCCTGACCGGCATTATCATAGAGCGGATTGTAGGTGATGATATTGACGACGCCCGACACGGCATTGAAGCCATAGATGGCGCCGACGGGGCCCTTCACCACCTCGATCTGGCGGATTTCCGACAGCTGCACCGGAATGGCCGACCAGGTCACCAGGGCATAATGATCAGCATAGACCTGACGGCCGTTCAGCAGCACCAGCAGGCGCGGATTGCCCGCCTGGTTATAGCCGCGCAGGCCGACATCGGTGGAGGCGCTGCCCCAGCGCAGCACGTCGACACCCGCCACGCGGCCCAGAATGTCGGGCAGATTGTCCAGGCCGCTGGCCTTGATCTCGGCCGCGGTGATGATGCGCATGGCGGCCGGCGCATCCGACTGCACCTGCGGCTTGCCGGTGGCGCCGGTGGTCACGGCCTGGCCGAACGCATCCTGCAGCGTACCATAATCGATGGTCTGGGCGTGAGCGGCGGTCCCGATCAGGGCGATGCCGGCGGCGGCGGCCAAAAGGCTGATCTTGATTTTCATTGATTATACTCCTGCTGGTCGCGCTACGGCTCAGTGGGCGGTGACGAGCATCTGGAAATTCTTGTCGAAGCTGATGCCGGCCTTGGTCAGGGCGGCCGTGTTGACATGGTACTTGGCAGCACCCGAGGCCTGACGTTCGACGGCCAGCGCGCATTTGCCGGCCGCCATGCAGGCCATGTCGCCAATGATCAACTGACCGGAAGCGGCCTTGCCCGAGATGTCGGTGCCGCCCGTGACAATGATGGCCGCGGCACCGGACACATCCCCGCCCGCCCCTTCGACCACCTTGGCCGTTACATCGCCCCCCAGCGCGCCCTTCATCGCTTCGGCCGCAGCGGCCTGCCCGGCGTCGGCGACGATGGTGACCGGCACCGGCTTGGCCGGCTTCGGCTGGACGAAGTTCAGAGCCTTGACGGCGACGGCGGCCGTGGGGCCATCGACAGCGGCCAGAGCGGGCGAGAAGCCGATCAGGGAGAGCAGGGCGGCTCCGATCGCGGGTCCGGAGGACATCCGGGTGAGGATTTTCGGCATGGGCAATCCATTGTTTGTTTTAAGGAGGCTTGTTCCCAGGCCGGAGCATGGCCCGCCCGCCAGACGCCCGTCATCCCGAGGGCGTTACGTCTTTTGGTTAGTTTCCACTATGGTGGATCTATTTGCCCGGCCGTGTTGCAGGGAAGATACATACGAATATATGCAGACGTATAGGTTATCGCCGTTGCCGTGCCCTGGCGATCTATTCGCTGACCGAAAAGTTGTCTGGTGAATAAAAAAACCCACCGGCGGTGAAGCCGGTGGGCCCTTTGCATCGTATCCCAAGGGGTCGGCGCGCCGAAATTTCGCGCCGACCCCAGAGACCGATATCAGAACTGGAACTGCATGCGGGCGGCGGTGATATCCAGATCGACCTTGGTGCCGTTCGGACGCTCCGTCTCGTTGATCGTGTGGTTCAGCATCAGGCGCAGGGCCGGATTGATGTACCAGTTCACGCCCAGGGTCCAGTTGGTCTCGACACCCGTGCCGCTGCCGGAAACGCCGCCCTTGCGGTCGATCAGGTCGACGCGGCTGTAACGGGCCGCAACTTCCCAGGCGCCGAAGCCGTTCTGGCCGACGGGCCAAGCCGGCTTCACGCCGGTCCATTCGCCGATGTTATAGTTGCGACGCTCACCGGTCAGGATGTAGCCGGCGGAGATGTAGTAGCCGTTGAATTCCGGATCATCCAGGGTCTGCTTGGCGCCCGTGGCGGTGTAGTCGGCATACTTGGCGCCGACCGTATAATATTCGGCGGCGGCCCAGAAGTTCTTGTAATTGACGCCCAGGTCGGCACCATAGCCATAGGCACTGTCGATCTGGCTGATGGTGCCCGTGCTGGTCAGCGAGGTGCGGTTGCCACCAACGCGCAGGCCCGGACGATCACCGAAGCTGATGGAGGTGGTGGCCGTGCCGGCGGTCACCGGACGGGCGGTCGCCTGCGGCGTGGTCTGCATCACGCCCGACACGCCGATGCCGGCCGAACCTTCATTGGCCTGCCAGAAGGCATAGGCGCCGCGACCCAGGATGTTGACCTGGTCGTCGAAGGTGCCGCTGGTGTTGGTCTGGTTGCCCGTGACATAGGCGGCCACGAAGTGGCTCTTGCCCTTGTTGGTCACGCCGATGGCGGTACGGCTGTCGGAACCGCCGATGCCGACGATGATGTTGCCGATGGGCGCGCGTTCCATGAAGGCGATGTCGTTGGAGGACGTGCTGTCATCCAGCGTGAATTTCGGCTGCATCACGCCGGCGACGATCGTCCAGTCCTTGATGCCCGTATAGCCGATATTGGCGGCCTGGATCTGCGTGCCACCGCCGCGGTTGTCGGCGAAGTTGGCGGTGAATTCATAGGTCCAGTCGGTATAGACCTTGCCGGCGACGCCCAGGAAGGCGCGGCGCATCTGGAAGCCGTCGGTGGCGTCCGTCGTGAAGTTCTTGCCGCCGTTGAAGAAGCCGTAATCCATGTGGATGCGGGCGCGGATGGCGGCGTCGAAGGCCTTGTCGGCGGTCTGGACGCGGATGCGGCCACCATCGGCGGTGACCTTGGGCATGGCGTCGATGGTCTTCTTCGTGGCGGCCGTATCCTTGGCGACCGAGTCCTTCAGCGAGTTGATCTGGCTCTGCAGGGCCTGGATCTGCTGGGTCAGCGCTTCGATCTGGGCCTGGGACGGGGCGGCGGACTGGGCCGCAGCCGGGCCGGCAACCAGGACAGCGACGGCAGCGCCGACCAGCAGGGTGGACTTGAGGCTCATTGTTGTTCTCCGATGGGAATTCACGGTCGACAAAAGCCTTTCAGTGCACCGAGACCGCCTGCTCAGATGGTGTCGGTTGCTCGTCAGGCCCCGGCGGACGGGTATCAAACGGGGATTGCCGAATTGATGCGTTTTTATTACGAATTCATGACGTCGCCTGCGTGTTGCATTATGGGCACGACTATTCACGGCTGCTTATACGGGCGGGCTTGTCATCAAACTGTCATTTTCACGCGACCGCTGCTTGGTCGGCGGCGATAAAATCCGCTGATACCCTGTCTTGATGGTCGCGCCCGATCACCGGGCTTCAATCGCCAGCGCCGCCGTCGGCGGCCCGGCTACGCCGCATGTGCGGTGCTGTGGCGGTCGCCGCCATACCCATTCCCGATCCGGCCGGCGCATCTGGAATGGGTATGAATCACAGTTGAAACATTGGTCGATAGGGTGAAGGATGACCAACCTTGACCGGACGATCGCATCATCAGCAAATGCAGGAACCCTCGCCCGTCCCGATCCGCTACCCGCCTGCCCCATCGCCCGGGCGCATCGGCGGCTTTTTCTTTTCAGTCATGGCCATCCTGTTGCTGCTGGCGGCGGCCATGGCCATTGCCCTGTTCGTGGCGGCCCAGCATTTCGACCGGCAGGAGAATGACAAGACCGTGCAGCGTGTGCGCCGCACGCTGGCGGCGTCGGAGGCGGTGCTGGGGGCGACAGTCCGCGACTATGCCGGCTGGGACGCCGCGGCCACCCACCTGACCAACCCGCTTGACGAGGCCTGGGCGGACGAGAATGTCGGCCTTTATCTGAACGGCGCCTTTCGCGTTGCCGCCACCCTTGTCGTCAACCGGCAGGGGCAGGTGACCTATGCGGTGCAGGACGGCAAGCGCCTGTCACCCGAGCGTCGGGCCGAACTGACCGTCCCGCCCCCCTTGCAGACATTGATCGGCCGCAGTGTTGCCACGCCGCCCGGCATGACCGAGGCGATGACGGGGGTCGTTCGCCTGCCCGATGGGCTGTATCTGGCCGGCGTGGCCGATATCCGGCCCGGCCTGGGGGGACCCGTGCGGGAGGATGGCGCCGCCCTGGTCTTTCTCCTGCGCCTGGACCGGGCGGCGATCGCCCGGATGCTGGACACGCTGCTGCTGGACAATGTGGACATGCCCAGCCGGCCCGTCGTCAGTGCCAACAGTTCGCTGCTTGAACTGCGGGAGGCCGGGGCCGCCATCGGGGCGCCGCCGGTTGGATGGATAAGCTGGCGCAATCCATTGCCCGCGCATGATTTCCTGGCGGGAATCGCCTGGGTCCTGGCGCTGCTGTGCGGCGTGTCCATCACCCTGGCGGGATGGCTGCTGCTGCGCGAACAGCGGGCCGCGGCTACAAGGCGGGCGGCGTCGGAATGGCTGCGACAGGCAGGCGAACGCTATCGCGGCTTGATCGATACGCTGCCAGACGCGGTCTGCCTGCTGAATGACGGACGGATCAGCCTGATCAACAGGGCCGGGGTGGAGCTGTTGAACGCCATGGAGGGGGAGGCGCTGGTTGGCCGGCATTTCGTGGACCTGGTCTATGAGCGCGACCGGCTGATCTTCCACCGCCGCATGCAGGCGGGGGGAAAGCCGACGCGCCTGGAATGGTCAGCCCTGCGCCTGACGGCCGCCAATGGCATGACGGTGCCCGTGGACCTGGCCATCCTGACGTCGCCCGACGATGGTGTCGGGGAATTGACGCTGGTGGCGCGCGACCGGCGCACGGAGATCACCAATAACGAAAATCTGCGCGCCGCGGAAACCCGCGCCGCGGTGGCCGACCGGGCCAAAGGCCAGTTCCTGGCCAATATCAGTCACGAGCTGCGCACGCCGCTGAACGCCATTATCGGCTTTTCAGAGATTCTGCGCGACGAACTGCTGGGCAGCCTGGGGACGCAGCAGTACCGCGAATATGCCAACGACATCTATGAGGGCGGCCTGCACCTGCTGCGGCTGGTCAACGACCTGCTGGATATTGCGCGCATGGATGCCGGCACGTTCGAACTGCGGGAAAGCTGGGTGGATATCACCGCCCTGATCGAACGCTGTGAACGGCTGGTGCGGGAGAAGGCGGCGGAAAAGGGCATTCCGTTGCGCATCGACGTGTCGCCGGCCGGCATCCGCGTCCTGTCGGACGAGGTGCGCATGAAGCAGATCATGGTCAACCTGATCGGCAACGCCATCCGCTTTTCCGAAACCGGGCAGCGCGTCGATGTGCAGGTGCGGATCGATGGCTTGACCGGCGATCTGCTGATCGATGTGGCGGATCACGGCATCGGCATGACCGTGGACGCCATGCGCATCGCGCTGGAGCCGTTCGCCCAGGTCGAAGCGGGCCATAACCGGCGTCAGGCGGGGGCGGGCCTGGGCCTGCCGCTGGCCAAGGGCTATGCCGAGGCGCATGGCGGCACGCTGACCATGCAGAGCACGCCCGCCGTGGGCACCACGGTCACGGTGAGGCTGCCCGCTTCCCGGATCGGCGGACCGGGATCGGTGCGCTGAGGGCTTAACCCCCACTTGCCGCCAGCCGCGTGCCGCCGGGCCGCGTCAGCGGCGGTCGCGGAACATGGACAGGACGTGGGCATGCAGGGCCGGGTCGCCGGCCGCCACGACATTGCCGTTGCAGCCCAGGCGCAGCGGCTGGCCGTCCCAGTCGGTGATGACGCCGCCCGCCCCTTCGATGACGGCCACCAGGGCAGCCCAGTCATAGGGCTGCAAGCCTGCCTCCACCATCAGGTCGATGAAGCCGCTGGCCAGCAGGCCGAAGGCATAGGCATCACCGCCCCAGACCATGTAGCGGCTGGACGCCTGGGTCATGGCGAATTCGACCTGATGGAAGGGCATGGTGGCCGCCTGAGTCGCCAGCGCGATATCGGGGCAGGGGCGGGTCTGCACAGGCTGGCCGTTCAGGGTCGTCTGCCGGCCGCTGATACCGACCCAGCGGTCGCCGGTGATCGGCTGATCGATGATGCCCATCACGGGCACGCCGCGGTGCAGCAGCGCGATCAGGGTGGTGAACAGCGGGCGACCGGTGATGAAGGACTTGGTCCCGTCGATCGGGTCGATGACCCAGACATATTCGGCATTCAGGTCGCGGCTGCCATGCTCCTCGCCCAGGATGCCATCGTCGGGACGCTCCGCCTCCAGGATGGCGCGGATGGCCGACTCCACCTCCCGGTCGGCGATGGTGACGGGGGAACTGTCCGCCTTCACATCCACCGCCACCGGCGTGCGGTAATGACGGCGGGCAACGGCCCCGGCGGCATCCGCACAGCGGTTGGCAAGATCAAGCAGGTGGTCGCAAACGACAGACATCTCACATCTCCTGACCCGGAAGGGGCGCCCCAAAAAGAAAGGGGCGGCATCGCTGCCGCCCCTCATACCATGTTCCGAAGCCGATGCCGATTACGGCAGCGGGGCCGGATTGTCCGCCAGCGAGCGCAGATAGGCGATCACGGCGGCGCGTTCCTCGACCTTCTTGAAGCCGGCGAAGTTCATCTTCGTGCCGGGCACGGCCACCTTCGGGTTCGCCAGGAACTTGTTCAGGTGTTCGTAATCCCACACGCCTTCCTGCGACTTCATCGCGTCGGAATAGGCGAAGCCTTCGGCATGGGCGTGCTTGGCGTTCACGACACCCCACAGGTTCGGGCCGACCTTGTTGGCGCCGCCCTTTTCAAAGCTGTGGCAGGCCGCGCAGGCCTTGGTCAGCTTCTGGCCAGCCGCCGGATCGGCAGCAGCCAGCAGCGGGCTGACCGGATCGGGTTCCGCCGGGGCAGCCGGAGCAGCCTCCGCCGTTGCGGATTCCGGCACGTCCACCTTGTAGGCGCGTTCCGCCGGGAAGTTCGGGTGGATCAGCTTCTTGGAGACGAAACCTGCCAGAAGGGCGATCAGAGCCGCCGTCAGGATCGCCATGAAAATCTTATTGAAGGTGCTGCTTGCCATCAGTCCTAATCCCTTGGGTACGCCGGGCGCGGGCACAATAACGCCAACATGCGGGCACGTCCATGCCTGCCATGCCGGAAATCCATGCGCGATACTTAGCTGAAGGATGCATGAACGCACATGGCTTTCCGCCTTGACCTGACGGACCAAATGTCGCACGGGAAAACCATGACAGAGAAGAACCAATCGCTGCCGCGCCATCCCCTGGTGGTCATTCCCGCCCGTATGGGGTCCACGCGCCTGCCCGACAAACCGCTGGCCGACATCCATGGCGCGCCCATGATCGTGCATGTCTGGCGCCGCGCGATGGAGGCCGGGATCGGCCCCGTGCTGGTCGCGGCGGCCGAGCCATCCATTGCCGATGCGGTGACGGCTGCCGGCGGGCAGGCGGTGCTGACCGACCCTGACCACCCGTCCGGGTCGGACCGGGTGTGGGAGGCCGTGCGCCGCATCGACCCCGAGGGCCGGCACGACGCCATCGTCAATGTCCAGGGCGACCTGCCCACCATCGACCCTGCCGCCATCCGCGCCGTGTTCGGGCCCCTGGCCGACGCGTCGGTGGATATCGCCACGCTGGGGGCGGTCATCACCGAGGCGGCCGAACGCACGAATCCGAATGTGGTGAAGGCCGTGGTGGAGATGGCGGAGGGGGCGGTTTCCGGCCGCGCGCTTTATTTCACCCGCGCCACCGCACCCTGGGGCGAGGGGCCATTGTTCCATCATATCGGGCTTTACGCCTATCGCCGGGCTGCCTTGGAACGGTTCGTTTCCCTGTCGCCTTCCGTGCTGGAACGGCGGGAGAAGCTGGAACAGCTGCGTGCGCTGGCCAACGGCATGAATATCGCGCTGGCGCGGGTGGACATTGTGCCGCTGGGGGTCGATACCATCGAAGACCTTGACCGCGCCCGCCGGATGCTGGCCCCATCGCCGGCGCTGTGATCCCCACGGCGCCGATCCTTCTCCGTCTGTTGAAGAGCCAAGACATGCCCGCCTCCACCATCGCCTATCAGGGCGCGCCCGGCGCGAACTCCGACCTGGCCTGCCGCAGCGTCTTTCCCGACATGGTGTCGCTGCCCTGCGCCTCGTTCGAGGATGCGTTCGCCGCCGTGCATGAGGAACGGGCCCGGCTGGCCATGATCCCGGTGGAAAATTCGGTGGCGGGCCGCGTCGCCGACATCCATTACCTGCTGCCGCGCGGCGGCCTGCATATCGTGGGCGAGCATTATCACCGCGTCGTCCACTGCCTGGTGGCGCCGAAGGGCGCCACCATCGAAGGGCTGAAGGAGGTGCACAGCCACATCCAGGCCCTTTCTCAGTGCCGCACCTATCTGCGCGACCGCGGCCTGACGCCGGTCAACAATGCCGACACGGCCGGGGCCGCCGCCGATGTGGCCAAGTGGAACGATCCGACCAAGGCCGCCATCGCCTCGGACCTGGCGGCCGAGATCTATGGCCTGCAGGTGCTGGCCAAGGGGATCGAGGATGCGGCGCATAACACCACGCGCTTCCTGATCCTGGCACGCGAACCCAATGTGCCGCCGCGGGAAACGGACAGCGTCACCTCCTTCGTCTTCCGCGTGCGTTCCGTCCCGGCGGCGCTTTACAAGGCGCTGGGCGGGTTTGCCACCAACGGCGTCAATATCACCAAGCTGGAAAGCTATATGGTCGATGGCCGGTTCACGGCGGCGCAGTTCTATATGGATGTGGAAGGCCATCCGGAGGAAAGGTCGCTGCGGCTGGCCATGGAGGAGCTGGGCTTCTTCGCGCGCGAAGTGACGTTCCTGGGCGTCTATCCGGCCCATCCGTTCCGCCGTGAACAGCAGCAGCAGGGTGGCGGCATCTGATGGTCCCCGGCGCTGACGGCTATGATCTGCTGACCGGCGTACCGGAGGTGGCGGATTATTGCCGCCTGCGCCGTATTTCCGGCCTGTCGGAGAAGACGGAACAGGCGGCGGCCATCGGCCTGCCCAACAGCTGGTACGGCGTGCGCATCGTCAAGGATGGGGCGGTGGTCGGCA
Source organism: Niveispirillum sp. FG148 (assembly GCF_057809655.1). Lineage (NCBI taxonomy): Bacteria > Pseudomonadati > Pseudomonadota > Alphaproteobacteria > Rhodospirillales > Azospirillaceae > Niveispirillum > Niveispirillum sp. FG148. The sequence goes on from NZ_JBMDKJ010000001.1 coordinate 303,467, forward strand.
TGGGTCGCGTCATCGGCGATGGCGGCTGCTTCTTCCAGGTCTGCGACATCGCCGTCGACCCGGCGCACCAGGGGCGCGGTCTGGGCAAGCGTATTGTCGCCGCCATCGTCGATCATCTGCACGCCCATGCACCCAAAAGCGCCTATGTCAGCCTGATCGCCGATGGCGACGCGCAGTACCTGTACGCCCAATACGGGTTCAAGCACACGGCCCCGGCCAGTGTTGGCATGGCGTTTCTGGTGGGGTAATCTCTTTCCGGTTGGTGTCGGCCCGGGGGTGAGAGATGGATGCCAAGACGCTGTTTATCCTGGCCCTTTGCCTGTGGTCGGCCTTCGACCTTGCCTGGCCGCAGGTGACGGCAAGACAGGTGGAAAAGCGGATGCAAGCCGGCGATGACCGCTATTTCGATGAACAACGATTCTACCGTGCCTATGCCATCCTGCGCGAACCGCGCCTGATCCGGTTGCGGGCGGCGGTGGTGCTGACGATGGCCCTGTTTGCCCTGGGTCTGCTCCATTATTCGTGAGATTTCACCAAGAGGCGGAAAAAGCTTCGACCCAATGTAAGAACATGCCTGCCGCCGCCGTCTAACGGATCGAACCAGCAACGGGGGGCGTGACGTGGAGGGGCAGGACCAGATTTTCCGGGAATGGATGCGGGCGCATCTGGGCATCCTGGTCCATATCGCCCGCGCCTTCGCCGACCCGGCCGATCAAAGCGACCTGCTTCAGGAACTGCTGCTTGCCGTGTGGAAGGCAGCACCCGCCTTCCGGGGCGAGGCATCGGCCGTCACCTTCATCCATCGTGTCGCCCATAACCGGGCCCTGACCTGGCGGCGGCGGGAGAACTGGCTGTTCCGTCGCGCCCGCCAGGGGCAGGCCGAGCTTGCCCTGCTGATGCTGGATACGGGCGACGCCGCGGAGCAGGTGCGGCTTGACCGGTTATATGCCGCCATCCGCGGACTGCCGCCGATCGACCGATCCCTGATGCTGTTGTCCCTGGAAGGCCTGTCCTATGCCGACATGGCCATTATCCACGGCATGTCCACAACCAATGTCGGGGCGCGCCTGACCCGCGCCCGTCAGCGTCTGACCGCCCAGATGCGGGAGGAGGAAACGCATGCATGACGATCCTGTCACCCGGACGTTTCAGTCCGGTCCCAACCACCCGGATCCTGCACGGAGCGACATGATGATCGAGACGATGATGCGTGACCTGACGGGACGGCGCCACCGCACGACGCTGTTCCTGGGGGCGGTGGGGGCCATCGTGGCCCTGCTGACCGGATTGGGGCTGTTGCAGACCATGGCGTCGGACGGTGATGCCCGCGACAGTGCCGCATCCCTGGCTTTGCTGGCCCCTTGCTGGCTGATGCTGGTGCTGTTCGCCGGTCGCCATTGGCGCCATCTGCGCGACCATGCGGGTACGGGGGGCAGCCTGCCGGAAGTCTGGGCGGCCTTGCTGGATGCCAACCGGGCCGCCCGGCAAAGGCTGCTGATCGTGGCCGGCGCCTGGGCTGTCATGCTGCCGCTGTTGCTGCTGGCCGTGTCGGCGCTACGCGATAGCGGCAAGATGAGCGGGCAGAATGCTGAACAGTTCCTGATCCTGGCCGGGGGGGCGATGCTGGCCGTGGCGGCCTTTGGTCTGGCGAAATACCGGCTGCATCTGGGGCCCGAGCGGCGCCGGCTGGAGTCGCTGCTGTCGGAACATAAGGGCTGAGACGGTTTACACCTTTTCATCCGGCCCGGCCGGCACCTCCACCTGACGCTTCAGCCGCGCCAGCAGGGACGAGGCATAGGCGGCATAGGGGCCGATCCAGCGTTCATGGATGCCGTGGATGGGCAGGGCGTCCAGATGATTCCAGCGTTCGCGCCCCCGCCGTTCCGCCACCACCAGCCCCGCATCCTCCAGCACCTTCAGATGCTGCATCACGGTGCAGCGATCAATGTCCGGCAGGCTGTCGCACAGCATGCCCGTGGTGCGCGGCCCCGCCTTCAGCAAGTCCAGCATCTGCCGCCTGGTGCGGTGGCCCAGCGCCTTGAACAGCGCGTCATCCAGATCATCGTTTGACATGTTATAATTCTATAACATAATGGGGGCGGGTAACAGGGAGGAAATGATCATGGATGTGAAATTCACGGTGGGCGGCCGCATCGCCAAGCCGGTGGCGGAAGTGTTTGAGGCGGTGGTCAATCCCGGCGCTCTGTCGGAATATTTCGCGACGGGCGGCGCGCAGGGCCGGCTGGAGACCGGGGCCGTTGTCACCTGGGATTTTCATGATTTCCCAGGCGCTTTTCCTGTGCGGGTGGTGGACGTGGTTCAGGATCGCAGCATCACCCTGCAATGGGACGGACGGGAAGGGGCCGTAGACGCCGATGAGGCCGGCCACCGGCGCACGACCATCGTCATGACGTTCGAGCCGCTGGACGATGGCCGCACCTGGGTGCGCATCACCGAATATGGCTGGTCGGAAACGCCGCAGGGGCTGAAGACATCCTATGGCAATTGCGAGGGCTGGACCGGCATGCTCTGCGCCCTGAAGGTCTGGCTGGAGCATGGGGTGAAGCTGCGGCAGGGGTTTTATAAGTAGGATGGAAGTGACGGAAGAATATGCCATTATTCTCAAATGCTACTTAGGCTATCGACCGCTAAATGGGTGATGTTGTGCAGATAGAAGAAAACCACATCCAATGGGTCATTGTTGATAGGTTGGGAAAGCTTCTTAAGGAAACAGCAAATGACACCGAATACGGCACTACTCATGCGTTCGCATTATTCAGCGCAATCATAGCCTGGATTCGGCAGAGTGTTGGAGCCCATGAGAGCTATGAAATATGGCCGGAGAAGTTAAAACCACTTCAATCGCGTATTTCTGAAAGCCCATGGAGTGCTGCAAAGTTTAAAGGCTCCGGGAGAGTTTCAGCCTGCCTGCACGCTAAACGCAGAGGTCAGGATAAATGCAAATCTAAAGAATTTGATCTCGCATCTTGCAAAATGTGGGAGATGCTTGTTTGGCTCAGAAATAGTATGTCTCATGGAGACAATCACAACGTTTCACCATGGAACAAAAAAATTTCTGCAGACAATCCCGATCCTGTTCTTGTGGGATTTAGTTTTTCTGATGGCAAGGGGCGTGTGGACCTAAGCGCTGATGCCATGCGTAGCATCGGAAGTGAATTAGTGACACTTTATCGCGCTGCTTATGGTGGCAGTGTTCGCGATCAGGAAGAAACCCATAAAAGGGTGCTTGAAGTACCACCCCACGTCACCCCGCCGGCTGCTGCTGGGTGATGCAGTGGATGCCGCCGCCGCCGCGCACGATGTCCAGGGCGGGGACGGGCAGGATGCGGCGGTCGGGGAACAGGCGGGTGAAGAGACTGATGGCTTCGGCGTCCATCGGGTCTTCGAACAGCGGCATGACGATGCCGCCATTGGCCATGTAGAAATTGGTGTAGGACAGGGTCAGGCGCACGCCGTGCTGTTCCTGGCGCGCCGGGGTGCGCAGGGTCACCACCTCCAGCTCCCGCCCCGCCGCATCACGGGCCGCGCGCAGGCGGGCCAGATTGTCCTGGAAGACGGGATAATTGGGATCGGTCGTATCGTCGGTGACCATGGTCAGGACCACACCCGGCTTCACGAAACAGGCGATCTCGTCAATATGGCCGTCGGTTTCGTCCTGTTCATAGCCCTTGTTCAGCCAGATGAACTGCCGCACGCCCAGATGATCGGCCAGATGCTGTTCTATCTCGGCCCGCGACAGATGCGGGTTGCGGTTTTGGTTCAGCAGGCATTCCTCGCTGGTCAGCAAGGTGCCCTCCCCATCCACATGGAAGGACCCGCCCTCCATGATCAGGGGTGCTGCATAGCGCTTCAGACCCTGGTTTTCCAGGATCAGGCGGCCGACCGCCGTGTCAGGCTGGAAATCATCATAGTTGCGGCCCCAGGCGTTGAAGCCCCAATGCACGCCGGCCACCCCGCCCTTGCCGTCAATGACGAAGCTGGGGCCATTGTCACGCACCCAGCTGTCGCTGGTGGCCATGGGCAGCACCGACACGCCGGGACCGCAGGCCAGGCTGACGGAAGCAATTTCCCCGTCGGGGCAGAGCATGGTCACCGGTTCGAATTCCGCGATGGCCCTGGCCACGGCGGCATAGGCCGCCCGCGCCGCCGCCAGCCCATTGGGGAAGGTCTCCGCGCGCACGGGCCAGCCCATCCAGCAGCGGGCATGCGGCGCCCATTCGGCGGGCATGAAGAAACCGTCGGCGGCGGGGGTGGTCATTGCGGGAACCTCGTCATTCGGTGGTGGGCAAATAAAAAGCCCCGGCGAAGGTATCGCCGGGGCCGTATCCTGACAACCATGCCGGTCCTGAAAAACGCGGACCGGAAGATGATTTGGTGCTCCCTCAAGCGCCGGGCGGCGGCATCCGCCGCCTAGGCTTGCGGCGCATGGGCGCCGGGCCGGTGGTCACCGGCCAGAAATCGCCTTCAGGCTAAGCCTTCAGACGATTTGTGTCAGACTGAAAAATGGGAACTGCTTAAAGAAGCAGGCCTTTCCGCCTCAATCGCGGCGGTTGGCCGGGTAATGCTCAACCGAGGCGGCATATCGGGAAAAAGCACCGAGCCGCAGCATGGGAAGCAGGAAAAAGTACCGCATGATGTCTCTCCATCGTTGTTTTCGATGGACGTAATATAATTGCGTGGATGCCCAAAAGCCAGCCGGGGGCGGCGCCGGGGCAAGGCTGCGCGGCGCGCATGGCTTGCGATGGCGGCGGGCGAGGGGCGGACCGGTCACATTTTCTGGGTGGTCTGGGCCTGCCGCCGTCGGGCCGCCCCTTCTCCCCTCGGCGCTAAGGCAACCCACCACACTAACCTGCTTTCCCCTTGATAAGCGGGGATCCAGGGGCCACAAGAGCAGGCGCGTCGGTGCCCTTGGCTCCTGGACCCCCGCTCATCAAGGGGGAGGCAGGGAAGGTGAAAAGCCCTAACTTAGCGCCTAGGCGCTTTCGCCGGGGGTACGGGAGAGATAGACGGGCGAGGCCCCCCCTCACCCTCACACATTCAGCAACAGGTTCTCCCGTTCCCAACTGCTGATCACGCGCTGATAGGCGTCATATTCGGCCTGCTTCACATAAGAGACGGCGGAGATGAAGCGGTCGCCCAGAATCTCCTTCAACGGCTTGCAGCTGTTGAACTTGTTCAGCGCGTCGGTCTGGTGCCGGGGGAGCGAGAAGGCCAGGCGGTGGGCCGAGCCCTTCACCGGGTCCGACGGCTCCATTTCGTTCATCATGCCGATATAGCCGCAGGCCAGCGAGGCGGCCAGGGCCAGATAGGGATTGGCATCGGCCCCGGCCACACGGTTTTCCACGCGCCGCGCTTCGGGCGGGCTGACCGGCACGCGGAAGCCCGTGGTGCGGTTGTCCCGGCCCCAATGCACATTGATGGGCGCGTCCGACCCCTGCACCAGCCGGCGGTAGGAATTCACGTTGGGCGCCAGCAGCGGCATCGCGTAGGGCAGATATTTCTGCAAACCGGCGATGAAGCTGAGGAACAGCGGCGTGTCGGCCCCGTCCGGCGTGGCGAACAGGTTGGCGCCGGTCTTGGCATCCACCAGCGACTGGTGAACATGCATGGCGCTGCCCGGCTCGTTCTGCATGGGCTTGGCCATGAAGGTGGCATAGACCTGATGCCGGATGGCGGCCTCGCGCACCGTACGCTTGAACAGGAAGACCTGATCGGCCAGTTCCAGCGCGTCGCCATGGTTGAAGTTGATCTCGATCTGCGCGGCGCCGGCCTCGTGGCTCATCGTGTCGACGTCGATTTCCTGCTTTTCGCAGAAATCGTATACGTCCTCGAAGATCGGGTCGAATTCGTTGACGGCGTCAATGCCATAGGCCTGGCGGCCGCTTTCCTGGCGGCCGGAGCGGCCGACGGGCGGGACCAGGGGATAATCGGGATCCTTGTTGACGGCGACCAGGAAGAATTCCAGTTCGGGCGCGACGATGGGCTTCCATCCGCGCTCCTCATACAGCGCCAGCACGCGCTTCAGCACGGAGCGCGGCGAGATGTCGACCGTGCTGCCATCGGCATAGAAACAGTCGCAGATGACCTGGGCCGTCGGCTCGTTATACCAGGGGACCATGCGGACCGTGGCGGGGTCGGGCGTCATGTAGACGTCCCAGTTCTCCACGCTTGTCACGTCCTCATCCTCGGGATATTCGCCCGTCACGGTCTGGATGAAGATCGATTCCGGCAGTCGCAGGCCACGATCCCGCAGAATGCGCAGGAACTTGTCGGCCGGGACGATCTTGCCGCGCGCGATGCCGGCCATGTCCGGCACCAGACATTCCACCTCGGTGATGTGCCGGGAGCGGATGAATTCTTCCAATGTACTCATGTTGACGCCGCGGGTTGGCGGCCCAGAAGCATCCGTGGCGGCCGGGACAGAAGCCTGTCCGCCGGGGCTGGGAAATGGTGCTACGCCCGCAGCCCTCCACGTTGTTTCAGGTCTGCCAGTATAGGCAGAGGTCCGGGGGGGCAGGCAAGCGCGTATGGTGACGGATTGATGACGTTGGTCCCGTCAATAAAAGCTGATGTCGCGTTCCAGGCCGGCAAACCGGATGCCGGCATCGACATAAAGCGTCTGGCCCGTCACCACCGGGCTTTGCAGCAGATAGAGACAGGCCTGGGCGATGTCGTCCGGGCCCGGCCCGATGCCCAGCGGCGTGCGGTTATGCAGCCGTTCAAATTCGGCCTGCGCCTGGCCGGGGGCGGGCAGGGTGTAGCCCGGTGCAATGGCGTTCACCCGCAGCCGCGGCATGCCCGCCCGCGCCATCACCTCCCCCAGCCCCATCAGGGCGTATTTGGACAGCGTGTAGCTGAGATGGTCGCCATTGGGGCTGGCCAGCTTCTGGTCCAGGATATTGACGACGGCGCCTGTCGCGCCATCCGGCAACTGGGCCAGCAGACCCTGGATCAACAGGGCGGGGGCCACGGTATTGGGCAGGTAATGGGCCAGCAGCGTGTCGGCCGACAGGGTGGTGATATCGTCCCATTCGAAGATGGAGGCGCTGTTGACCAGTCCCGTCAGCGGCCGTCCCAGGGCGGATGAAGCGGCCGGGATCAGCCCCGTCACCTGGGCCGGGTCGGCCAGATCGGCGGGGACGGCGGCGGCCGTGACACCGGCCGCGCGCAGGGTGGACAGCACCTCCGCCACCTCCGGGCCAGGGGTGCGGTAATGCAGCGCCACATCCATGCCAGCACCGGCACAGGCCCGGGCCATGGCGGCGCCCAGGCGGCGCGCACCCCCGGTGATCAGGATGGCGGGACGGGTCATCAGGCACGCTCCCGATGGGTCTGGTGATCGAAGCCGGCGATGGCGTCGCTGGCAATGGACAGGGTGACGGCCAGGATGCGGTCGTCAAAGGCAAAGATGAAGCGCGCCAGGGCGGCGGCAATGGAGGCCGCATCGGCAAACGGCCCTTCATCGGCCAGCGGACCCAGAATGTGCCGCACGATGCGCGAATAATCGACCGTCATGCCGATATCTTCCGGATTGCCCGTGAAAGGGCCGGCGACATTGGTTTCCAGGCTGATATTGATGCGCACGGGTACGGGATCCGCCTGTCCGGCCACGGGCAGGGATGCCGCCACCTCGCGCACCAGGATGCGGAAATAGGGGGAAGGTTTCATCGCGGGGCCCGTCACTCGACAATCTGCGGCCCCGCGCTAATATCAGCCGGCGGCGCAAAGGGGAACAGGCGGATGCGGATCATCATGGCAGCGGGCGGATTGACGGCGTGACAGATGATCTGCTGCGGCTTTCCGGCCTTGCCCTGACCTACCCCAACGGCACGCGCGCCCTGGATAGTGTCGATCTGAGCGTGGGGGAAGGGGAGTTCCTGTCCCTGCTGGGCCCCAGCGGCTGCGGCAAAAGCAGCATCCTGCGTCTGGTGGCTGGGCTGATGGCGCCAACGGGTGGGCGTGTCGACTGGCTGCGGCCGCTGGCGCGCGGCGATATCGGCTTTGTCTTTCAGGAACCGACCCTGATGCCCTGGGCCCGCATCATCGACAATGTCCGCCTGCCGCTGGATCTGGCCGGCGTGCCGCGGGCGGAGGGTAATGAGCGGGCGGCCGATGGGCTGGCCCGCGTCGGGCTGGGCGATTTCCGACAAATGTTCCCGCGCGAATTGTCAGGCGGCATGAAGATGCGGGCGGCCCTGGCCCGCGCGCTGGTCACCCAGCCGCGCCTGCTGCTGCTGGACGAGCCGTTTGCGGCGCTGGACGAGATCACGCGGCTGAAACTGAATGATGATCTGCTGGCGCTGTGGGAGAGGCAGCGCTTCACCACCATCTTCGTCACCCATTCCGTGTTCGAAAGCGTCTATTTGTCCAGCCGCATCGCCATCATGGGCCCCCGGCCGGGGCGGGTGGTGGAGGACATCCCGGTCGATCTGCCCTGGCCGCGCGACCTGTCGCTGCGTACGGGCGCCGATTATGGCGCCCTGTGCCGGGAGGTGTCCGACCGGCTGCACCGGGCCATGGGAGGGGCGGCATGAGCGGGAACTGGGCACGCCGGCTGTTGCCGCCGCTGGTCGGGCTGATCTTCCTGGGGCTTTGGGAAGGGGCCGTGCGCTGGTGGGACATCCCCGTCTTCGTGCTGCCGCCGCCGCATCTGGTGGCCGTGACCCTGTGGAATGATGCGCCGCTGCTGTTCCAGTCGGCCTGGCTGACCCTGCTGGTGACGGTGCAGGCCTTTCTGCTGGCCCTGGTCACGGGCGTGGGGCTGGCGGTTATGTTCAACCAGTCGCGCGCGCTGGAATCGGCGCTTTACCCCTATGCCGTGATGTTGCAGGTCACGCCCATCGTGGCCATCGCACCGCTGGTGGTGATCTGGGTCGGGTATGAACGGGTGGATGTGGCGCTGCTGATCCTGGCCTGGATCGTCGCCTTCTTCCCCATCCTGTCCAACAGCACGGCCGGCCTTGCGTCCGTCGATCCCAATCTGCGCGACCTGTTCCGGCTTTATGGCGCCGGCCGCTGGCAGACCCTGTGGCGGCTGAACCTGCCCTCGGCCCTGCCCTTCATCCTGGCGGGGGCCAAAATCTCCGGCGGGCTGGCCTTGATCGGGGCCGTGGTGGCGGAATTCGTGGCAGGGTCGGGGACGGCGACGGGGCTGGCCTGGCGCGTGATCGAGGCCGGCAACCGCCTGAACATGCCGCGCCTGTTCGCGGCCCTGACCCTGTTGTCGGCGCTGGGCATCCTGATCTTCGCGGCCCTGTCCTGGGTGCAGCGGTTGCTGCTGCGCCGCTGGCAGCCCGATGCCTGAACAATGTACAAGGCCGGCATGCGGCGGTTGACCCGCCGGTACCAATCATGTCAATGGGATGGGGTCGCCGGCCTGTTGCGGCGCGTCATGGGCCAGGAACCGTGCAGACTGCAAGTTTCACATCCGCCTGGGAACAGGACCGACTGCTGCTGACAGCCGCCGGCCGCTGGGACCTTGCGTCGGTCGAACATCTGCAGGCCCAGACGAAAGACCCCGCCAAGGGCCGGCGCAACCTGACCGTCCGGCTGGACCTGTCGGGCATCACTGCCCTGGACACGGCCGGCGCCATCCTGATTGACCGGCTGATCCGGCAGCTGGAAGCCGCCCAGCATGTCTTGAGCATCGAGGGCGGGCGCGAGGATCTGCGCGGCCTGCTGGAGGATGTGCGCCGGGCCATCGCCGAGCCGGCGCAGAAAGCCCCGCCGGAAGCGCGGCCGCGCTTTCCGCTGGCCGATCGTACCGGCCGCGCAACGATCGGCATGTGGCATGATGTTCTGTCGATGCTGTCCTTCCTGGGGCTGGTCACGGTGACGGTGCTGCGCCTGCTGCGCACGCCGTCGCGTCTGCGGGTCAAGCCGCTGTTCTTCCATCTGGAACAGGTGGGGCTGAACTCGCTGCCCATCGTCGGGCTGCTATCCTTTCTGATCGGGGTGGTTCTGGCCTATCAGGGGGCGGATCAGCTGCGTCGTTTCGGAGCCGAAATTTATGTCGTGAACCTGCTGGGCATCGGCGTCCTGCGCGAGATCGGCATCCTGATGACCTCCATCATCGTGGCCGGCCGTTCCGGTTCCGCCTTCACGGCCCAGATCGGGACCATGAAGGTGAACCAGGAGGTGGACGCCATGCGCACGCTGGGCCTGGACCCGGTGGAAATGCTGGTGCTGCCGCGCATGCTGGCCCTGTTCATCGCCCTGCCGCTGGTCGGCTTCTATGCCAATGTCGTGGCGCTGGCCGGTGGGGCGGTGATGGCCTATGCCTATCTGGACATCAATTTCGGGCAGTTCGCCCGGCAATTGCAGATCGCCGTCAGCACCACGACCCTGTTCGTGGGTCTGGTCAAGGCCCCGGTCTTCGCCACCGTCATCGCCCTGGTCGGCTGCTTTGAGGGGCTGCGGGTGACGGGCAGTGCCGAAAGCGTGGGCCTGCTGACGACGCGGTCGGTGGTGGTGTCGATCTTCCTGGTCATCGTGCTGGATGCCGCCTTCTCCGTGCTTTTCTCCTATGTGGGGATCTGACGATGGCGGAACCGATCATCCGGGTGCGGGGGCTGAAGACGCGGTTCGGCGCGCAGGTCGTGCATGACGGCGTCGATCTGGATGTCACCAAGGGCGAGGTGATCGGCCTGGTCGGCGGGTCGGGTACGGGCAAATCCGTGCTGCTGCGGGAGATCGTGGGCCTGATGGACCCGTCGGCCGGCAGCATCGAGGTGCTGGGCCGCGACACGGCCACGCTGGGGGAGCGGGAGCGACTGGCCCTGCAGGCGCGCTGGGGCATGCTGTTCCAGGATGGCGCCCTGTTCAGCTCGCTGACGGTGCTGGAGAATATCCAGGTGCCGCTGAAGGAGCATACGAGGCTGCCCCGTGACCTGATCGACGAGATCGCCCGGGTGAAGGTGGCCATGGTCGGCCTGCCGCCGGATGCCGGGGCCAAGTACCCGTCGCAATTGTCGGGCGGCATGCGCAAGCGCGCCGGTCTGGCCCGCGCCCTGGCGCTGGACCCCGAGATCCTGTTCCTGGACGAGCCGACGGCGGGCCTGGACCCGATCGGGGCGTCGGCCTTTGACGAACTGATCGGGGCCTTGCAGAAAAGCCTGGGCCTGACCGTGTTCATGGTCACCCACGATCTGGACAGCCTTTATGCCATCTGCGACCGCATTGCGGTGCTGGTGGATAAAAAGCTGGTGGTGGGCACCATTGACGAATTGCTGCGCCAGGATCACCCCTGGATACGCGATTATTTCCACGGGCCCCGCGGGCGCGCGGCCAGTGCGGTGAAAGGGAGATAGGACATGGAAACACGGGCCAATTACACGGCCGTCGGTGCCTTTGTCCTGGCATTGGCGGCTTCTGTCTTCGTCTTCGTCATCTGGCTGGCCAAGGTGCAGTTCGACAAGGCTATCCAGCCCTATTACATCATGGTCACCGGCACCGTGACCGGTCTGGTCGAGGGCGGGCCCGTGCGCTATCGCGGTGTCAATGTCGGCACCGTCACCGATATCCGCATCAATCCGGAGAATGTCGAAGAGGTGCGCCTGACCATCGAGGTGCCGGAGGAAACCCCCATCAAGACCGACGCCATCGCCTCGCTGGAGCCGGTCGGTGTCACGGGCGGCGTCTATGTCGAGATCGCGGGCGGCAGCCGCGATGCACCGCTGCTGCGTGAGCAGGTCAAGGGCATCCCTGTCATCCGTTCACGCCCCAGCTCCATCGCCGCCGTGCTGGCCAAGGCGCCGGAGGTGCTGGAAAATCTGATGAAGATTTCCGCCCGCCTGTCCGAGCTGCTGAATGAGGATAACCAGAAGGCCATCGGCACCATGCTGGCCAACCTGGCCCAGGCCAGCGGCAACGCCAATGACACGGTGAAGAATGCCAACCTGCTGATGGTTGACCTGCGGGCCCGGGTCAATACGCTGAGCCAGCAGGCCGAAGTGCTGATGACCACCACCAATGACACGGTGGGCAGTGTCGGTGGCGACGTGAAGGCCATCACCGCCGATCTGGCCAAGACCACCAAGGAAATCAACAAGCTGTCGGCGTCGCTGGCCGCGATGATCGAGGAGAACCGCGAGCCGATCCGCGACTTCACCTCCACCGGCCTTTACGACCTGAGCCAGCTTCTGATCCAGCTGCAGGACCTGAGTTCCAATATCAGCCGCATGTCGCGCCGCCTGGAACGCGATCCGACCGACCTTCTGTTCGGCGGCAACAGTGGAGTGAAGACGGAATGACGCATTATTCCATCCACCGCCGTGGGTTGCTGGGGCTGGCGGCACTGGTCCCGCTGGCTGCCTGCTCGCCGGCGCAGCTGCTGACGGGTGGCAAACCGCCCAAGCTTTATGTGCTGACCCCGGCCAAGGAATTCACCGCCGGTCTGGCGCGCGCGCCGTGGCAGCTTCTGGTGGAAACGCCGCTGGCCAATTCGGCGGTGGAAACGCCCCGTATCGTGCTGGGCGAGACGGCCAACCGCATGACCTATTACGCCGGAGCAACCTGGGCCGACAATGCGCCGGACATGGTGCAGACCCTGCTGGTCGAGAGCTTTGAGAACAGCCATCGCATCGTGGCCGTGGGCGTGGAGCGGACGGGGCTGCGCGCCGACTTCATCCTGAAGACGGACCTGCGCGATTTCCACGCCAATTATGCCGGCGGTGACACCAGCGAAGTGGCACCCGAAGCGACCGTGCGCATCAATGCCAAGCTGGTGCGCATGCCGCGCCGGAACATCGTGGCCGGCGATACGTTCGAGGCGAAGGTCCGCGCCGCCAGCCCGGCCCTGACCGACATCATCACCGCCTTCGATCAGGCCATGGGCGCCGTCCTGCGCCGCATCGTCGAATGGACCCTGCAGCAGGGGCAGGCCAACGTGCAGATCGACCCGCTGCCGCGCTGACCCCGCCGCTTTTCCGTTCCCGTCCCGTCCTGTACCGGTGCCGTCTTGACCTTGATGAAACGCCTGCCTTTCCGCCTTGTCCTGTCCCTTTGCCTGGCGGCGATGGCGGCCGGGACCGCGGGTGCGCAGCCGGCGGAGAAACCCGCCGCCAGAACCAGGCCACTGATCATCGCCAGCGGGGTGGTCACCGGGCTTTATTATCCCATGGCCGGCGCCATCTGCCGACAGGTGAACCAGCAGAAGGACCGCCATGGCTATCGCTGCCTGGTGGAGGCGACAGACGGCCCCGTCTATAACCTGAACGCCCTGCGCGACGGGGAGGTCGATCTGGCCCTGGTCCAGTCCGACTGGCAGGCCGCCGCCGTCAAGGGGGAAGGCCGCATGGCCGCCGCCGGGCCGTTCAAGCAGCTGCGCGCCGTCGCCACGCTGCATGCCGAAACGGTGACCCTGCTGGTGCGCCCCGACGTGGACATTGACAGCCTGGCCAAGCTGCGGGGCAAGCGGTTCAACCTGGGCCCGCGGGGATCGGCCCTGCGCAATCTGGTCGATACGGTGCTGGAGGCGTCGGGCGTGAAGCTGGGTGACGATGACGCCAACCTGTCGCCCGACGCCGCCGCGCAGAGCCTGTGTTCGGGTGACCTGGATGCGGCCTTCTTCGCCGTTGGCCACCCCAATGCCGCGGTACGGCAGACCATCGCCAATTGCGGCGCGGTGGTCCTGCCCATCGCGGGGCCCGGGATCGACAAGCTGCTGGCGGCGCGGGCCGATCTGACCCGCGCCGCCATCCCCGCCGCCCATTATCCGGGGCTGGAGGCGGACGTGCCCAGCATCGGCGTCGCCGCCACCCTGGTTACCCGCGCCGACGCCGATGCCAAGGCCATCGCTGAGGTGGTGCGTGTGCTGCTGGAGGAACGCCCGGATCTGGAGGAACAGCATCCGGCCTTTTCCGGCGTGACGGCGGAAGGAATGGACAACCGCGCGCGGACGGCCCCCCTGCATCCGGCGGCGGAAAAGGCGTTCGCGGCGGCCAAGCCTGCCGGCAAATCCTGACCTGCCCGCTGCAACGAGTCGTCGTCGAAACTGTATCCGCTTTCCCGGTCTGGGGCGGGCGGCAGGAACCGCACCTAACCTTACGGATGATTGTGTTGATGCGGTTTGCGCCATACGCCTTCATTGTCTGTTCGGTTTTAGTAATTTGGCGTTCGCAATTGGCAGCACGCTGCACTAAATGTTAAAGAAACAGCAGTGGTGCCGGTTGCCCGTCCTGGTGGGTTTCCGGCTTCTCTGCGGTCGATCCAGGGAGGGTGCGTCCACCCCATGTCCGAGCATCTGTCACAGCAGGACGTTCAGCGTCTGCTGACCGATCCGTCGCCCACCACCCGTGCCGAGATGGCCGGCAAGGTGGCGCAGCATTTCGCCGCTCCCAACCTGACGGCGTCGGAGCGGGTGCTGGCGGAGGACATCGTGCGCATCATGGCGCGCGACGTGGCGACGCGCGTGCGCTCCGCCCTGGCTGAAAGCCTGAAATCCAACGCTTCCATCCCGCGCGACATCGCCATGTCCATGGCCCGTGACGTGGAAGAGGTGTCGCTGCCCTTCATCGAGGTGTCGACGGTCCTGACCGAAGACGATCTGGTGGAGATCATCCGGTCCGGTTCGTCGGAAAAGCAGACGGCCGTGGCCAAGCGGCCCAACGTGACGGAGATCGTCGCCGACGTCCTGGTAGAACGCGGCAGTGAGAAGGCCGTCGCCACCTTGATGTCGAACGATGCGGCGCAGGTGGGGGAGAAGGCGCTGGTCAAGGCGCTGGACCGTTTCCCCAACAGCGAGGCCGTGGCCGCCCCCATGGTCAACCGCGCCAAGCTGCCGGTGACGGTGGCCGAACGTCTGGTGGCGCTGGTGTCCGAACAGCTGCGCGAACGGCTGGTCGCCAAGCACGAGCTGCCCAACGACATGGCCGCCGACATCGTGATCCAGAGCCGAGAGCGTGCCACCTATGGGCTGGTCGGCGGAACCGGCGATGCCGATCTGGAAAAGCTGGTGGCGCAGCTGCGCCGCAGCCACCGCCTGACGCCGTCCCTGCTGCTGCGGGCGCTGTGCATGGGCGATGTGCCCTTCTTCGAGATGGCCATGGCCCAGCTGGGCCAGGTGCCGGTGAACAATGCCCGGCTGCTGATCCATGATGCCGGCCGGCTGGGCCTGAAATCCCTGTTCGACCGCACGGGCCTGCCGCCCAAGCTGTATCCCGCCCTGCGCATTGCGCTGGACGTCGCCAACGAGACGGATTTCGACGGTCTGGACCATGACCGCGAACGCCATCGCCGCCGCATGCTGGAACGCATCCTGACCCAGTTCGAGGAACTGGCCAGCGATGATGTCGATTACCTGCTGACCAAGCTGAGCGACCTGACGGCCGCGGCCTGATTTTGTTTTGCTCCCTCAGGCGCCGGGCGCCGCCATCCGGCGGCTTGGCTTGCGGCGCATGGGCGCCGGGCCGGCGGTCGCCGGCCTAAAGGGCAGACCTCCCGCGCCCTTCTGCTTATCCGCGCAGATACCATTCCCATTCCAGCGGCGTGACGCGCTGGGCGAATTTGGCCCGTTCGGCCTGTTTGGTGATGGCGTAGGTGTCGACGAAGGCGTCCCCGAACCAGTGGCGCAGGATGGCGCTGTCCTGGAACAGCTCCAGCGCCTTGCCCCAGTCGTCGGGCAGCCGCGGGGCGTCGGCGGCGTAGGCATTGCCTGCCAGCGGCGGGCCGGGGTCGATGCGGTTGTCCAGCCCGTGCAGCAGACCCGCCAGCATGCCGGCCAGCACCAGATACGGGTTCGCGTCGGCCCCGGCGATACGGTATTCCACCCGCCGGCTGTCCGGCCCGCCGGCCGGAATGCGCAAGGGCGCCGTGCGGTTGTTCACCCCCCAGGCGATGACGGTGGGGGCGTAGGAACCGACCTGGAACCGCCGCCAGCTGTTGGCGCCGGGTGCGGCCAGCGCCATGCAGGCGGGCATGGTTTCGGCCATGCCGCCGATGGCGTGGCGCAGGGCTTCGGAGCCCTCCGGCGCGTCGGCCGCGAAGATGTTGCGGCCATCCTTGTCCAGCACGCTCATATGGATATGCATGCCGCTGCTGGCCTGATCGCCATAGGGCTTGGCCATGAAGGTGGCATCAAACCCATGGCGCTGGGCGACGCCGCGCACCACGCGCTTGAACAGCACGGCGTCATCGGCGGCGCGCAGGGCGTCGGGCACATGGGACAGGGTGATCTCATACTGGCCGGGGCCATATTCGGCGATGGCGGTGCCGGCCGGGATGCCCTGCGCCTGGGCGGACGCGGTGATATCGTCCAGCACATCCTCGAAATCCTCCAGCTCCGCCAGCCCATAGACCTGGGTGCGGTTCTGGGGCAGGCCGCTGCGCTTGGACACGGGCGGCGAGGGCGGGGCGTCGGCGGCGCGGCTGCGGTCGATCAGATAGAATTCCAGCTCGATCGCCACCATGGGCGTCAGCCCGCGCTGGGCCAGGGCCGCCAGCATGCCTTCCACCAGGGAGCGGGGGGCATAGGGGAAGGGCCCGCCATCGCCGTCGCGCATGGACAGCATGATCTGCCCCAGCGGCCGGGCCGCCCAGGGCACGGGCGCCAGCGTGCCGGCCACGGGCCGGCAGATACGGTCGGGCACGCCCAGTTCCTGGGACATGCCGGTTTCTTCCACCGTGTCGCCGGTAATGTCGACCGCGAAGGTGCAGCCGGGAAAGGCCACGCCCTCCTTGAACACCTTCGACAGCTCGTCGATGGGCACGCGTTTGCCCCGGAACACTCCGCACAGATCGGGCAGCAGCACGTCCACGGCCGTGATGGCCGGGTGGCGCTGACGGAATTCTTCGATCTCACGCAGGGCTTCCGGGGGTGTCGTGGTCATTCCGGGTGGGATTCCTTGCTGTTGCGGCCGGCATGGCAGCAGTGCCGACCGGCCCTGTCAAGGGGCGGGAAGGGCGGGGCGGCCCTGCCCGCCGCCATGCCGCACCTTGCCGCGGCCATCCGCTTGCGCGCATAAAGGGGGAGAGGTCGCGCAAGGGGCAGGCATGTTCACGACCATCCGCTTCAAACTGGCGGCGGCCTTCGCCGTGGCCGTCCTGGCCGCCATCACCATCGGGATCGTGGCCGTGCTGGTCGTCCGGTCAACGGGTGACCTTGTCATCCGCATGTACGACCAGCCGCTGCAGGCCATCAATTACGCCCGCGCCGCGCAGACGGGGTTCGTGTCGATGGACCTGATGGCAGAGCGCGCCCTGCGCCAGGCCGGGGGGCTGCCGCCGGAATTCCGCGACGACCTGCAGGTCAATAATGAGGACTTCCTGTCCAGCCTGTCGGTGGTGGAGGAACGGGGTCTGAACCCCGAAATCCGCAAATACACGGCCCGCATCCGCGAGCAGAACGGCCGCTGGGTGGCGACCATCCAGGCCGTGATGGAGATGAATGCCGGCGTGCCGGACCATGATGCCGCCCTGCAGAGCCTGGAAAGCCTGGGCAACGGCATCATCACCAATCTGGAGATCGTGACCCAGATGGCGGCGGAGGACGGATACCGCTTCCGCCTGTCGGCCGAGGACACGATCAAGACGGCGGCCGACCGCACGAGCATCCTGATCCTGGTGTCGTTTGCGGTTGTGGTCCTGATCACCATCGCCCTGATCCGCACCATCGTCACCCCGCTGAACCGGCTGACCAAGGTGACCATCCAGCTGGCCGATGGCGACATGGAGGTGGCCGTCCCCTATGCCGCCCGCCGCGACGAGATCGGGCAGGTCGCCGGCGCCCTGGGCGTGTTCAAGGGCGCCATGGAGGTGGTGCGCGAGGCGCAGGAGAAGGCCGAAGCAGCCACCCGCGCCAAATCCGAATTCCTGGCCATGATGAGCCATGAGATCCGCACCCCCATGAACGGGGTGCTGGGCCTGACCCGGCTGCTGTTGAAATCCGGGTTGAACGAGGAGCAGGCCAAGCTGGCCACCACGGTCCTGCAATCGGGCCAGTCACTGCTGCGCATCCTGAACGACATCCTGGATTTCTCCAAGCTGGAGGCCGGCAAGGCGGAGATCGAGACGCTGGACTTCGAGCCGGCCTCCCTGATCGCGGGTACCACCATGCTGATGGCCAATCGGGCGGAGGAGAAGGGCCTGTGGCTGAAGGAGGAGGTGGACCCGGACCTGCCGCCCTATCTGCGGGGCGACCCCAATCGCCTGCGCCAGGTCATGCTGAACCTGCTGGGCAATGCCATCAAGTTTACGGAATCGGGTGGCGTCACCCTGCGCGTCCGGGCGTTGGAGCGGCCGGACGGCAGGCACCTGCGGGCGGAGATTGCCGATACCGGCATCGGCATTTCGGAACAGGCGCGGGCCCGGCTGTTCGGCAGCTTTGTCCAGGCCGACAGTTCCATCACCCGCCGCTTTGGCGGCACGGGCCTGGGGCTGGCCATCTGCAAGAAGTTGGTGGAGGCCATGGGCGGCGCCATCGGCGTTGACAGCATCGTCGGTGAGGGCAGCACCTTCTGGTTCGAGCTGCCGCTGGTGGAAGGCAGCCCCGTCGCCGGCGACGGGCTGGGCGACGAGGCGGCGCGCGACATCCGCCCCTTGCGCATCCTGGTGGCCGACGACAATCCCGTGAACCGCAAGGTGCTGTCCGGCATCCTGGCGGAATATGGGCATGTGGTCAGTTTCGCCGCCGATGGCGGCGCGGCCGTGGAGGCCGTACGCGAGGCCGACCCGCCGTTGGATATGGTGCTGATGGATGTGCATATGCCGGGCATGGACGGGCTGTCCGCCACGCGCGCCATCCGGGCCCTGGAGGGGGCCTGTGCCCATATCCCCGTCATCGCCGCCACGGCCAGTGTGGGCCCCAACGGTATTCAGCGCTGCCTGGATGCCGGCATGAATGACCATGTGGTCAAACCCATCGATCCGGCCAACCTGTTCAAGGTCATCCGCCGCCTGTTCCCGGCGCAGGCAGAGCCACCGGCGGAGTCGCCGCCCGACGAGGCGGCAGAGGGCTGCATGGCCGATGCCCTGCTGACCGGCAACCAGCCGTTCCTGCCTGATGTTCTCGACAGTCTGGCGATCGATATGGGACCGGAAATGGCGGTCGATCTGATCGACACCTTCCTGTCGATCCTGCCCGAGGTGGAGCCCGACCTGTTCCCCGGCGATGGCGCAGCGGTGGACGCGTATCAGGCAGCGGAAACGGCGCATTCCCTGAAATCGGCGGCCGGCAGTCTGGGTCTTGCCGCCGTCTATCGCGCCGCCCAGGCCGTGGAGATGGCGGGCCATGCGGGGGAGGATGGGCGGCTGCCCGCCTTGCTGTCGCTGCTGCGGGCGGACCTGGATACCGGTATCGCCTGGCTGCAGGCGCAGCGTGCGAACCTGGCCGCCGCCCCGGCGGCGGATTAACCATGGTCGGAATAGGGCGATTGTTGAATTGACAAGGCGATGTGACTGGCGTTTGTCATCGGGAATGGCGGGGCTGCGGCCCCATTGTCTGAAGAATTAACCATGTCGCACGGCCCTGACCGCATCCCCGGCTTTGAAAAGCTGAATGTCCTTCTGGTGGAGGATAATGCCTTCGCCCAACGGCTGGCGCGACAGGTGCTGGCTCAGCTTGGCGTGCAGAATGTCACCATCGTCAAGGATGGTCAGGCGGCCATCGATACGCTGGAGGACGCGGATTTCCAGTGCGATCTGATCATATCGGACTGGAACATGCCCAATGTCACCGGGCTGCAGCTGCTTCAGCATGTCCGCAAGACCTGGGACAAGATGCCGTTCCTGATGCTGACCGGCAACCAGACGGCCGAGTTCGTGCAGCAGGCGCGCGCCAACCGCGTCGATGCCTATGTCATCAAGCCCTTCTCGCCGATGCAGCTTCGGCAGAAGATATGTGCCATCTTCAATATCAAGGCCGGCTGACCCCTGCCGAATGGGGCTGACAGCGCGGCAGGATGATCTATCCTTGTCAGGCGGCCGGAAAACAGGCTCATACTTGTCTATACAACATATGGCCGGGGAGGTACTAAGGATGTCAGGACGCAGGCAGGTTGCGGGATGGGTTGCCGGGCTGGTGCTGGGGCTGGCTTGGGTGCAGTCCGCGGCGGCGCTGGAGATGGTGGGGCTGAACGAGCGCAACGAGTTGCTGCTGTTCAGCGACAAGGCACCGGGCAAGGCGAAAACCGTGCCCGTGTCGGGCGTGCGGGGGAAGCTGCTGGCCCTGGACGTGCGGCCGTCCAATGGCAAGCTGTATGGCGTGGCGACGGACAATGTGATCTATGTGATTGATCCGGCGACGGGGATGGCGACGATTGCGGCCACGCTGTCGGTGCCGCTGGCGGCCATCGACCATATCGTCGCCGATTTCAATCCGCAGGCGGACCGTCTGCGGGTCATGGCGTCGAACGGCCAGAACCTGCGCGTCAATGTCGAGACAGGTCAGGCGGCGGTGGACAAGCCGCTGTCCTATCATCCCAAGGAAAAGGTCAGCGCCGGCAAGACGCCCGGCATCTATGCCGGCGCCTACATCAATTCCTATGCGGGGGCCACACAGACGCAGCTGTTCGATGTGGACAGCCTGGCCGGCACCTATGTCGCCCAGGATCCGCCCAATGACGGCCTGCTGCGCACCGTTGGCCCCCTGGGCCTGACGGCAGGCACCATCGTGGAAGGGATCGATATTTTCACCGATGCCGATGACGAATATCACGGCCGTGCGGTGGCCGGTGGTGTCCTGTACGATCTGAATGTGCAGCGCGGCGGCATGCGGCGCATGGGGCGGATTGGCGACGGTGGTCCGGTGATCGACATCGCCATCCTGGACAAGCAGCATTGACGGGGCGGGTGACGGATATGAAGCGGGTGTCGATGGGGCGGGCGGCCATTCCCGGGGTGGCGTTGCTGTTGCTGGCGGGGTCCGTCGGGGCGCAGGGGCCTATCATCATCGCCCAGCGCGACATTGCCTTCGCCCCGCGCAAGGTGGTGATCCACGCAGGTGATGAGGTGCTGTTCCGCAACGAGGACCCGTTCGGCCACAATGTCTATTCGCCCAGCATGGGCGGAGTGTTCGATATCGGCCTGCAGGACCCGTTCGGGGAAACGCCTGTCCGCTTCACCCAGCCCGGCGAATATATCATCCAGTGCCGAATCCATCCCAAGATGCGGGCGACGGTGGTGGTCGAGCCCTGACGTCTGATACCAAGAGCCATGGAGCATGACTCTTGGTATGTACATTTTCCCTCAAACGCCGGGCGCTGCCTCCGGCAGCTTGGCTTGCGCAGGCGCGTGCCTGCGGGCCGGCAGTCGCCGGCCACCAAGGGTCATATCCCATGCCCCGTGGTATGACCTCAGGCCGCCACCCGCCGCCGCAACGGCAGGATGGTGATGACGATGCCGGCGAACAGCAGCGCCATGCCGGCCAGCCGCGTGGGGCTGAAGCTTTCCCCGAAGGCCAGATGGGCGGCCACCGTGCCCGTCACCGGCACCAGCAGGGAGAAGGGGGCGACCAGGCTGGCCTTGTAGTTGCGCAGGAGGAAGCCCCAGATGCCGAAGGCGACCAGCGTCGACAGCAGCACGATGTAAAGCAGCGCCACACCGGACACCCAGGAGAAGCCGGTCAGGGCGCCCCAGACCCGCTGCGGACCTTCCAGCCACAAGGACAGGGCGAAGGCCGGCAGCGGCGGCACCGTGGACAGCCAGACCATCAGCGGCAGGGTGGGGGTGGGCGGCAGGCGGCGCATCAGCACATTGCCCATGGCCCAGCTGAACGCCGCCAGGATGGTGAAGCCGAATCCGATCCAGGTGACATCCAGACCGACGGTGGTGGCGGTGACGACCAGCCCCAGGGCTGCGACACCCGCCCCCGCGATCTGCTGCACGCCCGGGCGTTCGCCCAGCATCAGGCTGGCGATCAGCATGGTCAGGAAGGCCTGGCATTGCAGGACGATGGAGGCCAGCCCCGGCGCCATGCCCTGGTCCATGCCCACGAACAGGAAGATGTAATGGCCGGTGAACAGGAAACTGGACACCAGTGCCAGTTGCTTCCAGCCCAGCCCCGCCGGGCGTGGAATGAACAAGGTGGGCAGGGCCGCCAGGGTGAAGCGCAGGCTCGTCAGCAGGATGGGCGGGAACCCCGTCAAGGCCAGCTTGATGAAAATGAAATTCACCCCCCAGATGATGGCGACCAGGGCGGCAAGGGCGATATGGGCGGGGCGCATGAACGGTTATCCCTGATGGCACGCCATCATGGAGCCACTCGCCATCCCTTGCTGCAACGCAAAACATGTCCGTAGGACAATGATACCAGCGGCTGAAAGTCCCGACCGATGGTCAGGACTTTCAGCACCTCAATCGCCGGCGCCAACATCCGTTGGCTTGGCTTCACGCGGCACATGCCGCGCGGCGGCAGTCGCCGCCATACCATCGGTCATGAATTATGACCGATGGTATGATGCGCCCAGGCAGGTGCATTCAACCGGTGTCAGCGACGCGGCGTCGGGTAGGGTGAGGGAAACCGGTCACGAATGGCGACAAAGATCGGCAATGCATCCATGTCCAGGGCACGCAGGATCGTCAGGAATTCCAGCACATCGACACGTCGCTGCCCCGTTTCATAGGCGGAAATGAAGGATTGAGGCTTGCCCAGACGCGATGCCAGTTCCTGCTGGGTCACCTGCGCCCGTCGCCTTGCGTCTTCCAGGCATTCCCCCACCAGGGCTTGTTCCTGCGGTGTGATCCACATTATCGCGATCCCTGCCTTCATTGTTTCCAAATCTTGCTAAATCGAAAAATCCGATATCAAAAAATCCGATATTTATCAGGGTGCTAAGGGTCGTGGTTGGTGATGATTTTATAATTATCAACTAAATGGTCATCGCCGGGGATGGATGCTGTCCGCTGTGACGGGGTGTGGAGAATTTTCTTGCCGATATGCATCCGCCCTTCCTTCAATTATATGACCATTGTCTGCATCCATGGTGATGGCGAGAGATATATCCAAAAGAATACGGCCCATTTGATCCGTTCAATTTCGATTTCCGGGGGAAAACATCTTCATCGGCGCTGATTACAGTGCTGATCAGCAGGGCCATTCAAGGTGAATTGTTTTAACATACCTTTATGTGACCTGTCGGCCGGCGCTGGTCCGGCCCTGCCCCGTTGGGGGGTTGCCGCGGCCCGTGCGGCCGGGCACTCTGGCGGCCAAGGATGGGCGGGTTTCGCCCGCCAGCAAGGGAGTGACCGAAAATGGACACCATTTCCGCCATCGACTGGCTGGACCGCGCCAAGCGGCTGGATTTCCGCACCCAGGCCTTTATCGACGGTGCCTTTGTGCCTGCGGCCAGCGGCAAGCGCTTCGACTGTATCAGCCCGCGCGACGGAAAGGTGCTGACCCAGGTCGCCGAATGCGATGGCGAGGATGTGAACCGGGCCGTCGCGGCCGCGCGGCGCGCCTTCGAGTCCGGGATCTGGCGCGACAAGCACCCGCGTACCCGCAAGGCCGTGCTGTTGAAGCTGGCGCGTCTGATCGAGGAGAATGCCGACGAACTGGCCCTGCTGGAAACGCTGGACATGGGCAAGCCCATCCGCGACAGCCGGTCCATCGACATTCCGCTGTCGGCGCGCTGTGTGCAGTATTACGCCGAAGCCATCGACAAGCTGTATGATCAGGTGGGCCCCAGCGGGCCCGAGGCCATGTCGCTGATCCTGCGGGAGCCGCTGGGCGTCATCGGCGTTGTCGTGCCCTGGAATTTCCCGCTGATGATGGCGGTATGGAAAGTGGCGCCAGCCCTGGCCACCGGCAATTCCGTGGTGCTGAAGCCGGCCGAGCAATCGCCGCTGACGGCCCTGCGCCTGGCCGAACTGGCGGCGGAAGCAGGCGTGCCGGCCGGCGTGCTGAATGTCGTGCCCGGATTCGGGGAGACAGCGGGACAGGCCATCGGCCGTCACATGGATGTGGACATGCTGGCCTTCACCGGCTCCACCGAGGTTGGCAAATATTTCATGCGCTATTCTGGTGAAAGCAACCTGAAGCGCGTGTCGCTGGAATGCGGTGGCAAGACCCCGCACATCATCATGCCGGACGCGGCCAATCTGGAGAAGGCGGCGGCCAATGCGGCCGGCGGCATCTTCTTCAACCAGGGGGAGGTGTGCAACGCCGGCTCCCGACTGCTGGTGCATGAGAGCATCAAGGACGAGTTCCTGGAGCGCGTGATCCATCATGCCAAGGGCTGGCAGCCCGGCGATCCGCTGGACCCCGCCACCAATATGGGCGCCATGGTCGATGCCCGCCAGCATGAGCGGGTGCTGTCCTATATCGAGAAGGGCAAGGAAGAAGGCGCGTGCCTGCGCATCGGCGGCAGTGCGGCGCGGACAGAGACCGGCGGCTATTACATCGAGCCGACCCTGTTCGATGGCGTGGACAGTGCCATGACCATTGCGCGGGAGGAGATTTTCGGCCCCGTCCTGTCGACCATCAGTTTCAAGACGACGGAAGAAGCCTTCAAGATCGCCAATGACACGATCTATGGCCTGGCGTCGGCCATCTGGACCCGCGACATCTCCACCGCCATGAAGGCGGCACGCACCATCAAGGCAGGATCGGTCTGGATCAACTGCTTCGACGCGGGCGACATCACCACGCCGTTCGGCGGGTTCAAGCAATCCGGCTTCGGCCGGGACAAGAGCCTGCATGCGCTGGAGAAGTATACGGACTTGAAAAGCGTGTGGATCGACCTTTCATAAGGTGGGGGACGCGGTTCGCGCCAATGATGGGTTGAACCGCGCCCGATTTCCCGCTAGGTCAAAGCTGAGCTAATTCCAGAACCAGGAGTGCCGCCTTGCTCGTCAACCCCTTGCGTCTCGAAGACGAAAAGCCGGAATCCGATGCCCAGGAGGACAAGGCCAAGATGCCCCCCTCCATCGCGCAGAACCTGTTCAAGGCCCGCACCATCCTGTTGTTCGGTGAGATCAACCAGAAGGTGGCGCAGTCCGTGACCGCCCAGCTTCTGGGGCTGGCCGCCGAAAATGACGATCCGATCAAGCTGATCATCAACTCGCCGGGCGGCCATGTCGAATCCGGCGACACGATTCATGACATGATCCGCTTTGTGAAGCCGCGCGTGCTGGTGCTGGGCACGGGCTGGGTGGCCTCGGCCGGTGCCCATATCTATCTGGGTGCCGCCAAGGAAGACCGGTTCAGCCTGCCCAACACCCGCTTCATGATCCACCAGCCCGCGGGCGGCGTCGGCGGCCCCGCCACCGATATCGCCATCGAGGCCAAGGAGATCATCAAGATGCGCAAGCGCATCAATGAAGAGATCGCCTGGGAAACCGGCCAGACCTATGAGCGGGTGGCCGTCGATACCGACCGCAATTTCTGGATGTCGGCGCCCGAGGCCAAGGAATATGGCATCGTCAGCCACATCATCAATCACGCTGCCGACTTCCAGTAAGCCGACATCGGGTTGCAGGATGAAGGGCCGGTCGTTCAGCGCGACCGGCCCTTTTTTGTTTCGGGGTGACCATGGGGCGCCGATTCTGGGCGGGGATGGTCTGGGTTGAACCGAACAAACCTTCCCCTGTCATCCCGCGAAGGCCGGGGATGCCTTCTGGATGGATGATTTGCAGCCTCGCCCCTTACTCCCCCAGCTTGGCCTCCAGCTCGTCCAGGCGCCGGGCCATGGTGCGGACATTGTCGATCAGGAGCTGCACCAGCTGACGCAGCAGCGGGTCGGCGCCATAGAGGCTTTCACGCAGCACGCTGGCCGGCATGCGCATCAGTACCGACTCCACCTCGGCCGAGGCGTGGGCCATGCGCGGCTTGCGGTCGAAGATGGCCATCTCGCCGAAGATGCCGCTGGTCTCGACCCGGCCGATGATGGTCGGATGGTCCGGATCGCCGCGCCAGATGCGCACGCGGCCATTTTCCACGACATAAAGACTGTCGCCCGGATCGCCTTCCTTGAAGATCTGCTCGCCCGGTGCGAAAGTTCGGCGTTCAAAGGCGGCGGACATGCGATCCTCTCTCCCGATGCGTGCCCGCGGCTGGCGCAGGGCTGCCAAGCTTTACGCCGATTGCCGGGAATTTGCCATGGGGCTTGACAATAGTACGATCGTTCGTATTATTTGATCCCATGAGCAAAGGTGAACGCACACGAGCCGCCATCCTGGACCAGGCGCTGGCCATGACCAGCACCGACGGGCTGACCGGGCTGACCATCGGGACACTGGCCGACAAGCTGGGCATGTCGAAAAGCGGGCTGTTCGCCCATTTCGGCAGCAAGGAACAGCTTCAGGCGGCGGTGCTGGACCGCGCGGCGGAATTGTTCGCCGACACGGTGGTCCGGCCCGCCCTGGCCGCCCCGCGCGGGCTGCCGCGTGTGCTGGCCCTGTTCGAGAATTGGATTTCCTGGACGCGGGACCCGGTGTTGCCCGGTGGCTGCCCCATCCAGGCCGCGTCGATCGAGTTTGATGACCGTCCCGGCCCGCTGCGCGACCTGATCGTCAAGCAGCAGGAAGAGATGCGCCGGGTCGTCGTGGGTGCCGTCCGCCGCGCGGTGGAGGAAGGGCATCTGCGTGCCGACCTGGATGTGGAACAGTTCGCGTTCGAGGGAATTTCGCTGTGTTACGGTTTCGCCCAGATCTATCGCCTGTCGAAGAATCCGAAGGCGGAAGGCTGGGCGCGGTCCGCGGTGCGGGATCTGATTCAGCGCGCACGGGTTTGACCGGTTTGCAGGTTTCAACAGTTCGACCATCATCGCGGCACCGCCCGGCTGGACGATGCCCCATCGGGGGAGAGGCAAATGGCACTTTTTTTCTCTGAAAAAAGCACGAACGTTCGGATTTATGCGCAGGGTGAGGGGTTTCTGGATCAGCTGTTCCGGCCCTGGTCGCAGGAAGCGCACCAGATCGGCGAGGGGCTGCGCATGTATCTGCGCCCCGAGCGTGCCGTGTCGCCCCCGGCCCTGCCGGAACCGGCCGGGGCCGTGGTTCTGGCCGTGCCGGGCTTCACACCGCATCTGGCCGCCCGCCTGTGGGGGGCAGCGAAGGGAGACAGCGCACCGTTGGTGCTGCTGGTCCATGACTGGGAAGGGCAGGTGCATGACATGACGCCGTTTGTCCAGCCGCTGCTGGATGCCGGCGCGCGGGTCGTTGCCTTCGACGCCCCGGCCCATGGGCGCAGCTCCGGAGACGAGACGCATGTGCTGGACTTCGCCCGCGCCATTCCCGCCGTGGCCGAGGCGGCGGGGGGCGTGGTGGCGGCCGTCATCGCCCATGGGGTCGGTGCATCGGCCCTGACGCTGGCCATCCAGGACGGGTTCCGCCCCGGCCGCGCCGTGCTGCTGGCGCCGCTGGCCGACCTGACGCTGCCCGTGCGCCAGATCGCGCATGTGCTGCGCCTGGATCTGGATGGGGAACATACGCTGGCGCGGCGCATCGACCGCCGGCTGGGCCAGCCCTTGTCCGCCCTGTCCTTGCAGGGCGAGGCCGCCGTGCCGGCCCTGCTGGTCCATGCTGTGGATGACCGCATCATGCCCGTGGCCGATGCGCTGCATCTGGCGTCGCTGTGGTCCGGGATGGAAACGCGGCTGGTGGAGGGGCTGGGCCATCGCCGCCTGCTGTCGGATGCCGACGTCATTGCGGAAACGGTCGGCTTCGCGTTGCGTCGCTGAGCGGGTTGCCCCTATGGTGGGTTGAGTATCACAAGGGTTCAACAGGGAGGGAACATGCCCGTCACCATTACCCCGCTTTATGCCGGACTTCTGGCGATCCTGCTGATCGTGCTCAGCCTGCGCGTTTCCATGCAGCGGCGCCGGCATAATGTGTCGCTGGGCGATGGCGGTCATGCCAGCCTGACGGCGGCCATCCGGGTTCAGGGCAATTTCGTGGAATATGTGCCCGTGGCCCTGATCCTGCTGACCCTGCTGGAACTGTCGGGCAAGCCGGCGGCCCTGGTCCATGCCTTCGGTGCGGCCCTGTTTCTGGGCCGTGTGCTGCATGCGCAGGGGCTGGCGTCCAATCCCGGCGGCAAGAGTTTCGGCCGGATGTGGGGTATCCTGCTGACCTGGCTGATGATGCTGGGCAGTTCGGGGGTGTTGATTGTGGGGTCGCTGATCGGGTGGTGAATCAGATCCGGGCCGGGGACGGACGCCATCCCCGGCCCGGATATGCGGGTCCTTACCCTTCCAGACTGCGCGAGATGATCTCGTACACGTCGGCCGACAGGTCGGGCGTGTGGGCGACGCGTTCCAGCGCCACCTTGGCCGCCGCCTGACGCCCGGCATCGTACTTGCGCCAGCGGGCGAAGGATTTGGCCATGCGGCTGGCCACCTGCGGGTTCAGCCTGTTCAGTTCGATCACCCGGTCGGCCAGGAATTCGTAGCCCGATCCATCGGCGGCATGGAAGGCCACGGCGTTGCCGGTGAAGCCGCCGACCAAGGCATAGACCTTGTTGGGGTTGCGGATGCTGAAGCCGGGATGGGCCAGCAGTGCCTTCACATTGGCCAACGTATCAGGCCGCGAGGACATGGCCTGGATCATGAACCACTTGTCCATGACCAGCGCCTCTTCCTTCCACTTATCGGCAAAGGCGGCCAGGGCGTCGGCGCGATCGGGCAGGTCGCTGTCGGCGACCAGGGACAGGGCCGTGATGACATCGGTCATGCCCGTGGCCGTACGGTACTGGGCCAGCGCCAGGGCCTTGCCCTCCGCATCGTCGGCGGCGTTCAGATAGGCCAAGGCCGCGTTCTTCAGCGCGCGACGGCCGATGGCATCCGGGCTGACGCTGAATTCCCCCTGTTCGGCATTGGCATGGTACGTCGCCAGCAGGGCATCGCGGTGGGTGCGCCCGATGGCGGCGCGGACCAGATCGCGGGCGGCATGGATGCCGTCCACGTCGATCACCTCCATCAACTGTCCCAGATAATTCTCCGACGGCAGGGTCAGGGCCAGGGCGGCAAAGGCCGGATCCTCGCCAGCGCGGGCCAGGGTGGCCCCCATGGCGTCAATGAAGCCGGCGGGCACCACCATGTCGCGCCCCGCCGCCCGGTCGGCGACCAGCCGCAGCAGCAGGCGAGCGGCCAGGGTCTGGCCCGCCTCCCAGCGGTTGAAGGGATCGCTGTCCCGCGCCATCAGGAAGGTCAGGTCGGCGTCCGAATAGTCGAAGGACAGCTTCACCGGAGCCGAGAAGCCGCGCATCAGCGACGGGATGGGGGCCGCCGGCACATCGGTGAAGGTAAAGCTCTGTTCGGCCTCAGTCAGCGCCAGCACGCGGGTGCCGACCGGACCGGCGGTTTCACCGGCCAGGGTCACCGGCAGGTCGCTCCCGTCCGGACCCACCAGACCCAGGGCGACGGGGATCAGCATGGGCTGCTTCATGGGCTGGCCCGGCGTGGCGGCCAGCGACTGACGCAAAGTCAGGCGATAGGTGCGGCTGGCTGCGTCATACACGCCCTCGCCACTGATCACGGGCGTGCCGGCCTGGGCGTACCACAGGCGGAACTGGTCCCAATCGACGCCGGCATCCGGATTGGCATCGCGCATGGCGGCCAGGAAATCATCCGTGGTCACGGCCTGCCCGTCATGGCGGGCGAAATAGAGATCGATGCCGCGCCGATACCCCGTGGCACCCAGCAGGGTGTGGTACATGCGCAGAACCTCCGCCCCCTTCTCATATACGGTGGGCGTGTAGAAATTGTTGATCTCGATATAGCTTTCCGGCCGCACGGGATGGGCCGTGGGGCCAGCGTCTTCAGCAAACTGCACCTGGCGCAGGCGGGTGACATCCTGGATGCGCTTCACGGGGGCGGAGTTCATGTCGGCGCTGAACTGCTGATCGCGGAAGACGGTCAGCCCTTCCTTCAGGCTCAACTGGAACCAGTCGCGGCAGGTGACGCGGTTGCCGGTCCAATTGTGGAAATATTCATGCGCCACCACAGCCTCGATACCTAAGAAGTCGGTATCGGTGGCCGTGTCGGGCCGGGCCAGGATGTATTTGGTGTTGAAGACGTTGAGCGACTTGTTCTCCATGGCCCCCATGTTGAAGTCGCCCACGGCCACGATGTTGAAAATATCCAGGTCATATTCCAGACCATAGACATCCTCGTCCCATTTCATGGACTTAATCAGGCTTTCCATGGCGTGGGCGCACTTGTCCTGATTGCCTGGCTCCACATAGATGCGCAGGGCCACGTCGCGGCCGGATTTGGTGCGGAACCGGTCCTCGATCGAGACCAGATTGCCGGCGACCAGCGCGAACAGATAGCAGGGCTTGGGCCAGGGATCCTGCCACAGTGCCCAGTGGCGACCGTCGCCGGCGTCACCCTGGTCCAGCAGATTGCCGTTGGACAGCAGCACGGGACAGGTTTCCCGGTCGCCTTCCACCCGCACCCGGAACGTCGCCATCACATCGGGGCGGTCCTGGTAATAGGTGATCTTGCGGAAGCCTTCCGCCTCGCACTGGGTGCAGTAATTGCCCGAGGATTTGTAGAGCCCTTCCAGGGCCGTGTTCTTTTCCGGGTGGATGCGGGTGACGATCTCCACCTCTGCCTTGTCGCCTTCCAGGTCGGACAGGGTCAGATGGTCCGGCGTCAGGGCGTAATCATCGGGCGACAGCGGCCGGTTGCCGACCGTCACGGACAGCAGTTCCAGTTCCTGCCCGTCCAGCACCAGGGGACCGCGGGCCACGTCGCCATTGCGGCGGATCGACAGGCGGGAGGTGACGATGGTGCCCCCATCGCGCAGATCGAACGACAGATCGACATGGTCGATCCACCAGGCCGGGGCGGCATAATCCTTCAGCAGGACGGCCTTCGGCGAACCCTTGTCCATGACCAGCATCCTCAAGCGAGTATCAGGTGCGCGGGGTATCCCTGCGCTTCTGGCCGGCAGGATAGGCGATGCGTCGCTGCTGCTGGTGAAAAATTTCACATCCCCGGGCCTGCTCCTTGCTTATCCTGGCAATGGGTGGCCGGCGATCCGGCGCGGGTTGGGGATGGGGATGGACCAGCATTTGACGACATCGGACATCGTCGTTCTGTCAGCGGCGGCAGCCTGCCTGGTGGCGGCGGCATTGCTGGAGATGATGCGCGTGGTGATCCCCGACATCTATGAATGGGTCGCCGACCACGAGAAGATCAAGCGGGAGATCAAGAGCGCCCGCACCAGCCTGGAGAAGGTCCTGACCGACAACCGGGAGCAGACGGCGGTGCGTGACCGTCGCAACGCCGAACGGTTCCGCATGAAGTCGCAGTTGAGCCGGCTGGAGATGATGCTGGCGGCCGTGGAGCGCGACCGTATCCAGATCTGGCACGAACTGGGGCGGCAGCGTATCACCGACGGGGTCTTTCAGGCGCGGGTGGGCAACCGGCGGCTGGCGGAGACGGCGGCGCGGGATTTCGACAGCGCGCCCGTCATCTGGCGCTATGCCAACCATATCCGTGTCTGGGCGCCCAGCGACCGGGCCGCCCGCATGTTGATCGCCGAAGCCTTCCCGGCCGGTGAAGGCTACAGCATCGAAGATGTGATCCAGATGCGGCCCGGCGCGGGGACCGCATGATCTTCGGCTGGTCCAACATCATCAGCCTGTTCGTGCTGGCCTTTTCAGGTGCGGCCATGGTGGTGTGCGCCCGCCGCCTGATGCGCATCATCCGCGAGGTGGAACGCAAGCTGTCGCGCACGGTGGATGAACGGAACATGGTCGCCGCCGCCCTCCGCCATGCCCGGAAGGAGGAGACCGCGCTGCGCGACGCCGTGGTGGAGGCGGAACAGCATGTGCGGGAGATGTCCGGCAAGATCACGATGACGGAGACGCGGATCGAAAGGCTGCGTGGACAGAAGCCCCGGCAGGTGACCATGCTGGATCGGGATTGGAACCGATTCGAACGGCTTTGGTCCGTGACGATCACGAATCCGTCACTGGCCGCCGGATGGAATGGCAGCAGCCTGTGGAATGAGGGAAAGTCGTTGTACGGTTTCGCCCGGTCGGGCGATGATCTGTACCGTCGGGTGGAGCAGGAATACCCGCCGGGTGAAGGATTTGTTATTTCAGCCCCCGTCATCATCGATCTGGCGGATGACGGGGGTGGGTCGGTCGCGGTAGATCATGACAACGATATCGCATGAAGCGAGGCGGGGGGATTATGGAATTCCGGGTGGCTGCGGATACACTTGATGGGGCGGAACAGACCCGTATCGCTGCTGCGCTGGGTCTGCCGCTGGCGACAGAGGGGGCGGATGGGCCCGGTCTGGTCCGTGTCATTGCCGAGGGGGCCGCGGCCGAACTGATCGCAGCCCTGCGATCCAACTGTGCCGCCATCGTGGAACAGGGGGCGGACGCGAACCTGCCGGCGGCGGCCCTGCGCGACGCCCTGGACAGCGGCCGTCTGCTGGTGTCGCTGACCACGCGGCTGGCCTGGACCCTGGACACGGCGGCGCAGTTCTGTGAGGGACTGCTTGCCCGCGGCCTGCTGCCCACGGCGGTGCGCCACGATGTGGAACTGTCACTGCATGAAGCGGTGATCAACGCCGTGCTGCACGGCAACCTGGCCATGGGCGGGTCGCTGGTCGATGATCCCAGCCAGTTCGACGCCTTCTGCCAGCGGCTGACAGCGACGCTGGCCGATCCCGACCGCGCGTCCAAGCGCATCGACATTTCGGCCTGGACGGCTGACGGCAGGTTGCATGTGCGAATCGCCGACCAGGGCGGTGGCTATGATCCCGACAGCGTTCGCCCGCCCGTGAATGTGGAGGCCAAGTCGGGTCGCGGGCTGGAGATCATGCGGGTGATGTCATCGGGCCTGACCGTCAGCGATGGCGGCCGTACCGCCACGCTGGCCTACGCGATCTGAAGGGACGTCCCGTGACGGAATTGCTGGTGCATCAGGGCGATATCACGGCCCTGGATGTGGATGTCATCGTCAATGCCGCCGCCCCCGGCCTGGGGGGCGGTACGGGCGTATCGCGTGCCATCCATGAGGCAGCGGGCCCCGACCTGTTCGCCGCCGCCACGGCGCTGGACCCGGTGGGGCGCGGCGATGCCGCCATCACACCGGGCTTCGGCCTGAAAGCGCGCTGGGTCGTCCATGCCGTCGGTCCCGTCTATGTTACGGGCAAGATGGGGGAGGACAAGGTCCTGGCCCGCTGCTATGCCCGGGCCCTGGATCTGGCGGTGGAGAAGGGGGCGCGGTCCATCGCCTTTCCCGCCATTTCCACCGGTGCCTATCGTTTCCCCAAGGAACTGGCGGCCCGCATCGCGGTCGATACGGTGCGTGATTTCGTCGCCCGGCACGCGGATACGCTGGATCGGGTGGTTTTCTGTGCCACCGGGGATGCCAATATGGCTGCCCTGAGGGGGGCGCTGGCGTCCTGATCGCTGTCCCCCGGCTTATCCCGTTCCCTGACAGGAGTTGCGCCCATGCCGACCGTCGTCATCACCGGTGCCAAGCGCGGCATCGGGCTTGAAATGGCCCGCCAGTATATCGCCGATGGCTGGACCGTCATCGCCGGTGTGCGCGACCCGGCCGGGGCCGACAAGCTGCGGGCGCTGGGGGCCGATGTCCGCGCGCTGGACGTGGCCGATCCGGCCTCCATCAAGGACTTCGCAGGCGGGTTCGCGGGTACCAAGGTCGACCTGCTGATCAACAATGCCGGCGTCATCGGCCCCGATCTGCCAGCCCAGTCGGCCGAGCATATCGATGTCGAAGCCTGGCTGGAGACGATGAAGGTCAATGCCCTGGCGCCCGTGCTGGTGGCCCAGGCCATGAAGCCGCATCTGGTGCCGGGTGCCAAGATCGCCACCCTGTCCAGCGTGCTGGGCTCCATCACCGAAAATACCGGCGGCTATGTCACCTATCGCGCATCCAAGGCGGCCGTGAACATGGGCATCCACTGCCTGTCGCTGGCCTGGGGCAAGGAAGGGTTCACGCTGCTGCTGCTGCATCCGGGCTGGGTGCAGACGGAAATGGGCGGGCCCAACGCGCCCGTCCTGCCCACCGATTCCGCCGCCGGATTGCGCCAGGTCATCGCATCGGCGACGGCGGCCGACAATGGTGCCTATATTGCCTATGACGGTCGCCGCATTCCCTGGTGACGCCCCCGATCCGAAGGAGAGACCATGTCGAACGGACTGATCCATTTCTATTTCGACTTTTCCTCTCCCTACGCCTATCTGGCCGCCACGCAGATCGATGCGCTGGCAGACCGGGTGGGGCGGCCCGTCAAGTGGCGGCCCATCCTGCTGGGGGCGGTGTTCAAGGCGACGGGCGGGGTGCCCAACCTGAACAAGCCGCTGCAGGGCGATTACCTGCGCCATGACGTACCGCGCTGCGCCCGCAGGCTGGGCGTGCCGCTGCACCAGCCATTGCCATCCATCTTCGCCTCTGTTGCGGCGGCGCGCGCCGTCTACTGGCTGGACCGGGCGGGAGGGGAACATAGCCCCGCAGCCCTGGCCCGCGCCCTGTTCCACGCCCATTGGGCCGAAGGTCGCGACATGGCCCTGCCGGAGAATGTCCTGGATGTGGCGGCCAGTCTGGGGCTGGACCGCGATGCCGTGGAACAGGGCCTGGGCGACCCGGCGGTGAAGGAACGCCTGCGCGAAGAGACGGAGAAGGCCATTTCCCATGGCGTCTTCGGCGCCCCCTTCTTTTTCGTCGATGGGGAGCCGTTCTGGGGTGCGGATCGCATGGCCCAGATGGAGGAATGGATCCGGACGGGCGGCTGGTAAGAAGAATCAGGCCTGCAGCCACCGCGTCATGGCGGGGAAGGGGGGCAGCCCGTTCTGGTACATCATGGCCATCATGCCGCAGGGGCCTGTCATGCCGGCATGGGCCAGGTGCAGGATGCCGAACTGGTTCCCGCCTTCCAGCAAGGTCAGAAAACGCGCCTGCTGTTCAGCATTCATCCGATAGCCGCCGGCGAAGAAAATGGTTTCCGGCGGCAGGTCCAGGGCCTTCAGGGCGGCATAGGACCAGGCGGTGGCCATGATCTCCGTATGGGTCAGGGCGGCCGCCGCCACCGGGTCGTTTGCATCCCCCGCCATGGCGTCGCGCAGGCTGGTTTCCAGATTATCCCCCAGGGCGGGACGCAGCCGTGCCGGCACGATGGCGATGTGACCCGCTTCGTGCAGCAGGTCACCGGAAACATAGATATGGGCCGGATCGACCCGCATCACGCCCTGGCGGATGGTGATGCCGGGCAGGAACCCTTCCGTTCCGAACGGGCCCACCTCCAGCAGCAGCCCGATCTTGTGCAGGAAATCAACGATCCGGTCGAAATGTTCCGCTGCCAGCATGATCCATCCCTGGTGTCGCTTGTGTCGGCAACCATAGAATGAATTTCGCCATATGACTATCTGCCCGTCGCCCCCTGCGTCAAAGCGCGTCGGCGGCGTTCTTCACCGTTACCTTGTGGGTGGCGGTGCCGAACCAGCCCAGGACCGTGTTGTGGTGGGCAATGATCTGGTCGAGGGTCAGGCCGCCCATGTCACAGGTGGTGTGACCGTCGCCAACCAGGGTGACATCATAGCCATGGGCGATGGCGCTGCGCACGGTCGTGTCGATGCAGAACGGCGTCATGCAGCCGCCGATGATCAGGCGCCTGATGCCACCATCGCGCAGCACCGATTCCAGGGGCGTGTCCAGGAAGCTGTCGCAGGTCTGCTTGTGGATGACCGTCTCACCCGGCTGCGGGGTCAGTTCGGCGCGGATTTCCCAGCCGGGTGTGCCCTTGGCCAGGCGGTGACCGTCGGGCGCGTCATGCTGCACATGGATCAGGGTGACGCCGGCAGCCCGTGCGCGGGCCTGCAGGTCGGCCAGACGGTCGACGACGGCATCCAGCGCCTTGTTGGCGGCGTCGAACCGTTCCCCCTCGCCGGCGGGCATGATGCCATTCTGGACATCGATGACGATCAGGGCGGTTTCCTGGGCGGCGGCCATGCGGTGTGTTCCCTTTGCTGGTCCGGTTGGGGCGTTAACCTTGCCGGAGATTTGTATCTGGATGATTTCAGATCGTGACCCGTGGCGAACGCAGCCCTACGCTGCGTTCCGCAGCAATCGCCCGGAATAGGGCCCCAAGCACAAGGACAGGGACGTGGCAACTATCGGACATTTCACGCGCGGCACCGCGCTGGCGCTGGTTCTTTGTCTGGCGGGGCTGACGCCCGCCATGGCCCAGAGCGCCGCGCCGCCCAAGGTGGAGCGGATACAGAACGGCAATATCGCCACGGAGAATGTGCCGGCCGTCGATGCCGCACTGGGTGAGCGGCTGTCGGCATATCTGGCCGCCCGTTCGGCCAGCCTGCTGGGCTGGACGCCCGACGGCAGGGGCATCCTGATCACCACCCGCTTCGGGGAGACGTCGCAGCTGCATCTGGTCGCCGGCCCGATGATGGCGCGCCAGCAGCTGACCTTCGCCGACGAGCCGATCACCAGCGCCGAATTCAGCCCCGCCAAGGGATCGACCGATCTGGTCTATAGCTGGGACAAGGGCGGGTCGGAATATTTCCAGTACTTCCACCTGGATACGGCCACGGGCAAGACCACCCTGGTCACCGACGGCAAGTCGCGCAACCAGGGGCTGGTCTGGAACCACAAGGGCGACCGTTTCGCCTTTTCCAGCACGCGCCGCGACGGCAAGAATACCGATGTCTATGTCGGCGGGCTGAAGGATGCCGCCACGGTTGCCCCGCTGGTGGCGCAGACCGGGTCGTGGGGGGCCGTCGCCTTCTCACAGGACGATAGCAAACTGCTGGTCGGGCAATATGTGTCCATCACCAAATCCACCCTTTCGGTGGTAGAGACGGGCACAGGCAAGTTGACCCGAATCATGCCGGGCAAGGACAATATCGCCCTTTCCGGTGTCGGCTTCACCGCCGATGGCAAGGGCGTGTTCCTGACGTCAGACGAGGAAGGGGAGTTCAAGCGCCTGGGCCTGCATGATCTGGCGTCGGGCACGACCAAATGGATCACGGCCGACGATCCCTGGGACGTCGAAGGGGCCGCCCTGTCGCATGACGGTGGCAAGCTGGCCTATCTGTTGAACGAGGGCGGCTGGTCCACGCTGCGCCTGATCGACGCCAAGAGCCTGAAGCCGCTGAGGCTGCCCGACCTGCCCAAGGGGATCATCGGTGGGGTGTCCTTCAGCCCCGATGGCAAGAAGCTGGGCCTGTCCCTGACCACGCCCACCGCCCCCGCCGACGTCTATGTCATCGACCTGGACAAGGGCAAGGTCGAGCAATGGACCAAGAGTGAGGTGGGCGGCCTGAACACGGCCAATTTCGCCGACGCCTCCCTGGTGCAGTTCCCGACCTTTGATCAGGTGGACGGCAAGGCGCGGCAGATCCCCGCCTTTCTGTTCAAGCCGAAGAATGCCACGGGCAAGCTGCCCGTCATCATGCTGATCCATGGCGGTCCGGAAGGGCAGAGCCGGCCCAATTTCAGCGCCACGGTGCAGTTCTGGGCCAATGAGCTGGGGGCGGCCGTGCTGCTGCCCAATATCCGCGGGTCCGACGGGTACGGGAAGACCTATCTGGGCCTGGATAACGGCTTCAAGCGCGAGGACAGCATCAAGGATATCGGCGCCCTGATCGACTGGATCGCCACCCAGCCCGATCTGGACAAGGATAAGGTCGTCGTGGCCGGCGGTTCCTATGGCGGCTATGCCACGCTGGCCGCCATGACCCATTACAATGACAAGCTGGCCGGTGGCGCCGACACGGTCGGCATTTCCAACTTCATCACCTTCCTGGAGGCCACGGCCGAATATCGCCGCGACCTGCGCCGTCCGGAATATGGCGATGAGCGCGATCCGGAGATGCGGGCATTCCTGCAGAAGATTTCTCCCCTGACCAATGCGTCGAAGATCACCAAGCCCATGCTGGTCATCCAGGGCTTCAACGATCCGCGCGTGCCGGTGGGCGAGGCAGAGCAGATGGTGGCGGCCATCCGCAAGAATGGCGGCGATGTCGGCTATGTGCTGGCCATGGATGAAGGGCACGGCTTCAAGAAGAAGTCGAACCAGTTCGTGGCCAGCATGGCGCAGGCGCAGTTCTTCCAGAAGGTGTTCGGGAAGAAGTGAGGGTGCGGGGTGGGGCGTCCGTGACGGCGGGCGCCCCACCCACCGATAACGCCGCCCTGCCATGGCCGCATCGGGGGACCCCCGACCTTGCATTGGACGGGCGTCGGCATTAGGTTCCGGCCGCATCGGGGGGCCGTCCCGGTGACGGTCCGCCGCCTTCCCTCCACCAACGGAACGGGTTTGCGGGATGAAGTCCGCCGTCATCGTCTTCCCTGGTTCCAACTGCGACCGCGACATTGCGGTTGCCTTGGAACAGGCTTCCGGCACGAAGCCCCACATGGCCTTCCACAAGGACAATGACCTGCCGGACGTCGATGTCATCGCCGTCCCTGGCGGCTTCTCCTATGGCGATTATCTGCGCTGTGGGGCCATGGCCGCCCATTCGCCCATCATGAAGGTGGTGAAGGAACGCGCCGCCAAGGGTGTGCGCGTCGTCGGCATCTGCAACGGCTTCCAGATCATCACGGAGGCGGGCCTGCTGCCCGGCGCCCTGATCCGGAACCAGTCGCTGAAGTACGTGTGCCGCACGGTCGGCCTGCGCGTTGAGAACAACGACAGCGACTTTACCCGTAAATACGCCAAGGGCCAGGTGATCGGCATTCCGGTCGGCCATGGCGAGGGTAACTATGTCGCCGACGCCGAGACGCTGAAGCGTCTGGAAGGCGAAGGGCTGGTGGCGTTCCGCTATGCAGCATTGCCGGGCCAGACGGCCGATCAGGCCAACCCGAACGGTGCCACCAACGACATTGCCGGCATCTTCAACGCTGAGCGCAACGTGCTGGGCATGATGCCGCATCCCGAACGCGCCTTTGATCCGCTGCACGGCAATATTGATGGCCGTGCCTTCTTCGATAGCCTGGTGGAGGCCCTGTCGTGAGCGCCCGCAAGGAACCCGTCGTCACCGAGCAGCTTGCCGCCGAACATGGCATCAAGGCCGATGAATATGTCCGTCTGCTGGAGATCGTCGGCCGTCAGCCGACCTTCACCGAGCTGGGCATCTATTCCGTGAT
Source organism: Niveispirillum sp. FG148 (assembly GCF_057809655.1). Taxonomy (NCBI): domain Bacteria; kingdom Pseudomonadati; phylum Pseudomonadota; class Alphaproteobacteria; order Rhodospirillales; family Azospirillaceae; genus Niveispirillum; species Niveispirillum sp. FG148. The sequence goes on from NZ_JBMDKJ010000001.1 coordinate 342,508, forward strand.
GTGGTCGGAGCATTGCTCCTACAAGTCGTCGCGCGTCTGGCTGAAGAAGTTCCCGACCACGGCCCCCTGGGTCATCTGCGGTCCGGGCGAGAATGCCGGCGTCATCGATATCGGCGACAATCAGGCCGCCATCTTCAAGATGGAAAGCCATAACCACCCGTCCTATATCGAGCCCTTCCAGGGGGCGGCGACGGGCGTGGGCGGCATTCTGCGCGACGTGTTCACCATGGGCGCGCGCCCCATCGCCAACCTGAACGCGCTCCGCTTTGGCGAGCCGGGCCATTCCAAGACCCGCCAGCTGGTCGCTGGCGTCGTGTCGGGCATCGGCCATTACGGTAATTGCGTCGGCGTGCCCACCGTGGGCGGCGAGACCAATTTCCACAAGGCCTATAATGGCAATTGCCTGGTCAATGCCATGACCGTTGGCATCGCCGACCAGGACAAGATTTTCTATTCCAAGGCGGCCGGCGTCGGTAACCCCGTGGTCTATGTCGGGTCCAAGACGGGCCGCGACGGCATCCATGGCGCCACCATGTCCTCGGCCGAGTTCACCGAGGATAGCGAGGCCAAGCGCCCCACGGTGCAGGTCGGCGATCCGTTCACGGAAAAGCTGCTGATCGAGGCGTGCCTGGAGCTGATGAACACCGACGCCATCCAGTCCATCCAGGACATGGGGGCCGCCGGCCTGACGTCCTCCTCCGTCGAAATGGCGGGCAAGGGTGGTCTGGGGATCGAGCTGCATCTGGAAAAGGTGCCGCAGCGTGAGACGGGGATGACCCCCTATGAGATCATGCTGTCGGAGAGCCAGGAACGCATGCTGATGATCCTGAAGCCCGGTTCCGAAGACGTGGCCCGTGCCATCTTCGAGAAGTGGGAACTGGATTTCGCCGTGATCGGCCATCTGACCGACACGGGCCGTTTCGTCCTGAAGATGAACGGCGACACCTATTGCGACCTGGAACTGGCCCCGCTGTTCGACGCGGCACCGCTGTACCATCGCCCGACGGAAGAGACGCCGGCCCAGGACCCGCTCGACCTGGACGAGGATGAGCTGTGGCCGGAGGATCTGTCGCTGGGCGAGATCCTGACCAAGCTGGTCGCCTGCCCCGATCTGGCCTCCAAGCGCTGGATCTGGCAGCAATATGACAGCCAGGTGGGGGCGGATACCCGCTTCCTGTCCGGTCAGGCCGATGCGGCGGTTGTGCGCGTGCATGGCACGAACAAGGCGCTGGCCCTGTCGTCCGACGTGACCCCGCGCTACTGCTTCGCCGACCCGGTGCAGGGCGGGCGTCAGGCCGTGGCCGAGAGCTATCGCAACGTGTCGGCCGTCGGCGCCCTGCCGCTGGCCATCACCGACAACATGAATTTCGGCAATCCCGAAAAGCCCCGGATCATGGGGCAGTTCGCCGGTTGCGTCGAAGGCATGGCCGAGGCCTGCCGCGTGCTGGATTACCCGGTCGTGTCGGGCAATGTCTCGCTGTACAACGAAACCAACGGCGTGGGCATCCTGCCGACCCCGACGGTGGGCGGCGTGGGCCTGCTGGCCGACGGCTTCAAGGCCGTGGGTCTGGGCTTCAAGAATGATGGCGACATCATCCTGCTGGTCGGTGAGACCGAGGGGCATCTGGGCCAGAGCCTGTATTTGCGCGAAATTCTGGGGCTGGAGGAAGGTCCGGCGCCAGCGGTTGATCTGGAAACGGAAAAGCGTCACGGCACCTTCGTGCGCGATGCCATCCAGGCCGGCCTGATCACCGCGTCGCATGACGTGTCGGATGGTGGCCTGCAGGTGGCGCTGGCCGAAATGGCCATGGCCGGGACCAAGGGGGCGGACCTGTCCGGCCTGGATGGCTGGCATGTGGCGGAGCTGTTCGGTGAGGATCAGGGCCGCTACGTCCTGACCGTCAAGCCGGCCGATCTGGACGCGGTGGAGACCAAGGCCGCCGAGGCCGGCGTCACGCTCTCCCGCATCGGCACCGTGGGCGGCGACGCCCTGACGGGGGCTTCGGGCGCCATTATTTCGGTCGCGGACCTGATTGAAGCGAACGAGGCTTGGCTGCCGAACTATATGAATGGCAAGGTGGGGTAAGACCCTTACCGCTCTCTCTTCCGTCACCCCGGCGCAGGCCGGGGTCCAGAGTCCCGAGCACCTTGCTCTATGATCCTGGACCCCGGCCTGCGCCGGGGTGACGGTTGAAGGGGCCCCAATTTGTGAGAGGACCCGACCCATGGCGATGCACGCATCCGAAATCGAGGCCCTGCTGCGCGAGGCGTTCCCCGACGCCATCGTCCGCATCGACGACCTGCGCGGCGATGGCGACCATTACGCGGCCTATGTGGAAAGCCCGAGCTTCAAGGGAAAGACCCGTGTGGCCCAGCATCAATTGGTGTATGCTGCCCTTAAAGGTCGTATGGGCAACGAGTTGCACGCGCTGATGCTGACCACGGCGGTGCCGAAGGTGTGACAGGGGGAGCGTATCATGAGCACGCGTAACTTGTTTCCAAAGGCCTGTTACGCGTATCCGTTAGTTTGCTTGCTCATTTTCTATTGCGGCATAGTCAAGGCAGCCGACCGGTCGGCAGATGGGTATTTGAATATACCCACTGCCGACGCATTGGCTGATCCAACAAAGTCGGTGGTTTTCATGACTGTCGAGATTGCGCCTGACGCGCGGTCTGTGGTCGACGAAGCTGCGTTTGATTTCTCAAATGGCACAGATGCGGCATCCATCCCAATTTGGCGCCCTGATGCCCGTCGTTCCCGATACATCGTCGGCTCAAACGTAGTCGATAAATACGGTTTGCCACCGGGGCGTTATGGCTGGATGTGGGCCTGGGTTCATAATAAAGATGGCACTGAGTCATGGCAATTTCTTGATGGGTTAAAGATACCTGAGGAGAAGGAATACACTGTCCATGTAGTTACCGAAGACGGGAAGTTAGTTGAAAAAGTATTAAAGCGTCCAGACCGGATAATTGGTTTTGAGGTGGGGCCTGGGGAATGGATTTACATCGGCCATATTGTGATCTCGTATTTGGGAGAATTAGACGGCTTGGCGTTCCAGGGACAGATCGCTGTCAAGAGCCACGAGGATATGATGAAGAAGATGTTCGCAAAAACTCCCTATATCAAGATGCAGACTGAAGATCGATACGATGAGTTTGTTGCGGGATTGCCGCCGGAGATTGCTGTTAAGGTCCAGAAGAGGTTGGTGCGGGTCAATATTCCAGAATGGAGACTCCATGCGCCCCCTCGCATCAATTGAGGGCCGAAGCGAGATCGGATTTTGCCTGTTTCATCCGTGTGACTGTTTGGGCCGCCAAGCATGCCTGATTTGCTGGCCGAACGAACCCCCTGTTAAGGGATACCGTTCAGCGCTATATGTCGGAAGATTTGTCGCGGCACCGCTGGGGTGGGCAGGCGACGGGACTTGAGGAAGAGTGACAGATGGACCAGACGGTTGCCGAGCGCATCAAGCGCGATATCGCCGACAATGACGTCGTGTTGTACATGAAGGGGACGCCCGTGTTCCCGCAATGCGGCTTCTCCGCCGCTGTGGTGCAGGTGTTGAGCCACCTGGGCGTCAAGTTCAAGGGCATCGACATTCTGGTCGATCCGGCCCTGCGCCAGGGCATCAAGGAATTCGCCAACTGGCCGACCATCCCGCAGCTTTATGTGAAGGGTGAGTTCGTGGGCGGTTGCGACATCGTGCGCGAGATGTACGAGACGGGCGAGCTGCAGGATCTGCTGCGTGACAAGGGCGTGGCCTTCGCCGACGCCGCCTGATCCTATCCTTTCAGGACGTCATGGAAATGGCCGCCCCAGCGATGGGGCGGCCATTTTGTTGTGGCGATGCCGCTGGATCAGGCGCGCTTGGCGGCCAGGGGGGCGGCGGCTGTCAGATTGTCGACGGCCAGGGCGCCCGCGCCGGAACCGGCCAGCACCAGGAAGCCGCCGGCCATCGACACGTTCTTCCAGAACATGATCGACTGGAAATAAGCCATCTGCGCATCCGTCACGGCCCAGTAATTATGGAACAGGGCGCCCGTGACCAGGGAGAAGCCGGCCAGGACCAAGGCTGCGGCCCGCGTCTGGAAACCCGCGACGATGAAGGCACCGCCCACCAGTTCGGTCGCAATGGCGGCCAGCAGCAGCAGGGTGGAGGGCAGGGGCACGCCGGCGCTTTCGATATAGGCGAGGCTGCCATCCCAGCCCGTCACCTTCGACAGGCCCGAGGAGATGAAGATGGCGGCCAGCAGAACGCGGCCGGCAACGGGCAGATACTTGGCATTGTTGGCGATCAGCGTATTCATGATGGGGTTCCTTTCGGGATTTCGGTGAAGGGCGCCGGCATCGGCGCCGTCGTCTCTTGAAACCGAAAGTACGCCCGCCGAACCGTTGCGACAATGCGCGCTGGTCGCGATTTATTGTCCTGAAAATCGGGACAATGCGGGCACAAAAAAGGCCGCGTCCCGAAGGACGCGACCTGATCTGTTGCCCGAAGGCGACCGGACTTAGCGCGAATAGAATTCGACGACCAGGTTCGGTTCCATCTGGGTCGGGTACGGAACGTCGGTCAGGTTCGGGGCGCGCAGGTAGGTGCCCTTGAAGTTGCCGGTGTCGACGGTCACGTAATCCGGGAAGTCGCGCTCGTTCGACTGGATGGATTCCATGATCAGGGCGAAGTTCTTGGCCTTGGCGCGAACCTCGACCACGTCGTTATCCTTCACCTGATAGGAGGGGATGTTGACGCGCTTGCCGTTCACCAGGATGTGGCCATGGTTGATGATCTGGCGAGCCGAGAACGGGGTCGGGGCGAACTTCATGCGATAGACGACGGCGTCCAGGCGGCGCTCCAGCAGCTGGATCAGGTTCTCGCCCGAGTCACCCTTGCGGCGAACGGCTTCCTGGTACAGCTTGCGGAACTGCTTCTCACCGATATTGCCGTAATAGCCCTTCAGCTTCTGCTTGGCCATCAGCTGCAGACCGAAGTCCGACGGCTTCTTGCGGCGCTGACCATGCTGGCCGGGGCCATATTCACGCTTGTTGACCGGGGACTTGGCGCGGCCCCACAGGTTCACGCCCAAGCGGCGGTCAATCTTGTACTTGGCTTCTTGACGCTTGCTCATAACGAACTCCGTTTATGCCGATCCGCATGACCGGCGCTGTTGTCCCGGTAGTTCCCCGTCCTTCGCCGCAAACGGCAAATACGGGGACGGGGCGCCAAATGCTCGGCACCCGCCTTCCCAGGAATGCGGGGGGTATAGGGGATCAACGGGCCCCTGTCAAACCCAACCATCGCCGTTTCGCGCAACCCAGCCTGTCGGGATGGATTTCATGTTCCCTCAAGCGCCGGGCGCCCGCATCCGCGGGCTTGGCTTGGCGAGCGCATGTGCGCCGGGCTGGCGGTCGCCAGCCTCCAAACTGCTGAAGGGCAACCCCTCCGCAGTTTGGGATCACTTCTTCTTGGTCGGTGGTTTCAGGGGCGTGACCTGCACCGTGACCTTGGGCGGCGGCGGGGTGACGGGGTAGGTGGGGACCGGTTCGGGCACGAAGGTCGCCAGCGGGCTTTTCGTGAAGGGAATGATCACGGAGCCCAGGTCGACCATGCGCACAAAGCCCGGCCGGCCCGGATAGGGGCAGGCGGCGGAGAGATAGCGGATCACCTGCCGCCCGCCGGTCAGTGGCCGGTCCCAGGCATAGACGGGGCAGGGGCCTTGCGGGCTGTTATGCATCTCCCCCGTCTCAAACGTCGGGTAATTGCCATGCTCGCTGCCCTGGCCGTTATCCACGGCCGTGGGTGGCGGGGGCGGGCCGGGCGGCGGTATGTCCGCACAGCCGGCCAGCAGCAGCAGGGCCAGCAGCCCTGAAACCCGTGCGCCGATCCGCATGCTGCCCGCCCCCGTTGAATAACCCCGATCGGGTTATTCAACGGGATTGCGGCGGAAAGCGGGCGTCAGCGCTTGCCCTTGGCCTTGGCGGCCGCGAAGGCGGCGGCAAAGGCGCTGTCGGCCGGTGCGGGGGCCGGTGCGGCGGGCTTCCTGGGCGGCGGGGGCGGGGCGCTGGTCCGGGCGGGCGGCGGACCGCGCCGGTCGTCGCGGCGCTGGTCCGGGCGGGTATCACGGCGATCCGGGCCGCCCTGGGCGGGCTTGGCCGGGGCGGGACGTTCGTCCAGCTTCATGGTCAGGGCCACGCGCTTGCGCTTCAGGTCCACTTCCAGAACCTTGACCTTCACGATGTCACCGGCCTTAACAACCGTATGCGGGTCCTTCACGAAGCTGTGCGACAGCTGGCTGATATGGACCAGCCCGTCCTGATGCACGCCGACATCGACGAAGGCGCCAAAGGCGGTGACGTTGGTCACCACCCCTTCCAGCACCATGCCGGGCTGAAGGTCCTTCAATTCCTCCACCCCGTCCTTGAAGGTGGCGGTCTTGAATTCCGGGCGCGGATCGCGGCCGGGCTTTTCCAGTTCCTTCAGGATGTCGGTCACCGTGGGGATGCCGAACTTGTCATCCGTGAAGTCGGCCGGATCGAGCGATTGCAGGAAGCCGACATCGCCGATCAGTTTGGCCAACGGACGGCCCGTCTTCTTCAGGATGCGTTCCACCACCGGGTAGGCTTCCGGGTGGACCGACGAGCCGTCCAGCGGGTTTTCCCCGTCGCGGATGCGCAGGAAGCCCGCCGCCTGTTCAAAGGCCTTGGGCCCCAGGCGCGGCACGTCCAGCAATTGCCGGCGCGAGCGGAAGGCGCCCTTTTCATCGCGCAACGCGACGACATTCTTGGCCACCGTTTCCGACAGGCCCGACACGCGGGCCAGCAGCGGCACCGACGCCGTGTTCAGGTCCACACCCACGCCGTTCACACAATCCTCGACCACGGCATCCAGGGCGCGGGACAGCTTGGCCGGGCTGACATCATGCTGATACTGGCCGACGCCGATCGATTTGGGGTCGATCTTCACCAGTTCGGCCAACGGGTCCTGCAGGCGGCGCGCGATGGAGACGGCGCCACGCAAGCTGACATCCAGCTTGGGGAATTCCAGCGCCGCCACTTCGGACGCGGAATAGACTGACGCACCGGCTTCGGACACCATGATCTTGGTCAGCTTCACATCGGGCAGGCGCGCGATCAGGTCGGCGGCCAGCTTGTCCGTTTCCCGGCTGGCCGTGCCATTGCCGATGGCGATCAGGTCGACATTGTGGCGCTTCACCAGGGCGGCCAGGGCGGCCAGCGAACCTTCCCAATCGCGGCGCGGTTCATGGGGATAGACGACGCCCGTGTCCAGCAGCTTGCCCGTGGCATCGACCACGGCCACCTTCACGCCCGTGCGGATGCCGGGGTCCAGGCCCAGCGTGGCGCGCTGCCCGGCCGGCGGGGCCAGCAGCAGATCCTTCAGATTGCGGCCGAAAACGTGGATGGCCTCATCCTCCGCCTTTTCCCGCAGGACGTTCAGCAGGTCCAGTTCCAGATGCAGGGAGATCTTGGTCTTCCAGGCCCAACGGCAGCAATCGGCCAGCCAGCGGTCGGCCGGGCGGCCCCGATCCTGGATACGGAAGGCGGCGGCGATCAGCCCTTCGGCCGGGTGCGGCTGGCCGGGCAGCGGTTCATCGCCCACGGCCAGCTTCAGGTCCAGGATGCCGGCGGCGCGGCCCCGGAACAGGGCCAGGGCGCGGTGCGAGGGCATCTTGCCCAAGGGCTCGCTGAAATCGAAATAGTCGCTGAACTTGGCGCCTTCCTCAGCCTTGCCTTCCACCAGAACGGAGGCGACCTTGCCCTGGGTCTGGGCGAAATCGCGCAGGCGGCCGACCAGGCCCGCATCCTCTCCCATCCGTTCCACCAGGATGGAACGCGCGCCTTCCAATGCTGCCTTCACATCGGCCACACCCTTGTCGGCGGAAACGAAACGTTCGGCTTCGGCTTCCGGCGACAGGGCGGGGTTGGACAGCAACCCGTCGGCCAGCGGTTCCAGCCCGGCCTCGCGCGCGATCATCGCCTTGGTCCGGCGCTTGGGGCGGTAGGGCAGGTACAGGTCTTCCAGGCGGGTCTTGGTGTCGGCGTCCTCGATCTGCTTTTGCAGCTCGGGCGTCATCTTGCCCTGTTCATTGATGCTGGCAACGATGGTGGTGCGGCGTTCTTCCATCTCCCGCAGGTAGCGCAGGCGTTCTTCCAGATTGCGCAGCTGCGTATCGTCCAGGCCACCCGTCACTTCCTTGCGGTAGCGGGCGATGAAGGGGACCGTGGAGCCTTCATCCAGCAGGCCAACCGCCGCTTCCACCTGGGCGGGGCGGACGGCGAGTTCCTGAGCGATGCGATGGGCGATGGACAACATGCGGAACGGACCTTGAAACAGCATCTGGGGCGGCGGTGATAGCGCATCGCCGGGACGGAGGAAAGGTATCCGGCATGGGTATATAGGCGGAAGCGTGCGCCGGACGCAGTGCAGACAGGCGTTGACACCGGGGGCCATTAACCAATCACTAACCCCCGGTCCCTATAGTCATCTTCAGCAACATCTTCTGTTGTTTCCCTCCCAGAAGTTCCCGCCTTGAAGGCCCTGTCGTTCCGTGGCGACAGGGTCTTTTTTTTGTCCTTGACCTTCCCATCATGGGAAGGTTCAGAAAGGGAGGACGTTGCCGGCAGGGCGACCGCTTTGCCTCAGGTCAATGCCAAGGGGCCGTGGGTCGCCCATATGTTTTCCGGCCATTCGCCACAGGGCGCCCCAGCGGCGCCAACGGGAGCAGAATGATGTCGTCCGCTGTGATTTCCCTGCCCGTCCAGGGCATGCGTTGCGCGTCCTGCGCGGGACGGATTGAAAAGGTCGTGGGACAGGTCAAGGGGGTGGCGTCGGTCACCGTCAATCTGGCCGGGGCCCGGGTGCTGGTCACGCCCGCCGATAATGCCGATCAGGCCATGCCGGCGGCAGTGGTCAAGGCGGTGACCGATGCCGGCTTCACCCCGCAGGTGGAGCCGCTGCGCCTGAAACTGACGGGTCTGCGCTGCGCCGGCTGTGTGGGGCGCGTGGAAAAGGCGCTGCGGGCTGTGCCCGGCGTGATCGATGTGAAAATCTCCCAGGCGACCAGCGTCGCCCTGATCGATGCCGCCGGCATCGACCGCAACGATCTGGTCGCCGCGGTCGTGGGGGCGGGCTATGGCGTCGCCGATGACGGGGACGGGGGGCCGCCGGGTGGCGGCCAGCCCGGTCCCGACGGTGAGGCGTGCGAGATCGGCGGGACCGCAGCCGACGCCCCTGTCCGGCATGACCACGCCGCCCATCACCATGCCGCGACGACGGATGGCAGCGGGGAAGGCGTGCGGGCGGCGGGGGCCATCCTGTTGTCGCTGCCGCTGCTGCTGCCCATGCTTGGCGGGCCGGCGCTGCCGCCGCTGGCCCAACTGGCTTTGGGCAGCCTGGTGCAGTTCGGGCTGGGCTGGCCCTTCTATGCCGGGGCGTGGAATGCCCTGCGCCACGGGGCGGCCAGCATGGATGTGCTGGTGGTGCTGGGTACGCTGGCAGGGTGGGGCCTGTCGGGATGGATGCTGATCAACGCCCATCCGGGGCATGTGCCGCACCTATATTATGAAGCCTCCTCCGTTATCATCGCCATGCTGCTGCTGGGGCGCTGGCTGGAGGGGCGGGCCAAGCGCCGCACCGGAGAGGCGATCGAGGCGCTGATGGCGCTGCGCCCGCAGGTGGCGCGTGTGCGTGGGGAGCAAGGCGAGCGGATGCTGCCGCTGGCCCGGCTGCGGCGCGGCGATGTGGTGCTGGTCCGCGGCGGGGAGGCGGTGCCCGTGGATGGCACCATCCTGGAGGGGCAGACCCATCTGGATGAAAGCCTGATCACGGGGGAAAGCCTGCCCGTGTCGCGCGGGCCCGGTGCCAGGGTGACCGGCGGGTCGACCAACCTGGACGGGTTCATCGCCGTGCAGGCCGAGGCGCTGGGCGCCGACAGCACCCTGTCGCGCATCATTCGCATGGTGGAGGCGGCGGGCGCGGCCAAGGCCCCCATCCAGCGGCTGGTCGACAAGGTCAGCGCCGTGTTCGTGCCCGCCATCCTGGTGCTGGCGCTGCTGACGCTGGCCGGATGGCTGCTGGCGGGGGCGGGCGTGGAGACGGCGATGATCAATGCCGTGTCTGTCCTGGTCATCGCCTGCCCCTGTGCGCTGGGGCTGGCCACGCCCACGGCCCTGATGGTCGGCACCGGCACGGCCGCGCGCGCCGGCATCCTGATCCGCGATGCCGAGGCGCTGGAGCGGGCGCGCGACATCAACGTGGTCGCCTTCGACAAGACCGGCACCCTGACCGACGGCAAGCCGGCCGTGGCGCATGTGCAGCCCGTGCCGGGCGGTTCGGTGGACGAGGTGCTGCGTCTGGCCGCCGCCGTGCAGGCCGGCAGTTCCCACCCGCTGGCCCATGCCGTGCTGACGGCCCGGCCCAATGTGCCCGCCGCCGCGGATATCCGCGCGCTGCCGGGCCTGGGGGTGGAGGCGCGGGCGGAAGGCCGGGACCTGCTGCTGGGCAATGCCCGGCTGATGGCAGAGCGCGGCGTGGATGTCGCGGCCCTGGACAGTGTGGCGCGGGGCCTGGCGGCGCAGGGGCGCACCCTGTCCTATCTGGCGGGGGACGGGCTGGTGCTGGGACTGCTGGCCTTTGGCGATGCCATCAAGCCGACGGCCCCGGCCGCCATCGCCCGGCTGCGGTCGATGGGCGTGCGCACCGTCATGCTGACCGGCGACAATGCCGGGGCTGCGGCATCGGCGGCAGCCAGCCTGGGCGTGGACGAGGTGCTGGCCGAACTGGCCCCGCAGGACAAGGGCGAGGCGTTGAACCGCCTGCGCGATGGCGGCCGCCTTGTGGTGGCCATGGTGGGCGATGGCATCAACGACGCCCCGGCCCTGGCCGCGGCCGATGTCGGCATCGCCATGGGCACCGGTACCGATGTGGCCATGCGTGCGGCCGGCATCACCCTGATGCGCGGCGACCCGGCCCTGGTGGCCGACGCCATTGCCGTGTCACGCCGCACGGTGGTGAAGATCCGCCAGAATCTGTTCTGGGCCTTCATCTATAATCTGGTGGGGGTGCCACTGGCCATGGCCGGCCTGTTAAACCCCATGGTTGCCGGCGCGGCCATGGCCCTGTCGTCGGTCTGTGTGGTGACCAATGCCCTGACGCTGCGCCGCTGGCGTCCGGGCGGGGAAGGGTGAGGCCCATGAATATCGGAGAAGCGTCACGGGCGTCGGGCGTGTCGGCCAAGATGATCCGCCATTATGAAAGCATCGGCCTGATCCCGTCGGCGGTGCGGACGGAGGCCGGATATCGCGTCTATGACCAGGCCGACATCCATACCCTGCGTTTCATCCGCCACGCCCGCGACCTGGGCTTTTCACTGGAGGATCTGGACGGGCTGCTGCGCCTGTGGCGCGACCGCGGGCGCAGCAGTTGCGAGGTGAAGAAGCTGGCGCTTGATCATATCGACACGCTGGACCGCAAGATTGCCGAGCTGCAATCCATGCGCGCCACGCTGAAACAACTGGCCGATCGCTGTCAGGGCGACGACAGGCCCGATTGCCCGATCCTGGAGGGGCTGGCGGGGTGATTTCGCCCAAGTCCTTGAAATGTTAATGATTCATTAAAGGCGCCAAAATGCCGACCCTGTAAAAATGCCGGCAGTTGCGACTTTTTTTTATGAATCGGAAGAAAACTGCTTGACCGTCCCGGCGATTTGAAACAAATAGTCCTCACCCAGGGCGGAATAGGAAACTTGTTGCGTAAGCAACAAATCTTCCTGATGTGGCAGGCCGAAAAAAGAAAAGGCCGCTACAAGAGCGGCCTGAGTTTAGGGAGGAAACGCCCGATAAGGGCAAGCAGCACAACGTGCTGCGATGCACAATATGACTCCGTGGCACCATAAACGCAAGCGTTAAGACGGCCCCGTTGACGGGGCTGTCGGCATTTTCGTTGCCACCGGTAGACATTTGGCCGCAGGTCGGCCCAACTCCCCAAGAATCCGCCATTTTCAAACTGAATGCCCATTCGGGTTAACCCCTTATGGCGGCTCATAAATTCGCAATTCCATCGAGCGCGCACCCCGCCACCGCCATGTTGCGGTGCGGTGAACGCCATGTGCTTGATCGATATCAATCATGATATTGATGCATATCAAGCCCTAAATTCCAATTGGAGGTAGTGTTAGTAAGTGGCGACAGGTGCCATGATTTCATCAAATTTATAATTAAATAATTCCGTTAATCGATCTATTCCAAGCCCGAGGATGAATCAGGGAATCTGAAATGTGGTGGATTTTTTGGCTGATATGGTCAAAAGACGGGCATGAATTTGGCAATTCAGTGGCTGTGATATTGGTATAGGACTAAAGTGAATATGCGTTAATGCGTTCGATGGGTGTTCTTATCATTCTGTGAAGACTATGATCTAATCAGTTGAACATGGCCATTCTTAGGGGCCGCCCCTGCTGGTGCGCGTTGGCGCGCCGGGGTGTCCCGTCAGGCGCAGGAGCAATTGAGATGGAAAAGCCGACCGTCATTCTGATCGACATGAACAAGCTGTTCCGTGAGGGGCTGGGTCGACTGCTGGCCGATGTGGAATTCAGGGTCGTCGGGGAATTTTGCGGCGTCGACGAGATGCTGGCGGCCGATCTGGGGCCGGCCGAACTGATCCTGATCGATCCCGGGCAGGAACCGGCTGCCTTTGCTGCTGTCGGGCCGCTGCGGCAGCGCCATCCCGACGCCCACATCGTCATCCTGACCACCGGGCTGTGTGCCCGCCGTCTGACGGCGGCGCTGGAGGCCGGCGTCAATGGCTATCTGATCAAGGACATGTCCGCCGATGCGCTGGCGCAGTCCCTGCGGCTGGTGCGGACGGGGGAGAAGGTATTCCCCACCCATCTGGCTGACCTGCTGCTGGCCGGTCAGATGCAGTCCCCGCCGACGGAGATCGCTTCCCTGCGCAAGGGGCTTTCCCAGCGCGAGACCCAGATCCTGCGCTGCCTGATCGGCGGGGACAGCAACAAGGTCATCGCCAACACGCTGGGCATCACCGAGGCAACAGTGAAGGTCCATCTGAAGAGCCTGCTGCGCAAGATCAACGCCGTGAACCGCACCCAGGCCGCGATCTGGGCAATGAATAACGGCATCGCCCAGGCTGACGGGTCTTCCCCGGCCAATTCCGATGCGCGGACGGATTCGGTCGGCATCACCGCCTGACCTGTCCCTGCATATAACAGCATTCCGGACGATCCGACACACGCCGGGCGGAAGCCCGGCGTGTGTCCGGTCTGCAGGGTCGGCCGCATATGCGCGATACAACTGGCATATTCCAGTATGTTGTTTGTGGCAGGCCTGCGCAGGGGAGGTCCTGTTGCTCCGCCGCCATGCACGCGGTGCGATGCGGCCGTGTGTCTATCCAGACGTATAGTGCGTTACAGAGGTATTACATTTCCGGCGTTTTGCTATAAATTCATGAGAGACGATGTGTTTCCGGCCTATTTGTTAATAATTTCCTAAAATTTTGAGGGAAGTTGTTGATACATACAAGGAGACATCATCAAAACATTTCCTGTCGATACCCGAGGTGCTGGCGCGGCCGTTATGACTGCAATGTCTGCACACCCATCGAGTAGTAACTTCGATTGGCGTCCGGTGCTTTTCGCCCGGCGCTGATTGGGTGCCTTTCCGTGGCTCTTGCCAATTTCATGCGATGCGCTGCATAAAATTGTAGGAAGCGGAAAGCTCGTGTATAGTAGGGAAAATCTGGTAACCGGCATCCATGACAGGTTGCGGGTTCAACCTAGAGGCCTGTAAACAATGCGTCTGATACTGATCGATCATGAAGCCGCGTTCGTCACTCGCGTCCGGCAATTGGCGCGCCGCAGCGGCGTGGTGGACACGGTCGAGGAAGTGGCTGATTTAGCGGACTTGCGCCGCTATGCGGGGGCGCACCCGACCGAGGCGCTGGTCGGCATCGTATCCATTGCCATGGCCGTTCGCGGTGCCATCAAGGAATTCGTGCAGCATTGCCCGCAGGTGCCTTTGATCGCCATCGGCGGCAATGATCCCGACCGCATGCGGGCGGCGCTGGGTGAAGGTGCCCGCGCCTATGTCCGCCGCTCCGACGTGGCCGACGAATTGTCCAGCGCGCTGGAAGTTGTGCGGGACGGCGGCGTCTTCGTGCCGCCGGTCGTTGCCATGCGTCCGGGCGGGGAGCCGCTGATGACTGTTGCCGGCCCCGTTCCGGCGGGATTCTTCCGGGAGGATGCGGGCAAGCAGCTGACGCCGCGTCAGCGGGAAATCCTGTCCATGATCCGCGCCGGCCGCAGCAATCTTGAGATTGCAGAGGCGCTGGACCTGACCGTGGGAACGGTGAAGATCCACATCACCGCCATTTTCAAGGCGCTGGGCGTGCGCAACCGCACGCAGGCCATGGTGGCTGCCGACTGGCTGGACCTGCCGGCGATAGAGCCGCTGGTCACCCCGGTCTGATTTTGCATCACCCGATTTTGGCGCCGCGTGATGATGGGTGCGATGAAAAGGGCGGTCCCGGGGCCGCCCTTTTTGCTTTTTGCCCTGCAAATGCCAGAAAGCATCGTATGTTGATGTCTGATCCCACCGCTTGTTCTGTGCCCCCAGGGCGTGCAAGGGGTGGGCTTGCGGGGGCAGCCGCCTTGACCATCGGCGGGGTGTCTGCTATCGCCCCCCTTTATTCATGCGGATCGGCGACCGGCCGAGGGTGATGTATGTCCGATATCTTTCGTGAAGTTGACGAGGACCTCCGCCGCGACCAGTTCGTGAAGTTCTGGAAGCGGTATGGCGGGATCGTGGTCGGTGCCGCGGTCCTGGTCGTCGCCGCCACGGCCGGCAATGTCGGCTGGAAGCATTGGCGCACCACCCGGATGGAGGAGCGTACCGCCGTGCTGAGCGAGGCGCTGGCCAAGCTGCGTCCGGAAGCCGAAGGCGCCCAGCCCGATACCAAGGGTGCCGCCGAGGCGCTGTCCCAGGCCGCAGGCAAACTGGGCGGCGGACATGCCGTTCTGGCCCGGCTTTACGAGGCCGGCCTGCGCGCCCGCAATGGCGAGACCGATCAGGCGATCGCGCTTTATGATCAGGTGGCCGGCAGTGCCGACGCGGACCAGAGCCTGCGGGATCTGGCAACCCTTCTGTCGGTGCAGCAGCAGGTGGATACGGGCGACGTCAAGGCGCTGCGGACCCGGCTGGAGCCGCTGCTGAAGACGGGCAATGCCTGGCGGGCATCCGCGTCGGAAACCGCCGGCCTGCTGGCCGTGCGGGCCGGCGACAAGGCGGAGGCCGGCCGGCTGTTCAAGGAAGCATCCGAGGATGCCGGCGCCCCGCAGGCGCTGCGCGCCCGCGCCAATGAATTGGCCGCCCTTTACGCGGCGACGAAATAAAGTCCGGGAACCAGGAAGAAAATGGTCATCACCACCCGTTCCGCCGCCCCGTCCCGTCGCCGCTATCCGTTGGCAGCAAAGGTCGCGGCCCCACTGCTGGCCTGCCTGATGCTCTCGGGCTGCGGCATCACCGACTGGTTCAACAGCGATGATGATACGCCCAAGCTGGGCGGCAACCGCATCTCCGTGCTGCAGCTTCAGCAGCAGCTGGAGGTCGATCCGCAGGTCAGCGCCACCGAGGTGACGCTGCCCGATGCCGTCGCCAATGCCGAATGGGCGCAGGCGGGCGGCAATCCCGCCCATTATCCGGGGCATGTGGCCCTGGGCCGGTCGCTGACCAAGGCCTGGAGCATTTCGATCAGCGGATCGGACAGCAGCCGGCGCCTGCTGGCGGGTCCGGTCGTGGCCGGCGGCCGCGTCTATGTGCTGGACACCGATTACGATCTGCATGCCCTGGATGCCAAGTCCGGCAAGGCGATCTGGACCCGCAACATCCTGCGCGAGAAGCAGGAGGGCGAGGCCTTCGGCGGCGGTGTGTCCGTGCATGATGGCCGCGTCTATGCCACCAACGGCTTCGGCGAGGCCGTGGCGCTGAACACCGATAATGGCGAGCTGGTCTGGCGGCGGCGTATCGCCGGCCCGATTCGGTCGGCCCCCACGGTACTGGACGGTCGCGTCTATGTCTCGGCCGTCGATAATCAGCTGATCGCGCTGTCGGCCGAGAACGGGACCCTGCAATGGTACCACACCGGCTTCCTGGAGTCGGCGGCGCTGCTGGGCGGATCTGCTGCGGCGGTGGAAGGGGGCACGGTCATCGTCCCCTATTCGTCGGGCGAGCTGTTCGCGCTGCGCGTCGAGAACGGGCGCCAGTCCTGGCAGGACAGCCTGGGTGCCCTGCGCCGCGGTGAGAACCTGACGGGCCTGTCGGACATTCGCGGCCTGCCCATCATCGCCGATGGTGTCGCCTATGCCGTCAGCCATTCCGGCCGCACGGTGGCCGTGGACATCCGCTCCGGCCAGCGCATCTGGGAACAGGATGTCGGCGGGATCACGACGCCAGCCGTGGTCGGCGACTGGATCTTCATCACCACCAACGACGCCCAGGTCGTGGCGCTGACCCGCAAGGACGGGCGCATCCGCTGGATCGCCCCGTTGCAGCAATGGGAAGATCCGGAGGACAAGGAAGACCCGGTCCTGTGGACGGGTCCCCTGGTTGCCGGCGGCCGCCTGATCCTGACCAACAATCTGGGCGAGATGCTGGAAATGTCGGCCGCCGATGGTAAGACCATCAAGAAGACCGAACTGCCCGGCCCGACGCTGCAGGCGCCGGTCGTCGCGGGCGAAACCCTTTATATTTTGACGGAAGAAGGCGACCTGGTCGCCTATCGGTAACGGAGTATCAGAGTGATTAAGGCCACACACCGGCTGACGGTCGCCATCATCGGGCGCCCGAATGTCGGCAAGTCCACCCTCTTCAACCGGCTGGTCGGCAAGAAGATTGCGCTGGTTGACGACACGCCCGGCGTGACGCGCGATTGGCGCGCCGCGGACGGGCGCGTGGGCGGCCTGGAATTCACCGTGGTCGACACGGCCGGTCTGGAGGACGTGTTCGATGACAGTCTGGAATCGCGCATGCGGCGCCAGACTGAACGCGCCATCGAGCGCGCCGACGTGGCCCTGTTCCTGATCGACGCCCGCGCGGGCGTCACCGCCATGGACAAGCATTTCGCCGCCTGGCTGCGCAAGGCCGGCAAGCCCACCATCCTGGTCGCCAACAAGTGCGAAGGGGTTGCGGGGCGGCCCGGCCTGATCGAGGCGTTCGAACTGGGGCTGGGCGAGCCGGTGCCGCTGTCGGCCGAACATGGCGAAGGCATGGCCGATCTGGTCGAGGCGCTGGAACCCTTCATGCCCAAGGACGAGGAGCCGGAGGCGGAAGAGGCGTTCGACGAAGCCGAGGCCGAGGCCGCCGTCCGCCGGGAAGTTGAAGGCGAGCCCGGCGATGCGGAGGATCCCAAGGCCCTGCAATTGGCCATTGTCGGTCGTCCCAATGTCGGCAAATCCACCCTGCTGAACGCCTTGGTGGAGGAAGAGCGTGTGCTGACCGGCCCCGAGGCCGGCATGACCCGCGACGCCATCGCCGTGGAATGGGAATGGAAGGGCCGTCCCATCCGCCTGGTCGACACGGCCGGTCTGCGCAAGCGGGCCCGGGTGGAAGGCAAGCTGGAGAAGCTGGCCAACCAGGATACGCTGCGCGTCATCCGCATGGCCCATGTCGTGGTGCTGGTGCTGGATGCCGACGGCATCCTGGACAAGCAGGACCTGACCATTGCCCGGCTGGTGGTGGAGGAAGGCCGCGCCCTGGTCATCGCGCTCAACAAGTGGGACGCCGTCCAGGACAAGAATGCCGCCCTGCGGCGATTGACCGACCGGTTGCAGACCTCCCTGCCGCAGGTGAAGGGCATTCCCACTGTCACCATCTCCGCCCTGAAGGGGCAGCGGCTGGATGAGCTGCTGGACACGGTGGTCAATACCTACGGCATCTGGAACCGCCGCATCCCGACATCGCAGCTGAACCGCTGGCTGGCGGACATGACGGAAAGCCATCCGCCGCCGCTGGTCGATGGCCGCCGGCTGAAGATCCGCTACATGACCCAGGTGAAGAGCCGGCCGCCGACCTTCGCGCTGTTCGTCAGCAAGCCGGTGGATCTGCCGGACCATTACGCGCGTTATCTGGTCAACGGCATGCGCGAGAGCTTCGATCTTCCCGGCGTTCCCATCCGCATGCTGTTGCGCAAAGGCAGCACCAATCCGTTCGACTGATCCTGTTACCCCGTTAACCGTGTGGCCGGCGAAATCGGGCATTTGCCGGGACGGCCTTATCCATTAGACTATGCCTAATGGGGTAATGGGGACCGGACATGCTCTTTGGGGTGAGCTTCTGGAACAAGAAGAAGACCTTCGAAGTCTTCTTGAAAAAGGATGACCGGTGGCAGCTTCATGTTCTGTGTGATCACGAACAGGAAGCGATCGATGAGGCGCGCAATCTTCTGATCACGTCGAAGACGACGGCGGTGAAGGTTGTGCGCCACCGCATCCTCTCCAGTGCGACCACGGCAGAAACCGTCGTCTATGAGGCGACGGCCACCCCGCCCAAGGAAAAGCCCATCACCGTTTCGACACCGGTGGGCGAACTGGCCCTGTGCAAGACCGTCGATGATCTGTACACGGCCGATGGCCGGCGGACCGTCGGTCAGGTCATGCGCGATTATCTTCAGCGTGCCAATATCTCCGCCACGGAGCTGCTGCACAGTTTCAGCCATCTCCGCAAGCTGCAGGATGCCCAGGGGCTGGTGAACGCCGCCCTGCATCGGGTGGCGTCGGCGCAGGCGGCCGCGATCGGCGTGCCCGTGAAGGAACGGATGCAGCTGCTGGATGGTCTGGTCACGCAGGCCCAGCACAAGGCCCGCGCCTTTGCCGCGGAGCGTAGTGGATATCCGGATTTCAAGGGACAGGAGCTGGGCAAGCTCAGCAGCGCCATCATCGACAAGGCCGGTCTCGATCACCATGACTATATCCTGGCATCGATTGTCACCATCTGGCTGTTCGAACACCGCTCACTTCTGTCCAAGGTCGACAGCCTGACCCGGCTGGCGCAGGACAATGTGGAAACGGGGCTGGTCCGGCAGGTGGATGGCATGCTGGCCGACAGCCTGATGTTCGCGGAAGTGGTGCAGGAACTGTTTGCCCCCCACACCAATCTGGGTTCGGCCCTGATGCAGATGAGCGGTGTGGTGCTGTGCAGGAAGGGAGCTGCGGACCAGGTCGCCAATCCCACACTGAAGATCATCGCGACGATGATCCCGCAGGGGCAATTGCCGCAATGCCAGGGCATTCTGGCCGACCGTCTGCTGCGGGAGATCAACAGCGACCGGCCGCTGGACCACAGGGCCCCTGAAAGGGAGCCGGAACTGCTGGATCAGCTGACCGCCTGCATGACGGGCGACGATGGCACGATCCTGGGCGGCGAACGGACACACCAGTCGATCGAGCGGCGCCGTTTGCGGCAACGTCAGGAACTGCTGCGCGCCCAGGGGCTGCACAGCGTCGCCGACAATCTGCGCTGAGATATGTCCATGTTCCCTCAGTCGCCGGGCGCCGCCATCCGGCGGCTTGGCTTACGGCGCATAGGCGCCGGGCCGGCAGTCGCCGGCCTTCAAGGGTCATGTTCCATGCCCCTTGGTGTGTCCATGTCTCAGGCGCCGGGCGCCGCCATATCGTCGGTCATGAATTTGACCGATGATATAAATCGTCAATCCTCGCGGCGGCGGTAATCCTGCAGACGCGTCACCCGCAGGGCCTGGACGCCGTGCTTGTCGATCGTCGCCTGCCAGGAATTGAATTCCTCCTCCGACAGGCCATAGCGGCCGCACGCCTCTGCGACGGTCAGCAGGCCCGCGCGGACGCCGGCCACCACCTCGGCCTTGCGCCGCATCACCCAGCGGCGCGTATCCGGCGGGGGCAGATCGTCCAGCGTGAGACGGCCGCTCCCGGCGGTGAGGGTTGCCACGTCGCCGCCCGACTCCGCGCGCAAACGGCTGGTCGCGGCCATGTTGAGGGGTTTCATGGTGGTACTCGCCTCCAATCACTGAAGATTGGTCATCGATAGGCGACCCGCCCTTAAGAAACCGTGAAGGCGACGCGGAAATTATGAAGGAAAGCATCCCCGCTTACAGTCGTGTTATTCCTTGATCGACAGAACATTCGTTGTGGTGATGTACATGTCGCCCAAGGCCAGATAGGGCTCACCAGCCGTCATATCGACGCCCGTGACCTTGCCGAAGGACATGATGGTGCCGGTAATGGCCTTGCCATTGGCGTCGCTGGCCTTGACTTCCGCCTTGAAGGTCCCGTCGGCAAGTTGATTGCCACTGTTATCCTTGCCATCCCAGACCACTTCCTGGCTGCCTGCACTCTTGGTCAGGGCGATGGTCCGGACCAGTTTGCCGGTCTTGCCGTCACTGATCTGCAAAGAGGAACTGGCGGCGGCCGTGTCGGTGCTGATGGTCATCTTGACCTCACCGTTCTGCAGGGCCAGCCCGTTGGACTGCACCTCCACCGTCTTGCCCAGATAGCCCAGCGCCTGGTCGATCTGACCGTTCTTCAGCTGCGTCTGGATGGCGTCCAGCTTGCTGTTGGTCTGGATCTGCTGTTCGACCTGAGAATATTGGACGAGCTGCTTGGTGAACTCGCCCGTATCCGTGGGCTGCGTCGGATCCTGGTTCTTCAGCTGCGTGGTCAGCAGCGTCAGGAACGTCTCGTAATTGCTGGACAGGGCGCTGAACGAGTTGCTGGTCGTACTGGTGCCGGTCGTAGTGGTGCTCTTGGCGGTACTAAGGGCGTTGGCGGCGCTTGAAACGGACATGGCTTTGGTCCTTCCCGGAATGGGCTGGCATCAGACCCTGACATCCACGCGTCCAAGCTCCATGATCTGGGCCTGGGCGATTATTGCCGGGTCCTCTTCCTCTGCGTCTTCAGAAGCAAGGGCCGTGCCATAGTTGCTGCCGTCCTGCCCCTGCTGGCGCTGCTGCGCCTGGTCGCCGTTATCCTGCTGCAAGGAGAAGGACAGGCTGTTGGCATCGGTGTTCAGACCGGCATCTTGCAGCGCCTTCTCCAGGCCCTTGGCATCCTTTTGCAGCATTTCCAGGGTCTGCGGATTTTCCGCCATCACCTTGGCCCGCAGTTTGCCGCCGGCCCCGAATTCAAGCTGGACCTCGATCTTGCCCAGGTCATGGGGCGTGAGCTGGATGGAGACGCGGTCATTGCCGTCCTCCGCCGCCTGCTGCACCTGCACCGCCACCTGCATGGCTGGCGGCGTGTAGGCCGTGGGACGGTGGGGTGAGGTGGCCTGGCGCAGGGATTGGGCGAAATCCGTGGCGCCCGGCTTGCTGCCATCGGCCGTTGCCATGGCCAGGGCGGCCTGTTCGGCGCCGGTGCTGTCGGTGCCGGTCAGCGCGGCGGCATCGGTGGAGCTGCCGCTGCCTTCCACCTTGGTGCTGGCCGACACAGCGCGGGTCAACAGGCTGTCGCCGCGCGCCGCTGCCGTTAGGGCAGCGACCGGGGTCGGATCGGGCCGGGTGCCGGTCGTATTCTGCCCGGCAGTTTGTGCCGCCCCGGCCAGTTCGGTCCGGGCCTGCCCGTCTTCCCCTTCCTTCACATGCTTGGGTGCCAGCATGCGCCGGTTGGTGACGCTTTCATCCTCGACCTTGTCGGTGTTGGTGGAGGGTTCGGCGACAGGCACATCGCTGGCCGCGACGCTGTCGTCAGCCGGCTGGTCCTTGGCGGCGACGGCTGCCTTGGGGGCGGCCGCAGCCTTACGTTCGGAGCCCTTGGCCTCGGTCTGCTCGTCCGTCGACGGGTTCGCTGCCAGCTCAGGGTCGGCTGTCGCACTGGCCTCTGTTGTGGTGGCCGGCGCCGAGATGGTGGCGCTCGCGACCTTGGCGGCGGATTTCTCCGCGCGGCCGGTGCTGGCATGCGCGGTCGTGACCGTCGTCTTGGCTGCGACCGCGGCCTGTGCGGTGGCATCATCCGCCGTGACAATCACGGCCGGCTCAACCTGATCGCCCGTGGAGGGGGTGGGTTCAGTGGAAGGGGCGGCCGCCGCCATGGCCGCTGTCTTCGTCACCGCTGGCGCCGGGGAGGCTGCCTTCTCGAGCGTGGGCTTGGCCGTCATCGGCAACACCACCCCGGCGGCAGGGGCGGCCGTTGCCGCCGTCGCCGGTGTCGGTGCGGATGCGGGCGCCGTCGATGCCGTCAGGGCCGGGGCGGGTTCAGGGGGGGCAGACCCAGCCTTGATGGACGGAGGTTTCTGGCCGGCGGGGGAGGCCAGGTCAATGACCGACGCCTCGGCCTGTCCGTCTGCCGCCTGTCTGGCGGCCTGTCCATCTGCTGCGCTGTTCTGCTGGACCGGGGTGCCGGTCGGCATGTCCGCCAGCTTCGGCACGGCCGCCTTCACCGGCTCGGTTGGTGCCTGCATACCCTGCGGCAAGGCGATGGCGCCCGGCGGCTGCGGGGTGTCGACGGGCGGCGCGGCCATGGCCTGCGCCTGACTGGACGGGGCCGGTCCGGTGGTGGTGGTTCCGATCGTGGTGCCAGCCGTGGCAGCGGTTGCCGCGGTCGCGACAGGGGGGACGACCGGTTCCGTTGCCGGGAGAAGCGGATCGTTGCCGGTCACGGGGGCTTCAGCCGCCCCGGCGACCTGCGGCCCGACGATGCCCGTGTTCACGGCGGCCATGGCCGGCGCGTCCACGAACTTGTCCAGCTTGGGAATGACCTTTGCGGCGGTGATGGGGATCGCGGGCAGGGCATCGCCTTGCGGTACGCTGTCCAGTGCTGCACCCGTGCCATCGGCCAGCATCGGAACGCCCAGCGCCGAAGGGGCGGCATTGGCCTGCAATTGCGGAATCACGCTGATGGTAACGGTGTTGGTCGGGCTGACGGCCGGCGTCAGCGCCGGCACGGCGCCCTCTCCCTGCATCAGCGACAGGGCATCGGCAATGCCACCCTGCGCATCCTCCTCCGCGGGGGCGGCCAATGCTGCCTGCATGTCGGCCGATGCCAACCCGTCCTTGTTGCCAAGTGCGGCCGACAGGTCGTTCAGGAAGGCCACCACCTCTTCATTCAGTTCCTGCCCCTGCAGGCCGCCGGTCGCCAGCAGATTGAGGCCCGCCTGCGTCCAGCGCCCGTCGGTGGCCCCGGCCTTGCCGTTGCCCGCCGCCAGGGCCAGACCGCGCAGGCCCTGTGGCACAGCGATGGTGACGCCGGTGCCGTTGCTGCCCGCGGCCGTTCCCGTCAGGGTCAGCCCGGTCAGCCCCGCGCCGTCGACCCCGGCCTCACCGTCCAGTACCAGCCCGTCTTCCCCCGTGACCGTCAGGAAGTTGGAGAGAAGCTGGTTGAAGCGGTCGACCGCATCCTCTCCCTCTGCGCCGTTGACGCGGGAGCCTCCCAACTGGCCGCCGCCGATGGACAGGGCCCCCTGCGCGGGGGCGGATTGCGAGGTGAGCAAGGTCGAAATGTCCATGGCGGGGTTCCTGCGCTGGGGTCGATGGGGCCGTGCACCTATCGTGCCAACATACATATTCAGGGATACTGCCGGTTCCGGCGGCCGGGGGGCCGGCACTGCCGTTACCGGGGGAAGAAGCTGCCGCCCCGGCTGGGCAAGGCTTGCCGGGCAGGAGACGGAAGCATCGCAGACAAAAGAGGGGCGATGCGGCAACCATGGCGGCT
Source organism: Niveispirillum sp. FG148 (assembly GCF_057809655.1). NCBI lineage: Bacteria > Pseudomonadati > Pseudomonadota > Alphaproteobacteria > Rhodospirillales > Azospirillaceae > Niveispirillum > Niveispirillum sp. FG148. Next base: position 366,211 of record NZ_JBMDKJ010000001.1, read on the forward strand.
GCCGGGCGATTGGAACGGGTTGTCAGGAGAAGAGCCCCCGGAAAGGGGGCGGCCCCACGCTTCAGCGATCACCCGCCGAAGCGTTCAATCCTTAGAAAGAGCGGTTATACGCCATCGCTGGCGCGCCCTTGCGGGTGTAGGCCGCCGGCATGACCATGCCGCCGCGCCGCGTATAGGCCCCGCGGTCGGCCCGCGCCTTGTTGACGGCATTGACCAGGGTATTGATGGTGGACTGCGTCACCTGGGTGGCGGCCCTGACCAGGCGCGCATGTTCCAAAGTGGCTTCGACAAAGGCGTCGGAAGCGGCCTTCAGCTTCTGCTTGCTGTCGTCAGGCATGTCCCTGAGGCTGTCGGTTTCCGCCCGGAAGGAGCGGACGCAATCCTCATAGGTGCGGACCATCAGCGGCTTTTTTTCCGCGACGAGGGTCAGTGCGCGGATGTCGCGGGATCGGATCGCCTGGTTCTCGCCCCGGAAAAGTTCCGTCAGCCGCACCATGGCGTCGATCAACGCGCCCACGCGTGTGTCTGCTGTCATGGCATTCCTTTCTTCTTGTTGGATCCTTGCTCCTGCATGCGGAGCATTTCGGCCTTCAGTTCGTCGGCCATGCCGATGCCACCGGCATTGGCGATCTGCTTGCCATATTGTTCGACCATCATGCCGCGCCAGGTGTTCTCCGCCTCGCCGCCGCCAAAGGTCTCGTCGGCCTTCACGCCTTCCCACATGTGGCTCAGCATCTGGGAGATGAAGACGGCCTCGAACTCCTTCGCTGCCTTGTCGACATCCTTGGGGTCGGCCTTGCCGCCGGTGGTGCTCCGGTTCATGGCGCCGCTCTGGGCCAGCGCCTGGGTGTCGATGCCAGGGGGGGAAAGCTTCATGCTGTCGGACATCACATCACCTCGATCTCGGCCTGGAGCGCGCCGGCCGCCTTGATGGATTGAAGGATGGAGATCATATCACGCGGCCCCACCCCCAGCGCATTCAGGTTGTTGACCAGTTCCTGAAGCGAGACGCCGGACGGCATGACCGCCAGTTTCTTGCCCGACCCGTCATCCACCTGGATGTCGGTGCGCGGCACGACCGTGGTCTGGCCACCCTGGCTGAAAGGGGCGGGCTGCGACACCTGTGGCGTTTCGGTGATCTTAATGGTCAGGTTGCCCTGGGCGATGGCGACCGTGCTGATGCGCACATTCTCGCCCATGACGATGACGCCCGACGCCTCGTCCACGACGACGCGTGCCACCTGGTCGGGCTGGACGCGCAGCTGCTCCACCTCGCCCAGGAAGGCGACAAGATCGGCCTTGCGCTGCGGCGGCACGTCGATCAGCACGCTGGTCGGGTCCGTCGCCTTCGCCGTCTGGGGGCCGATGAACTGATTGATGGCATTGGCCACACGCACGGCCGTGGTGAAATCCGGATTGCGCAGCGCCAGACGCAGATAGGGCAGGTCGGACAAGGCGAAGTCGATTTCACGTTCGACAATGGCGCCGCCGGCAATGCGGCCGCTGGTCGGTACGCCACGGGTGATGGAGGCGCCGGCCCCCTGCGCGCTGAAGCCGGAAATGGCGACCGCACCCTGGGCCACGGCATAGACCTCGCCATCGGCACCCAGCAAGGGGGTCACCAGCAAGGTGCCGCCCTGAAGGTTCTTGGCGTCGGCCATGGCGGCGACGCTGATATCGATGCGCGATCCCTGGGAGGTGAAGGGCGGCAGGGTGGCGGTGACCATCACGGCGGCCACATTCTTGGTGCGGATCGTGTCGCCACGGACATTCACGCCCAGCCGTTCCAACATGCCGATCAGGCTCTGTTCGGTGAAGGGCGAATTGTTGATCGTGTCGCCCGTGCCGTTCAGGCCGACAACCAGGCCATAGCCGATCAGCATATTGTCGCGCACGCCCTCGACATCGGCGATATCCTTGATTCGGCTCTGCGCATGGGCCATGTCCGGTGCCATCAGCGTCAGCGCGGTCAGGATGGCCGCGACCAACTGGCCGATGCGGGATTTGGCGGTCTTGGGCAGCGTCACCATGATGGTCGATCCGATTCTGTCACGCGTGTCACGGTTCGGGAACTTTTGTCCCCTGTTGTCGGTCCGGTATATGCCAGAAATGTGCCAACCCTGATATTCCGCGCCTTTGCGGCGGGCGGGTCAAGCACGGGCGCGCAACGCAAATGGCTAGGTCGGCGGGCGGGGCAAAAAATGCCCTAGGTATCGACCGCCGCCCGATGATACCTATAGTTAAGTCCGCGATGGCACCCCATATGTGGGGTCGGCATCGCCGGCCCATCGCCAGGGAAAGTTATTGTCCGCGCCATGAAGATCGAGGGTCCCGCTTCATCCCGTCCCGGTCAGGTCAAGAAGGCCACACGCAGCGGTGGTGGCGGGGAATTTCTGCGCCATATCCAGGCGGGGGATGAGGATGATGGCGTTTCCCGGTCATCGGGCCCGCAAACAGCCGCGGGGATCAATCCCCTGTTCGCCTTGCAGGAGGTGGACGATGCCCTGTCCGGCAAGAAGCGCCGGGCGCAGGCGCGCGGCGAGGATATTCTGGATCGCCTGGATGAACTGCGTCTTGGCCTGCTGAATGGCAGCTTTCCCGTTGAAAAGCTGCATGAGCTGGTCCGGATCGTCCAGAATCGCCGCGACATGGCGGAGGACGATCCGCATCTCCAGCAAATCCTGGATGAGATCGACCTGCGTGCGCAGGTGGAGATCGCGAAGCTGACGCCGCAGGCGTGAGTTTTCCCGGAAATTGTTCCGTTTCAGCACATTAGAAGTTTGCGGCCGACGTTGCGCGACTGTTGCGGGCTGACGCCTCTATCCATATACTCCGCGCCGTTTCCAGGCCCAGGATCGGACCAGACAGATGTCGTCGAATACGTTGCCTCTGCTTCCCCCCGATTACCGCCCGTCGGAAGACGAGGAATATATGAACCCGCTGATGCGGGCCTATTTCCGGCACCGGCTGCTGCAATGGCGCGCCGAGCTGTTGCGCGAATCTTCCGAAACGCTGAACAGCCTGCATGAAGATGGCGGGTTGCAGGAACCGGATATCGCCGACCGTGCGACGCTGGAGACGGACCGGGCGCTGGAACTGCGCACCCGCGACCGGGAGCGCAAGCTGATCTCCAAGATCGACGCCGCGTTGCAGCGCATCCATGATGGCGAATACGGCTATTGCGAGGAGACGGGCGACCCGATCGGCGTCCGCCGCCTGGAAGCCCGCCCCATCGCGACGATGAGCCTGGAAGCCCAGGAACGGCATGAGCGGATGGAACGCACCCACCGCGACGATTGATCGTCGATCACAGGTGACGGAACAGGAAAAGGCCGGCGGGGGTGTCTCCGCCGGCCCTTTCGTTGCTGGTGGGGTTCATATCCCCTGCAACGCCGCCTTGACCCCGCCATCCAGCAGGCCATAGGCCCGTTCCAGGGCGGCACGGAAGCAGGCACTGCCGGTCAGCGCAGGCGGGAAGACCTGGGTCAGTGCGAAGAAGCAGGCGACATCCCCGTGGGCGTTGCCCGTGCAGGTGCGACCAATGGTCAGTAGCGACTCTGCCAGCGGATCGGTCAGGATGGAACCATCGGCGGCCTTGGTCCGGACAAAGCGCATCCAGGCGGCCACCGGTAGGGCCAGCCTGTCCACGGGCGCGCCGACCTCCAGCCGTTCGGCAATGGTACCGAACAGGCGGAAGGGCAGCTTGGCCGACCCGTCCCAGGCAATCTGGGCCAGCAGATGGCGGATGCCGGGATTAGCGAAGCGGGCCAGGATGGCGTCGATATAGGCCGGGTAATCGATGCCGGCGTCCGGATTCAGGGTCGGGCGGATATCGTCCAGCATCAGGCGGCGGACGAACGCGGCCAGATCGGCATCGCCCATGGCATCGGCCACCGTCTCATACCCCGCCAGACTGCCCAGATAGGCCAGCGTCGAATGGGGGCCGTTCAGCAGACGCAGCTTGGCCCGGTCATACGCACTGACATCCTTGGTCAGGGTGACGCCGATGCGTGCCCAGTCGGGATGGTCGTTGCAGAACCTGTCCTCGATCACCCATTGGGTGAAGCGCTCACGCTGAATGGGCCAGGCATCCGACAGGCCGGTATCGGCCGCCACCCGCACGCGCAGCGCGTCATCGGTGGCGGGCGTGATGCTGTCCACCATGGTGCGGGGGAAGGCCACCTTGTCCCGGATCCAGGCGGCCAGGGCCGCGTCCTGCCTTTCCGCCAGATCGGCCACGGCCCGGCCCAGCTTGTGGCCGTTATCCACCAGATTGTCGCAGGAAATGACCGTGAAGGGCGCCGTGCCGGCGGCGTGGCGGCGGCGCAACCCTTCCACCAGATGGCCGATCAGGCTGACCGGGGCGCGCGGGCTGGCGACATCATGGGCGATGTCAGGATGGACGAAATCCAGGCTGCCATCGCCCTTCAGGCAATAGCCCTTTTCCGTCACGGTCATGGTGACGATGCGGGTGGCGGGGTTGGCCAGCCGGTCCAGCAGGGCGGCGCGGTCGGCAGGGCCCGCCAGCGTCTCCTTGATGGCGCCGATGACGCGATAGCGCGTCTCCCGCTCCAATTCCGCCAGGATATAGAGATTGTCCTGCGGGCGCAGGGCGTCGCGCACATCCGTGCTGCGCAGGGCCGCGGCACAGATGGCCCAATCGCCGCCCTGCGCCAGTGCCTCGTCGAAATAAAAAGCCTGATGGGCACGGAAGAAGGCGCCGGGGCCGAAATGCACGACGCCGATGCCGGCCGCATCGCGATCATAGGCGGGCTGAGTGACCGCGGCGGGCAACTGCGCCAGGGTGGCGGCGGACAAAGACGGCATTACAGGGTCACTCCGTTCTTCCAGATGGCAATTTCGCGCTGGCCGTTCTTTTCGGAGCGCGTCTGCTGGCCCGAGGCTGTGTCCAGGATCAACGACCAGAGCGCATCGGCGGCCCCGTCTGCTCCCGCATCGCTCAGCGCCAAGCCGGCGTCGAAGTCGATCCAGTTCGGCTTTTGCCGGGCCAGCGTGCTGTTGGACGCGATCTTCAGGGTCGGGGCCGGGAAGCCCAGCGGCGTACCCCGTCCGGTCGTGAACAGGATCAATGTCGCCCCCGCAGCGGTCAGTGCCGTGGAGGAGACGCCATCATTGCCTGGCGCCTCCAGCAGGGTCAGGCCCTTTCCGCGCAGCTGGTTGCCATAGGCGATAACGTCTGACAGCGGCGCGCGCCCGCCCTTCTGCACGGCACCCAGCGACTTTTCCTCCAGCGTCGTGATGCCGCCGGCAATATTGCCGGGCGAGGGGTTCTCATAGACCGGCTGGTCATGGTCCAGGAAATAGCGCTTGAAGCCGTTGACCACGCCCACGACACCGTTGAACACCCCATCGTCAACGGCGCGGCGCATCAACAGTTCCTCCGCCCCGAAAATTTCCGGGATTTCGGTCAGCACCGCACTGCCGCCCGCCGCCGTCACCCGGTCGGCCATGCGGCCGACCAGCGGGTTGGCGGTCAGGCCGCTGAACCCGTCTGACCCGCCGCATTTCAGCCCGATCACCAGATCGGATGCCGGGCAGGGGACGCGTTCATCGCCGGCCGCAATCGCCACCAGCTCGCCCACGGCATTGACGCCATCCTCCACTTCGTCGCTGCTGCTCTGCGCCGTGAAGGCGCGCAGGCGCGAGCGGTCGATGCCCGGCGCGTCGCGCAGCAGCTTGTCCAACTGGTTGGATTCGCAGCCCAGCCCCAGCAGCAGCACGCCGCCGGCATTGGGGTGCTGGGCCAGGCCGGCGATGATGGATTTGGTATGGGCCAGATCGTCGCCCAGCTGCGAACAGCCGAACGGATGCGGGAAGGCCACCACCCCGTCCACCTGACCGGCAAAACGTTGGGAGGCCAGGGTGGCGATGCGTTCGGCCGTGCGGCCGACGCAGCCGACCGTACACAGTATCCAGATTTCGTTGCGCGTGCCGACGCGCCCGTCGGCGCGGCGATAGCCCAGGAAGCTGCCGCCGTCGCGCGGCTGGTCCAGCCAGGCGGCGTTGGCCGGTGCTGGCTGGTAGCGGTAACTTAAAGTGCCGGAAAGACCCGTTGCCAGATTGTGCGAATGGACATGCTGGCCGGTGACGATGTCGACGGTGGCGACGCCGATGGGCCAGCCATATTTGTGCACGGGCTCACCCGCGCGCAGCGAATGCAGGGCGAATTTATGGCCGCGCGGGATGTCATCGCGCAGTTCCACAATTTGTCCGGCCAGATCGATGCGGCTGCCCTTGTCCAGCGCGCGGACGGCCACAGCCACATCATCGGCCGGATCGACCCGGTAGGCCGGCGGCAGGTCGTCCAGGGTGGGAGCTGGTGGTTGCACGCAACTCATCTTGGCGTCATCCTTGGGAAATGGCGGTCGGCAAAGGATGTCCCGACGAATTCCGGGCTGTCCCTCGTCTGCGCCATTGCAATTGACACCGGTTACCAGATAAAATCAAGGGGTCAGGTGGCGATCAAGACCGCTGGCACCCGCATGGCGCCGCAATGAACGACGCAAGGGGAGGGAAACCGTGACCAAGGGACGGGTGCAACTTCGCGGCATCGTGAAGAGTTTTGGTGCCACCGACGTGATCAAGGGCGTCGATCTGGACATCGCGCCGGGGGAGTTGACGGTGTTCGTCGGCCCTTCGGGATGCGGGAAATCGACCCTGCTGCGGCTGGTGTCGGGTCTGGAGCTGCCGACGGGTGGCACGATCATGATCGGCGACCGCGACGTCACCCTGGCCCATCCCGCCAAACGCGGCATCGCCATGGTGTTCCAGTCCTACGCGCTGTACCCGCATATGAGCGTGGCGGAGAATATGGGCTTCGGCCTGAAGATCGCCGGGCTGCCCAAGGCGACCATCAAGGCCAAGGTGGCGCAGGCGGCGGAGATCCTGCAACTGACCCATCTTCTGGACCGCAAGCCCCGCGCCCTGTCGGGCGGGCAGCGCCAGCGGGTGGCCATCGGCCGCTGCATCGTGCGCGAACCGGAAGTGTTCCTGTTCGACGAGCCCCTGTCCAACCTGGATGCGGCGCTGCGCGGGCAGATGCGGGTGGAGATCGCGCGCCTGCATGCCAAGCTGGGCGCCACCATGATCTATGTGACCCATGATCAGGTGGAAGCAATGACGCTGGCCAGCAAGATCGTGGTGCTGAATGCCGGGCGCATCGAACAGGTGGGCGCCCCCATCGAGCTGTACCGCCACCCCGCCAACCTGTTTGTCGCTGGCTTCATCGGGTCGCCGCAGATGAATTTCATGGGCGGCATCGTGGAAGCGGCGGATGCGGAAAGCGTGACCGTGCGGCTGAATGGCGGGTCGCTGCGCCTGCCGCGCCGCAATGCCGCCATTGCCGCGGGCGCCAAGGTGACGGTCGGGATCCGGCCAGAGCATTTCCGCGTGGGCGAACCGCCCGTCGATCCCAAGGATGATCAGGTGGCGGAATTTGATGCCGTCATCGATCTGGTCGAACGGCTGGGCAGCGAGACCTTGGCCCATCTGCGCATGCCCAGCCTGTCGGATGGGGTGCTGGTGGTGAAGATGGGCGGCGATGTGCCGCTGCGCATCGGGGCGGGCCTGCGCGTCGGCCTGCGCCTGCCGCATGCACATCTGTTCGACGCCGAGGGGCGCGCGGTGGGGGCGCCCAGTGCCCGCGTCGCCGCCGTGGCGGCGTAGGGGGCGGCCAGCATGTATGAAAACCGCCTGTCCGGTTACCTTTATATCGCGCCCTTCCTGGTGGGCCTGGCAACCTTCACCCTGTTCCCCTTCCTGTCCTCCTTCCTTTTGTCCTTTTCGGACCATCAGTTGCAGGATCCGGTGGCGCATGCGCGTTTCATCGGGCTGGACAATTATGTGCAGATGGCCGGCGACGACACGTTCCACAATGCGCTGGGCGTGACCTTCCTTTACGTGTTCATCACGGTGCCGCTGAAGCTGGCCTTCGCGCTGTTCATCGCCTTTGTGCTGAATTTCAAGCTGCGGGGCATCGGCTTTTTTCGCACGGCCTATTATGTGCCCTCCATCCTGGGCGGGTCGGTCGCCATCGCCGTGCTGTGGCGCTATGTCTTCGCCGGCGACGGGCTGATCAATCAGGCCATGGGGGCCATGGGGCTGGACCCCGTCAACTGGCTGGGCGATCCGGGCTATGCCCTGTTCACCATCGTGCTGCTGCGCCTGTGGCAATTCGGGTCGGCCATGGTGGTGTTCCTGGCCGGCTTGCAGAACATCCCCACCGACCTTTACGAGGCGGCGACCATCGACGGGGCCGGCAAGGGCCGCATCTTCTTCACCATCACCCTGCCGCTGCTGACGCCCGTCATCTTCTTCAATTTCATCATGCAGATCGTGCAGGCGTTTCAGGAATTCAACGGGCCTTACATCATCACGGGCGGCGGACCGTTGAAGTCCACCTATCTGCTGCCGCTGATGATCTATGAAGAAGCGTTCAAATATTTCAATGTCGGCTATGCCAGCGCCCTGTCCTGGGCCCTGTTCATCATCATCGCTGTCTTCACCATCATCGCCTTCGCGTCGTCCCGCTACTGGGTCTTCTACGGCAATGAGCGGGAGGAGCAGGAATGACCCTGTTGCCCGTCGCCCAGACCCTGCGGCCCCGCCGCGACGCCGCCTGGATCATGCGCCTGAACGCTTCCGTCCGCTATGGCGTGCTGATCGGCGTCGGGCTGGTCATGCTTTATCCGCTGTTCTGGATGGTGGCGGCCAGCTTCAAGCCCAATCATGAGATTTTCGGGTCCATCGGCCTGTGGCCGCAATCGCCGACGCTGGACGGCGTCATCCAGGGCTGGCGCACGGGCACGGAATACAGCTTTGCCACCTACCTGCTGAACAGTTTCGCCTTCATCATTCCCAAGGTGGTGCTGACCGTCATTTCCTCCGTCCTGGTGGCCTATGGCTTCGCGCGGTTCAGGATGCCGGGCAAGGGGCTGTGGTTCGGCCTGATGGTGGCGACCATCCTGCTGCCGAAAAGCGTGCTGCTGATCCCGCAATATCTGATGTTCCGGCAGTTCGGCTGGCTGGACACCTATCTGCCGCTCTATGTGCCCTGCGCCTTTGCCACAGACGGGTTCTTCGTCTTCATGGTGGTGCAGTTCCTGCGCGGCATTCCGCCGGATATGGAGGAGGCGGCGGTCATCGATGGCTGCAATTCGGTGCAGGTGCTGTGGCATGTGGTCGTACCCGTCATCATGCCGGCCATCATTTCCGTCGCCCTGTTCCAGTTCATGTGGAGCCTGAACGACTTCCTCTATCCCCTTATTTATCTGTCATCTGTTGGCAAATACCCGGTGGCGCTGGCCCTGAAGATGGCCATCGACGTGACGGAGGCGACGGCCTGGAACCAGGTGCTGGCCATGTCGACCATCGCCCTGCTGCCGTCGCTGATCGTTTTCTTCCTGGCCCAGCGCTATTTCGTGGAAGGCATTACGTCTGGCGCGGTGAAGGGGTAGGGCATGCGGCTGCTGATCCTGCTTCTGGCCCTGTTCATCGCCCCGCTGGCCGCCGCGCAGGAAGTGGTGCATCTGCGCATGTCCTGGTGGGGCGGCAATGATGTCCACAAGGCGCAGCTGCGCGCGCTGGAGGCGTTTGAGGCGCGTTTTCCCCATATCAAGGTGCGGGCCGAATATACGGGCTGGGTCGGCCATCTGGAGCGGCTGACGACCCAGATCGCGGGCGATACCGCACCCGATGTGATGATGGTCAACTGGAACTGGCTGAAGCTGTTTTCGCGCGATGGCGACGGTTTCTATAACCTGTATCAGGTGGCCGACATCATCGACCTGGACCAGTTCGACCCCGATGCCATCGCCATGTCGTCGGTGCGCGGCAAGCTGAACGGCCTGCCGCCCAACATGACGGCGCGGCTGTTCTGGTTCAACGAGACGACGTTCCGCAAGGCGGGTTTGCCCATCCCCGACAGCTGGGATGCGCTGATGGCGGCAGGGCCGGTGTTCCGTGACCGGCTGGGCCCGGATTATTACCCGCTGGATATGAATTTCCAGGATACGGTCGGCCTGCTTTATAGCTGGATGGCGCAGAAGCGGCAGGCCCCCTTCATCGATGAGGAGGGCAAGCGGCTGCTGCCCGACCGCGATTTGCTGGCGGCGGCGGCCCGGCTTTACCAGCAGATGGTGCAGAACCATGTCGTGCCCTCGGCCCGCGAACGCGCCAGCTTCGGCAATGTCCAGTTGCAGGAGACACGGTCCTGGATTTCCGGCCGCTATGCCGGGCTGTATCAATGGACCAGTGCGGTCGGCAAATATGTGGAAGCGCTGGAACCGGGGCAGAAGATGGTGCTGGCCCCCTATCCCATCCTGCCGGGTGCCGCCGATCCGGGCCTGCTGTACAAGCCGGCCATGATGTACGCCATCAATAAGAATACCGCCCACCCACGGGAGGCGGCGCTGCTGCTGCAATTCCTGCTGAACGATCCGCAGGGGGTGCGCATCCTGGGCGCCCGGCGCGGGGTGCCGGCCAGTGCTGCCGCGCGCCGCATCCTGGAAGCCGACGGGCAATTGACGGGGCTTGCCCTGGAAGGCCAGCGCCAGATCGAAAGCCTGCCGCGCGGCATCGTCCTGTCGGGTTATTACGAGCATGCCCGCGTGCGCGATGGCTTCAACGACATATTGGAGAAACTCGGCTATGGCATGCTGACGCCCGAACAGGCGGGCGAGGCCATGGAACGCGAGATCAACGGCATTCTGCGGCGGGTGATCCGATGAGCATGACCAGTTTGGGTTTGCAGCGCTCCCGCCCGCTTCACGGCACTGACACCGCTTTCCATGCCAGGCCCCCCCTTGCGCATAACGGACCCTTCATGAACGATTTCCGCCGTTTCGGCCCGCAAGTCCTACCGTTCCTGCGCCATTATCTGGGGAACTGGGATTTCTATAAACCCAGTTGGAATTATGAGGATGGCTGCATCTTCAAAGGCTGCCTGGATCTGGCCGACGCCACGGGCTGGTCGGAATTTTCCGACTTCGTCTATGACAAGGTCAGCCCGCGCGTGGGTGAGGATGGCAGCATCAGCGGTTTCGACGCCGACGAATATAATATCGACAATGTGAAGGCCGGGAAGATCTTCTTCCCCCTGCATGACCGCACGGGCGAGGAACGGTTCAAGCGGGCGGCCATCACCCAACTGATGCAGCTGAAGACCCATCCGCGGACGAAATCCGGCAATTACTGGCACAAGCAGATCTATCCCTGGCAGGTCTGGCTGGACGGGCTGTACATGGCCCAGCCGCTGGTCACGGCCTATGCCGTGGAGATCGGCTATCGCGCGGCGTGGGAGGATGTGGTCCGGCAGTTCATGGTCGTGCGCGACCATCTGCGCGACGCAGCCACGGGGCTTTACTACCATGGCTGGGACGAAAGCGGACAGGAACGCTGGGCTGATCCCGTGACGGGCTGTTCGTCGCAGTTCTGGGGCCGGGCCATGGGCTGGTTCATGATGGCGATGGTCGATTGCATCGAACTGTCGGCACCCTTCGATGGGCCTGAACGCGCGGCCCTGATCGCCATGTTCCAGGATGCGGCCATCGCCCTGATGGCGGTGCGCAGTCCGCGTGGCCTGTGGTGGCAGGTGCTGGACCGCGGCGGGGATGCCGGCAATTACGAAGAGGTGTCGGCCAGCCTGATGATCGCCTATGCGCTGATGGCCGGGGCCCGGCTGGGCCTGCTGCCGGCCGCACACGGGCAGGCCGGCAAGGCGGCCTTGCAGGCAGTCATAGATCATTACCTGACCGAAACGGAATTGGGCGGCATCTGCGGCGTTGCCGGGCTGGGCAACGATCCCTATCGTGACGGGTCCTACGATTATTACCTTTCCGAACCGATCGTGCCCAACGACCCCAAAGGGGTAGGTGCCTTGATGATGGCCCTGTCTGAAGGGATGCGCCGGCCATGAGCATGATCGAACTGGCGCCGCTGGAGACGTTGGACGGGGTGCGCATGCCGCGCCAGTCGCGGGCGGAAACCACCATGCGCCGCATCGTGGCGGCCATGCGCAAGCTGTTGCAATACAAGGACATGGACGCCATCCGGATTGAGGAGGTGGCAACCCTGGCCGGCTGTTCCCCGCCCTCGATCTATGCCCGCTTCAAGGACAAGGACACGTTCACGGGCGTGCTGTTCGAACTGCATGCGGCGGAGGCGGCGGACGGGATCAGGGCCTTTCTGGCGCCCGATCGCTGGACGGGCCGGCCGCTGATCGCCTTTGCCCAGGCCTTGGCCGATTTCCTGCTGCACCATTACCGGGCGGACCGGCACCTGTACCGCGCCGTGCTGCAATGCCCGGATGCGGCTGTGCGCCAGCGTTTTACCGCGGAGACGGAGGTGATGGCCGACCGTGTGGCCGATGCCCTGCGCGCGCTGGATGGCGGGCGCCAGGCCGTGGATTTGGGCCGGGTGCGCTGGGCCCTGATGCAGATGGTCGCCGCCCTGCAATGCAACACCGTGCTGGGCCTGATGGAGGCGGATGCCGATGGCATCACCCCGCATCTGGCCGACATGTTCACCCGTGCCGTGGGGCGGTAGGCGGCTACCGGCTTGCACCCAGCGGCTGGATGCCCTTCAGGCGGCCGACCATTTCGGCGGTGACGGCCTCTGCCTCGCGTTCGTCGCGGATGACGCGGGGGGTGATGAAGACGATCAGTTCCGTGCGCACGCTCTTGTTCCGCTTTTCCCCGAACAGGGCCCCGATGCCGGGCAGGCCGGACAGCACGGGCAGCCCGTCATGCCCCGCCTGCTGCTGTTCGGAGATCAGGCCGCCCAGCACCACGGTCTGACCATTATCCACGGCGACGTTGGAGGTGATCTGGCGTTGGGAGATGGTGGGCGTCAGGTCGCCGGAATTGCGCGTCGTGGAGACGTTGGAAATCTCCTGATAGACCTCCATCGTCACCATGCCGCTCTGGCTGATGCGCGGCACGACGCGCAGGATGACGCCCGTATTCACATATTCAACCGAACTGACGATGGGCGCGTCGGGATTGTCCACCGATTGGGAGGTGCGGCTGAGGATGGGCACGCGGTCGCCCACCTGCAACTGCGCCACCTGGCTGTCCATCACCACCACCTGGGGGGAGGAGACGACGCGCACATCGGTCACCTGATCCAGGGCCGACAATACGGCGCGCGGGCTGCCATTGCGCGACAGGACCAGATTGAAGCCCGGCACCTGGGTGATGGGCAGCAGGCTGCCGGACGTGCTGTTGCGGGTGATGCCACCCACGATGTCGCCGCCATCGCCCTTGAAGAAACTCTGCACGCCATAGCGCAGTTCGTCATTCAAGGTGACCTCCGCGATGGTGGCTTCGATCAGCACCTGTGACGGGGCCACGTCCAGCTTGCGCACCGCCTCGCCCACAATCTCCGCCTGGCGCGGGGTGGCATGGACCAGCACGGAATTGTTGGATGGGTCGGCGGCGATGCGCACGCCGTTGCTGGCGGCGGGGGCTTCATCGCGCGGTGCCGCCCCGCCGGCATCGGCGGTCAGGCTGGACAGGCGGGCGGCATTGTCGGCCATGTCGCCGCTTCCGGACTTGCTGCCCATGTTGGCGGAGGCGGAGGGTGTCGAGAGGCTGGTGACGGGGCGGCCGGGGGCGGCGCTGCTGCCATCGCTGACGCTGCCGCCGAACAGGCGGCCCAGCAGCTTTGCCACCTTGGCGGCATCGGCGTGGGTCAGGGTGAAGACATGCAGGCGGGGCGTGTCGGCGTCGCCCCCGTCCAGACGGCGCACCCAGGCTGCGGCCTTGTCCAATTGCGCCGCATCGCTGGCGATGACCAGCACGGCATTCAGCCGTTCCACCGGCACCACCCGCACGCCCGCCTGTTCATCGCCCAGGATCTGGCCGATTTCGCGCACCACGGCGCCGGGGCCCGCCTGGGTCAGCGGGAACAGCCCGACCGAGCGGCCTTCCATCCAGTCCACATCGAAACCGCGCAGCAGATCGGCCGCCGCCTGCCGTTCCGGGGCGGGACCGGTGACAATCAGCAGGTTCAGGCGGGGTTCGGCCGCCACCGTGCCGTTCTTGACCAGCGGCGCCACCAGCGCCTGGGCCACGTCCGGCGCGATATGGCGCAGGGGCAGCACGGAGACGGCGCGGCCCGGTGCCCCCGGACTGGCCAGCCCCAGCGTCCGGCCATTGCCCAGCGCGTCTGCCGCCGGCACCACGGCCAGCACCCCGTCACCGCCCCGCGCCAATGCCGCCCCCTGTCCGGTCAGCACGGTTTCCAGCAGCCGCACAGCCTCGCGCGGGGACAGCGGCCGGCCGCTGTCGATGCTGACCGTGCCGGTCAGTGTGGGGTCGATCGTGTGCGGCAGGTGCAGCAGGTCGCCCAGCACGGCATCGACAACGGCTGCCAGCGGCGCATCGGTGAAGCGCAATTGCAGGTCCGGTCCCGCCGGCAGGGGCAATTCATCGGCCCCGGTGGGGACGCGCGGCCCGCTGGATTTGACGATGACGGGGGCAGGGGCCGCCTTTATCGCTGCCGCTTTCGCCTCTGTTGGGCGCGTGTCGCCGCGTGCCGCGGTCGACAGGCCCAGATGGGTCAGCGTCAGCGGCGTCTTGTCAGGGGCCGGCGATGGGGCGCAGCCGGACAGCAGGGCGATTGCGGTCAGGGCGACAACGGGAACCCGCAGGCGATAGAACGGCACGCGCATCATCAATCCGGAGCAGAAGGATGCCGCGTAAATGACGTGCGGGCTGTAACAATGACAAGCCCAAACTGCGTACGTAATTAATCTGTAATAATTCTGGAGTTTGTAATATTACTGTCAGAATTGCGACGCGAAACCATTACGAAAATAAGTCATAGGGATGTCTGATCCGTCATTGTGGCGGATATTCGGACCTGGCCCATGACGATATTGGACATATTGGCGCAAAAGCGCGGCCTTGGCGATGCCGACCTGCGCCGCGCCAGCGGTCTGGCGGCGGGTGAGGGTCGGCCTGTCGATCAGGTGCTGGTGGAAATGGGGCTGGTGACGCCGCTGGACCGTGCCGCGGCGCTGGCCCAGATGATCGGCACCCCCTTGCTGCGGCTGGACGATCTGGAGGAACCGCCGGAAGATCTGCCGCCCCTGTCGGCTTCCTGGCTGCGCCAGCATCGGCTGTTGCCGCTGACCCGTATCGAGGGCGCGGTGCTGCTGGCCGCCGCCGATCCGGTGGCGGACGAGGTGCTGTCCATGGCAGCATTGGCGCTGGCGGCCCCGGTGCGGCTGGCCTTCCTGCCCGCGCCGGAATGGGAACAGGCCTTTGACCGGTTCCAGGGCGGCGGGCGCAGCGCGCTGGACCGCATCGTCGATGATGCCGCCGGCGATGGGCGCGCGGAGGAGGAGGCGCTGGACCGGTTGAAGGACCAGGCCAGCGAAGCCCCCGTCGTGCGTCTGGTTGCCCATATTATTGACGAGGCGGTGAAGGCCCGCGCGTCTGACATCCATATCGAGCCCTTCGCCGATGCCCTGATCCTGCGCTATCGCATTGACGGGGTGATGCAGGCGCGGCCGCAGCCGCCCTTGTCGCTGGCCCGTGCCCTGGTCAGCCGCATCAAGATCCTGGCCGGGCTGGACATAGCCGAACGCCGTCTGCCACAGGACGGCCGCGTGCGCCACCGCACAGGCCACCGCGCCATCGACCTGCGTGTGTCCACCCTGCCCACGGTGCATGGGGAAAGCGTGGTGATCCGCCTGCTGGACGGGTCGGTGGGCGGGCTGGAACTGCCGGCCCTGGGCCTGTCCGCGCCGGATGAGGGGAGGTTGCGCCGGATGATGGCCAGTCCGCACGGGCTGGTGCTGGTCACCGGCCCCACGGGCAGCGGCAAGACGACGACGCTGTATGCCGCCCTGCGCCTGATCGATGCTGACATGCGCAAGGTGCTGACGGTGGAAGACCCGGTCGAATATCAGATGGCGCGGGTCAATCAGGTGCAGGTGCATCCGGCCATCGGGCTGGATTTCGCTGCCGTGCTGCGATCCATGCTGCGCCAGAACCCGGATGTCATTCTGGTCGGCGAAACGCGCGACACGGAAACGGCGGATATCGCGGTGCAGGCGGCGCTGACCGGCCATCTGGTGCTGACCACGCTGCACACCAATTCCGCCGCCGGTGCCGTCACAAGGTTGATGGAAATGGGGGTGGAGCCGTTCCTGCTGGCCTCCACCATCCGCGGCGTGGTGGGCCAGCGGCTGGTGCGGGTGCTGTGCCCACATTGCAAGGCGCCGGAACCGGCGGATGCGGCCTGTGTGGCGGCGCTTAGGGAGGTGGGATTGCTGGCCCCGGGCGCCCCCGTGCCCCTGCTGATGGGACCGGTGGGCTGCGACCATTGCGGGGGCACCGGCTATCAGGGGCGCGCCGGCATCTTTGAGCTGTTCCGTCTGGATGAGGCCATGCGTCGGCTGGTGATCGAGCGGGCGCCCACCGGGGCCCTGGCGGCGGCGGCACAGGCGGCGGGGATGCGCAGCATGCGTCAGGATGGCCTGGCCCGCGTGTTGGCCGGCCTGACCAGCTTTGCCGAGGTGGCGCGCGTGACCGAGATCGGGGACTGACCCGATGCCCGAATTCAGTTATCGCGCCCTGGATGCGGGCGGACGGACCATTGATGGCAGGCGTGACGCAGCGGACGCGGCGGCGCTGCTGGGCTGGATGCAGGGGCAGGGCTGGCTGCCGGTAAAGGTCACCCCGGCCGGGCGGCGGCGCATTGTCCTGACGGCGGCAGGACCCGGTACCGGCGACCTGCTGCTGGCCACCAAGGAACTGCGCCTGCTGCTGCGCGCCGGGCTGCCGCTGGAACGGGCCCTGGCGCAACTGGCGGGCGGGCTGGCGCCGGCCCGGCTGCAACCGGCGCTGGGCCGTGCGCTGGACCGGCTGCGCGATGGCAAGGGGCTGGGCGAGGCGCTGGCCGCGGCCGGCGGTTTCCCGCCGCTTTATACCGCCATGGTGCGGGCGGGCGAAGGGGCGGGGGCGCTGGATCTGGTGCTGGAACAGCTTTGCCTGCTGCTGGACCGGCAGCGGCGGGTGGCGCGCGCCGTCACCTCCGCCCTGATCTACCCGGCGGTGCTGGCCTTTGTCGCGGTCGTGTCGCTGTTGCTGCTGCTGCTTTATGTCGTGCCGCAATTCGCCCCGCTGCTGGCCAACAGCCGCCATGCCCTGCCACTGGCCACGCGCGGGGTGATGGCCCTGTCGGGCTTCCTGCGCGACTGGGGCGATGTGGCGCTGGCGGGGCTGCTGCTGTCGGGTCTGGCCGGCTGGCTGCTGCTGCGCCGGCCGGGGATGGCGGACGGGCGCGATCGGCTGCTGCTGCGCCTGCCGCTGCTGGGGCCCATGGCGGTCATGGCCGGCGTGGCGCGGTTTTCACGCGGGCTTTCCGTGCTGCTGCGGGCAGGCGTGGGGCTGCCACGCGCCCTGGAACTGGCGTCCGACATTGCCGGCAATCGCGTGTTGGCGCGGGCCGCCCTGGCCATGCGCGACGGGGTGCGCGATGGACGGTCGCTGGTGGCCGGCCTGCCCAAGGATCATCCGCTGCCCGATCTGGCCGTCACCCTGATCTGCATCGGCGAACAGAGCGCGCGGCTGCCCGAGGTGATGGAGCAGGTGGCGGAGATGTATGAGGACCGGCTGGAGACCGCCATCAAGCGCTTCCTGGCCCTGCTGGAACCGGCCCTGATCCTGCTGCTGGCCCTGTTCGTGGGCGGCATTGTCGTGTCGATCCTGCTGGCCCTGGTGTCGATCAATGACCTGCCGTTCTGATCGCCGCCGTCAGGCGGGCTTCACCCTGCTGGAAATGCTGGTCGTGCTGCTGCTGCTGGGGCTGGCCACGGCCCTGGTGGCGCCGCGCCTGTCGCTGGGCGGGGCGGCCCTGGATGCCGATGCCCGCACCCTGGCTGCCGCCCTGTCGGCCGCGCGCGAACAGGCGGTGCGGACGGGCCGGGCGGTGGATGTGCGGCTGGATATGCCATTGCCAGGCACGGCAGGGCTGCGCGTGGTTGGCGATGCGGAGTTGATGGGCGATGGCATCGCCCGCATCCGCTTCCTGCCCGATGGCAGCGCCAGCGGCGCCGATATCCGCCTGAACGGCCAGCATGGCGGGGA
The DNA here is from genome assembly GCF_057809655.1 of Niveispirillum sp. FG148. Taxonomy (NCBI): domain Bacteria; kingdom Pseudomonadati; phylum Pseudomonadota; class Alphaproteobacteria; order Rhodospirillales; family Azospirillaceae; genus Niveispirillum; species Niveispirillum sp. FG148. The sequence continues at coordinate 384,330 of NZ_JBMDKJ010000001.1, forward strand.
ACGGCGCGTGGCCGTGGACTGGCTGACGGGACGGGTGCGCCATGACGCGAACTGATCCCGCACAAGCGGGTTTCACCCTGCTGGAAACGCTGGTGGCGCTAATGCTGCTGGCCCTGGTGCTGGTGCCGGCCTACAGCCTGATGGCCGGTGGGGCGCGGGCGGGGCGGTCGGTGGAACGCCGCGCCCAGGCGCAGGCCATTGCGGAGGCGCAACTGGCAGCATTGGGTGTGGAACGGCGGCTGGCCCTCGGCCGATATGACGGGGAGGGCGGGAGGTATCGCTGGTCGCTGACCATCACGCCGCGCACCGATGCCCCCTTCGACGCCGCAGCGCAACGCGGCATGGCGGCCTATCGCGCGCGGATCGAGGTGGCGGACGGGCGCGGCCCCCTGGTCGATCTCAGCGTCACCAAGCTGGTGGCGGCACCATGAGGGCGACACAGAAGGGCTTCACCCTGCTGGAAGCCATGGTGGCGCTGGTCGTGCTGGGGCTGGTGCTGGCCGTAGCGGCGACGGCCATGGGCACCATGGGCCGCACCCGCACCCGCGTCGGTGCCATTGCCGACCGGGCCGAGCAACTGTCCCTGGTCCGCGACGTGCTGCGCCGGCAGGTGGCGCGTGCCCTGCCGCTGACCCTGATGGAGGGCGGACGGGAGCGTTACAGCCTGGTGGCCCGGCCGGACCGGCTGGATTTTCCGCTGGCCGATGCGCCCTTGCCCGGCCGCGGCGGGCTGGCCTTTGCCAGCATCGTGGTGGAGCCGGCGGGCAAGGGGGAGCGGCTGGTCTATCGCCAGAACCGGCCGGGCGCGATCCCTTATGAAAGCGTGCTGGCGGAGGGGGATTTCCGCTTCCGCCTGTCCTATCGCGGGGATGACCCGCGGGAGGGGTGGCGCGATGAATGGACCGATGCCGGGCGCTGGCCGCGCCTGGTGCGCCTGTCGGTGACGGCGGGCGGGGTGGACCAGCCAGCGTTGGTGGTGCCGGTGCGCGCCGATACTGACCGGGGCTGTGTGCTGTCGCTGGGGGAGGGCTGGTGCCGTGACCGTGCGGGCTGACCATCGGCGACAGCGGGGGGTGGCCTTGCCCATGGCGCTGTGGGCCGGCATGGCGCTGGCCCTGCTGGCCGCCGGCATCGCCGCCACCGCCGATCAGGCCACGCGCCGTCAGGCGGGACAGGATCAGGTGCTGGCTGCCCGCGCCCTGCTGGAAACGGGGATCAGCCTGGGCGTGATGCTGGCCGCGCATCCCGATCCCGCCCGCCGCCTGGCCGCCGATGGCCGCCCGATCGCCTGGGCGGAGCCGGAAGGGCACATCACCCTGCGCCTGTGGGACGAGGGCGGGCGGCTGGACCTGAACCGTGCCGATCCTGCCCTCCTGACGGACGTCGCGTCCCGCGTGGCAGGGTCTGAGGCGGCGACCGCCCTGTCGGCCGGAATGGCGGCGCGACGGCGGCAGGGGGAACCCTGGCACAGCGTCATGGAACTGGGCGCCATATTGCCGCCCGCCGCCTTTGCCCGGCTTTATCCGCTGCTGACGGTGCATGGTCCGGCCATGGCTGATGGCCGTGTCGACCTGCGCCATGCGGCCCCGGCCCTGCGCACCGCCTGGCCCGGCCTGTCGGGCGTGGGGGAGGGCGACGCGGCGGCGCTGTCGGCCATCGGCCTGACGCGTGGCGGGCCGCCCGGCAGCCTGTACACGCTGCGCGTCCGCACCCGTACACCCGACGGCGCCAGTGCCAGTGCTGAAGCCGTCATCTGGATCAGCATCGCCGGGCCCCAGGCCTTCCGCGTGCTGGAATGGCGCGAACCCGCACCGGAGATCGATCCGGACCCGGAGGTGGAATGACGGCCCTTTTCGATCAAACACGCCTGCTTGCCGGCTGGTGGCTGGACCGCACGCTGGCGCTGCTGCCCCGCTGGCTGACGGGGCTGCGGGAACCTGTGCTTTACCGCTGGACGGGGGCCGCACTGCTGCCGGCTGGGGACGGGCCGATCCGGTCCGGGCCCTGGTGCCTGGGACTGCCAGAGGTGCCGGTGCTGACCCTGCGGCGGACCCTGCCTTTGTCGGCCCTGCCGCATCTGCGCCGGGTGGTGGCGCTGCAACTGGGCCAATGGTCGCCGCTGACGCCCGATACCGCCCTGTTCGGGGTGACGGTGGAGGGGACGGGGGTGGACGGGCTGCATCTGCGCATCGATCTGCTGCCGCGATCCGTGCTGGAACCCGCACTGGCGGCGGCGGGGACGCTGGGGGCGCCTTTGTCGGTGCGGGTGGGGAAGGGGGGCGACCTGCCCCTGGTGGAGCCGGCGGGGCGCCGCCTGCCGCCGCGCCTGACGCTGGCCGCCCTGCTGCTGCTGGCCCTGCCGCTGTCGGCGGCGATTGTGAATGAAAGCCAGTTGGCCAGCCTGCGGATGGAGGTGGCGGCGGGGCAGGCCGAACAGGAGCAGCTGCGCAGCCTGGGCCACCGCATCGCCCGGCAGCGGGCCGACATCCTGGCCGCCGTTACGGCCCGGCGCGATGCGCCATCCCTGCTGCTGATGCTGGATCGGCTGAGCCGGCTTTTGCCCGATGACAGCCACCTGACGGCGCTGCGGGTGGAGGAGGGGCGGCTGCATCTGGAAGGCTATGCCGCCGATGGGGCGGCCCTGCTGTCGCTGCTGGACGCGTCCCCGCATTTCGAGGATGCGCGGTTCGAGGCGGCCTTGCTGCGCGCCGGGCCGCGTGGCGACCGGTTCCATCTGTCCGTGAAGGTGAGCGCCGATGCCCCGGCTTGAGACGATGCTGACCGATCCGGCCGCGGCGCGCCGGCTTTATGCCGGGATCAATGGGGGGCTGGCGCTGCTGGTCCTGCTGCTGCTGGTCTGGCCGCTGGCCGACCTGCTGCTGGACCAGCGGGCGCAGATCGCCGCCCTGAGCGTGGAGCGAGCGGGACAGGCCCGTCTGGCCGAGCGCGGCGAAAGGCTGCTGGCCGAACAGGCGGCGCTGGCCGGTCTGGACGGGCTGTCGGTCGATTATGTGGCCGGCGACGGTCCGGCGCTGGCCGGCGCCGGTTTGCAGGGGCTGCTGGTGCAGCAACTGGCCCAGGTGGGCGGGCAACTGGTCAGCGTTCAGGTCCTGCCCCCCGATCCCGAGGATGACAGGCGGGTGGGCGTGCGCCTGGATGCCGCGTTGGGCCATGACCAGTTGCGGCGTCTGCTGCATGTCGTGGAAGGCGGGCAGCCGCGTCTGGTGGTGACGGGCCTGGAGCTGCGGCCGGCGGCAGAGGATGGGACGCGCCTGTCCCTGTCGCTGACGGTCGTCGGGCTGCGGCACACAGACGGGGGGGAAGCACCATGAGGCGGACCTTTGCCCTTCTGCTTTGCGTGGTGGCGATGCCTGTTGCGGCCCAGGACGTCGGGGATACCGGCTATTCCCTGCCGCCGCTGGAGGATCTGCGGGCCGTGGCCGAACGTCCGCTGTTTGTGCCGGGCCGGCGCGGTGCGGTGGAAAGCCAGGGCATGACAGCGGCGCCAGCGTCCGCGCCGATCACGGCTGCGCTGACGCTGTCCGGCATTGGCCGGCGCGGCGACGGGCAGGGGGTGGCCCTGCTGCGCCGCGGCAGCGCCACCCGCACCCTGGCGCCGGGCCAGGACTGGGCCGGCTGGCGGCTGGTCGGGGTGGGCAACAACGCTGTCGACCTGCTGTCACCCGGGGGGGAGCGGTACCGCCTGCATATTGGCCAGTCCCTGTCCGATCCGGCTTCGAAATGACCCTTGAGAGAGAAGAGATGATCCGCCATCCCCGCCGCCGCCGTCAGGCCGGCTTCACGCTTCTGGAAATGCTGGTGGTGCTGGTCATCATCGGCCTGCTGCTGGGTCTTGTCGGCATGCGCTTGCTGTCGAACGTGGATCGCGGCAAGGTGACGGCAGCCACGGCGCAGGCCCGTGTGCTGAAGACGGCGTTGGAGACCCTGCGCCTGGATATCGGCCGCCTGCCGACGCCGGAGGAAGGATTGGCGCTGCTGGTCACCCCGCCCCGCGATGCCGGGGCCGCCCGCCGCTGGATGGGTCCCTATCTGGAAGGGGCCGTTCCCAGCGATCCTTGGGATCGTCCCTATCTGTACCAGCCCGGCCGGGGTGGACAGGATGTGACAATCCTGTCGCTGGGCGCCGATGGCAAGCCGGGCGGCAGCGGGGCCGATGCCGACATCGCCGTGCCCGCGCCCGCCCATTGATCCATGGCTGACGCCCTGTTCCCTATCCTGGTTTTCGGCCTGACCGGTGCCTGTTTTGGCAGTTTCACCGCTGCCATGGCCTGGCGGCTGCCACGCGGTGTGACGATGTGGGGGCGGTCAGCCTGCCCATCCTGCGGCACGGCGCTGGGCCCGGTTGATCTGGTGCCCGTGCTGTCCTGGCTGTGGCTGCGCGGTCGCTGCCGCCATTGCGGGTTGGGCGTGTCCGGACGCTATGCGCTGGTGGAGGGGGCGACGGCGCTTTATTGGGCCACCTGCGCCTGTCTGTTCCCCGATCCGGTGCAGGCGCTGCTGCTGGCCTTGCTGGGCACCGACCTGCTGTTCCTGGCCCTGGTCGATCTGGACTGGCGCTATCTGCCCGATGTCGGGCAGGTGATCCTGGCGCTGCTGGGGCTCTGTGCCATGGCGGTGGGTCTGCTGGACCCGGTGGATGGGTTGGCCGGGGCGGTGCTGTATGGCGGTCTGGCCCTGGGCGTGCGCTTCGCCGTCAGCCGCTGGCGCGGGCGGGAGGCGCTGGGCCTGGGCGATGTGAAGCTGATGGCCGGCGCGGGGCTGTGGCTGGGGCCGGGCTTCCTGTCGCCCTTCCTGCTGCTGTCGGGCCTGCTGGGACTGGGGTTTGCGCTGCTGTCGCAGCGCGGCGGGGACAGCAGCGGGGAAATCCCGTTCGGTCCCGCCCTGGCCGGTGCGCTGCTGATCCTGGTGCTGCTGGGCCAGAGCGGGTGGGCGGCGGCGGACCTGCTGTCGCTGTTCGCGTAAGGCGCGCTCAACCCGCGCGCAACAGGTCCAGCATGGCCCGGTCCAATTGCCGTCCCTGTCGATCCTCGTAACGGACGTCGCTGCGCCGGCTGTCCAGCGGGCCAAAATCGCCACGCAGGTTCCAAAGGGACCAGCCCCAGCCGGCATCACGCCAGTTGGCCAGCACATCGGCCATCCAGGCCAGGGTGACGGGATGGGGCGTGTGGCGATAGACGCCCCACTCACCGACCATCACCCCCACCCCCTGCCGTTGCAGCGCCTGCCAAGGCGCGATATGGCGCTGTCGCAGGGTTTCGCGATCGATCATCTGCCCCGTCGCGGGGTCGTGGGCGGGCCAGGTGGGGACGGGGTAGGCATCCGCACCCTTCACCCAGGGTGCCTGGAAATGGGTCAGGCTGAACGGTTCATAGCCGCGGCCTGATTGGGCAATGCCCAGCGATGCCAGTTCCGGCACCGGGTTGCGCCCGCCGCCCGTGCCATCGGCGATGACCAGACGCTGCGGATCCTCCTCCCGGATGGCGGTGACGGCGGCATTGGCCACCCGATGATAGGCGGCACCCGTCACCTCGCCCGGTTCATTGACCAGATCGAAGGACAGGGCATCGGACGGCACGCCACGATAGCGGGCGGCAAACAGGCGCCATTGCGCGGCAAAGGCCTGTCGCGCCACCCCGCCACCGGCATCATCGGCCCACAGATCCAGCGGTTCCTTGGGCGGGTTGATGCAATAGCCGGGGGCACGGTGCAGACAGAGGCACAGGTGGATGCCGCGCGCCCGTGCCCAGTCCAGCGCCTGATCAATCTCCTTCAGCGGCGCCTCATCGATCCCGCCCGTCGGCCTTGTCCAGATCCGGTAATCCATCGGCAGGCGGATGAAGTTAAAGCTGTTTTCCGCGATGAAATCGAAATCCCATTCCCGGAAGGGGCCGTTGTTCTTCAACGTGTATTTTTCCAGCAGGTTGAAGCCACGCCAGCGCGGCAGGCTGGATGCCGATGCCGGCAGCAAAGCGGGGGCCCCGGCCCGCGCGGGCAGGGCGGCGGCCAGGGCGGCGCCGGTCAACAGGAATTGTCGGCGGGTCGTGGACATGGCTCTCCTTTCAGCCCCGATTTCGGGACCGTGGCATTCGGTTCGATTTGGTTACGCGGCCGCCCGGCAATGCCGGTTGATGAATTCCGCGTGGGTGGGCAGGCGTTCTGCCGCGCGGGCCAGACTGGTGCGGCGCAGGCGCAGGGTTTCCAGCAATTCCGCCTTGTCCTGTGCCGCCATCAGTGGGTCCAGGCGGCGGGGGATCACGCCCAGGCCGATGAACAGGGCCTGCCAGCTGGGCGTGACGAAGGTTTCTTCGTTCAGCAGCACGACATGGCCCGTCTCGCGGAAGGTCTCGATCCGGCTGGCCAGACTGTCGGGCAGGGGCATGGAGCGGCGTTCGCGCCAGAAATCGCTGTCGTCACGCTGGGTCAGGCAATAATGCAGGATGATGAAATCGCGGATGCGGTCGAATTCCAGGGCCTGGATGCGGTTATATTCGGCCGCCAGCGCCGGGTTGAAATCCAGATCGGGCAGCAGATTGACCAGCCGCGTGATGCCGCCCTGGATCAGGGAGATGGCGGTGGATTCCAGCGGCTCGACAAAGCCGGACGAGAGGCCGATGGCCACGCAGTTGCCCACCCAGAACCGTTCCCGACGGCCGGTCTTGAAGCGCAGCAGACGTGGTTCGGCCAGGGCCGCCCCGTCCAGGTTGGACAGCAGCCGTTCCCGCGCCGCGTCCTCCCCGATATGGGCGCTGGAAAAGACATAGCCGTTGCCGGTGCGATGTTGCAGCGGGATGCGCCATTGCCACCCGGCCTCCAGCGCTGTGGAACGCGTGAAGGGCTGCAATGGCCCGGCACTGGCGCAGGGCACGGCCCAGGCGCGATCGACGGGCAGCCAGTGGCTGTAGTCGATGAAGCGTTCCTGCAAGGCTTTGTCGGCCAGCAGCGCGATGAAGCCCGAACAGTCGATGAACAGGTCCGCTTCCAGCACCCGCCCATCGGCCAGCGTCACAGAGCGGATGAAACCCGTTTCCGGGTGGCGGTCCACGCCAATGATGCGGCCTTCATGACGTGTCACCCCCTCCGCTTCCGCCTTGCCGCGCAGCAGGCGGGCGTAGAGGCTGGCGTCGAAATGGAAGGCATAGCTGAAATAATGATAGGGCGACCGGGGGTCGTTGTCGGGGGCGGCGAAGCGGCCCTGTTCGGCCATGACGGCCGCCATATGATAATCGTCGAATGATCCGACAGCGTCTTCCCCCGTCAGATGCCGGGCGACCAGCCAATGGTTGAGGGTGGAAAAGGGCCCGGCATTGACGATGTAATCGCCGAAACCGTGGAAGAAGCGGCTGCCCTTGCTGCGCCAATCCTGGAACTGGATGCCCAGCTTGAAGCTGCCATTGGTCGCCTTCATGAAGGCGACCTCGTCCAGGCCGATGGAGCGGTTGAAGTCGCGGATGGTGGGCACCGTGGCCTCGCCGACGCCGACGGTGCCGATCTCCTCGGACTCCACCAACTCCACCGTCGTGCCCATGCGGCGGACGGCCTGGTTCAGGGCACAGGCCGCCATCCAGCCGGCCGTGCCGCCGCCCACGATCAGGATGCGGTTCAGGTTCCTCATGCCGGCCTCCGTCCCGCCTGGGCCACCAGACGGTTCAAATAATCCTCATGCGTCGGGGCCGATGCGGCCGTGCGGGCGATGATCTCCCGCGTGGCCTCAAAGCCCTTGCGCACCTCTGCCAGGTCGGCCCCCTCCGTCAGCGGGTCGAAGCCCTGCGGGTCCAGCCCCTGGCCCAGCATGACCGCGATCCAGTTCGGTTCCTGGAACAGGGTCTGGTTGGGGAAAATGGCGAAGCCGCGGGTTCGGAACAGGTCCATCTTTTCCGTCAGACTGTCGGGCACTGCCATGTGCCGCATCCGGTCCCACAGCGGTTCACCCACGCGGCCATTGACGTGATAGTGGAAGATCAGGAAGTCGCGCACCTGCTCCAGTTCCTCCCCCATGATCCGATTATAGAGGGCGGCGGACAGCGCATCATCCTTGCCCATGGGGAAGGTCGCGGCGAATTTGATCAGCGCGTGCTGAATGAAATGGATGGAGGTGCTTTCCAGCGGTTCCAGGAACCCGGAACTGAGCCCCACGGCCAGTACATTCTTATAGCGCGACTGTCGCCGCCGGCCCGTGGTGAAGCGCAGGAAACGCGGGTCGGCCAGGGCCGGCCCATCCAGATTGGCCAGCAGCGTGTCGGCCGCCTGCGCGTCGTCCAGATGGTCGCTGACATAGACATAGCCGTTGCCCGTGCGGTGGCGCAGGTTGATGCGCCATTGCCAGCCGGCCGGCCGCGCCGTGGCACGGGTATAGGGGATGGGGTCGGCCATGCGGGCGGACGGCACGGCCACGGCCCGGTTGGCCGGCAGGTAATGCGACCAGTCCTCATAGTCCCGGCCCAGGGCCTGACCGATCAGCAGGGCGCGGAAGCCGGTGCAGTCAATGAAATAGTCGCCCTCAATGCGGCGGCCATCGGCCAGGGTCAGGTGGCTGATACTGCCGTCCTGCGGGTCGATGCCGACGTCGGCCACGGTCGCTTCCACCCGTTCCACCCCGCGCGGTTCGGCGATGGTGCGCAGATATTGGGCGTAGAGCCCGGCATCGAAATGATAGGCGTAGGACAGGCTGGATTTCGGGTTGCGTTGGTCGCCGGTCGGCACGTCGAAGCGGTTCTGATAGGCCAGAACCTCGCTCAACCAGAAATCGGACAGGGGGGCGGTGTAGCCGGCGGCCCGCAGGCGCAGCCACCAGGCATGAAATGACACGCCCAGGATCGCCTGTCCCGGCTGGCCGAAGGGATGCATGTACCGATGGCCGGGCTGCGTCCAATCGACAAACTCAATGCCGAGCTTGAATGTGCCCTCGGTGGCCTTCAGGAATGCCGCCTCGTCGATACCGACGGCGCGGTTGAAGAACTGGATGGGCGGAATCGTCGCCTCGCCCACGCCCACGGTCCCGATTTCCGCCGATTCCACCAGGGTCAGACGCAGCCGGTGCGCGGGGAACAGGTTGGACAGGAAGGCGGCCGCCATCCAGCCGGCGGTGCCGCCACCAACAATGACCAGATGCCGGATGGGGGATGCGACCAAGCCCGGATACTCCATCAAGACGAAACTCCCCGGCCGGCGGACCGGACGGGGAGCCGCTATTGTACAACAGACCGTTGGTGGCCGTAGAGGCCACCAACGACCGGATCATCAATAGGTCGCGCGCAGCACGAAGGTGTAGCGGCGATCGGCGACAGTGTAATTGTGCTTGTAGATCAGGCTGTCGCTCATAATGCCCTGGGTGCCGTAATACCAGTTGTCACGCTGATCGATGGAGATGACGTTCTTGGTGTTCAGCAGGTTGGCAGCCTGCACGCCCACCTTGATATTGTCGGTGACCGAATAGATCAGCGACGCATCCATCTGGCCATAATCCTCCATATAGGCCGGCGCCTGGACGTTGGAGGCCGAGGCCGACATCAGGTAACGCGAACGCCAGTTATAGGCCAGGCGCACATCGAACCCGTACTTGGCATAGAGCAAGGCCGCGTTGAACGAGTATTTGGACAATTGTTCCAGCGGCAGGTTCAGCTTCGACGCGCCGATCTGCACACCGTCGAAGACGTTGCTGGTGGTGTTACGGGTGCCAGAGCTTCGCAGGATGGTGAAGTTGAAGTCCGTCCCCAAGCCCGACAGGATACCCGGCAGTTCGTCGTAGAAGTACGTGGCCTGACCTTCGATACCGTAGATGCGGCCCTTGCCGAAATTCTGCGGGATGGTGCCGACAACGGTCTGGGTGACGCCGTTGTTGGTCAATTGCAGCGAGGTCTGCTGACCCTGGATATAGTTACGTACTTCCTTGTCGAAGATGCCGAAGGCGAACATCGAACCCGGCTTCACATACCATTCGAACGACAGGTCGAACGAATGGGCCTTCATCGGCTTCAGGTCGGGGTTGCCGGAGAAGTAATTGAAGGCTACGCCCGTGTTGTACATGACGGGGCTGCCATCGGTGACCGCCTTGTCCAGTTCTGCCTGGGTATAGGACTTGCCGGTGGAGGTGTTGAAGACATTGTCGGCCGTGGTGGCCCGACGGGTCTGGTAGGTGCCGTACATGGTGAAGGACGGCTGCAGCTGGTAGAAGTCCGGCCGCACGATGGAGGTGGCGGCGGCAAAGCGGATCGCCTTGTCGTCATCCGGCTTGAAGCGCAGGTTCAGGCTGGGCAGGAAGTTGGTGTAATCGTTCTTGTACCGTGTCTTGGTATTGGCGCCGTTCGCGAACTTGGTCGCTTCCAGGGCCGCCGCCGAATAGGCGGAGGTGTCGCCCGTCAGCGACAGGGACGGGAAGTGGGCGAAGCCCTTGGAAATGCTTTCCGTGCGGACCAGACGCGCCCCGACATTGCCATCCCATTCCAGATCAGACCCGAACAGCGTGTCCGATCCGAAGCGCGCCGTGGCATAGGCGGCCTGGGTGCGTTCCGTCTGGTCGTTGGTGCCGAAGCCGGAGGTGGAGGTGGGAGCAAATTCGTAGTTGCCGTTGAAGGGCGTCCAGAAATTGATGTTGGACCCGACCGGTTGGCTGGGATTCAGCGGCTTGTTGTTGGCATCCACCGGCGCACCGGCCCAGATGGGCAGGTAGGAGGCCAGGCTGCCGACCGGGAACGGGCTGTACTTGCCGCCATTGGCCGCCCAGGACGGGATCGTGCCGTTACCGCAGGTGGAGCAGTAATAGCCGTAATCGTTCGAGGTCGGCGCCGACAGGCCCTTGCCCAGGTTGGGGGTGTAGAGCAGGTTCTGGATATGTGCTGACAGCAGGGAATTGGTCTTCGCCAATTCCATCGACGGCATCAGCAGGGACGGCGGCGTGCTGCTGCCCCGGAAGAAGTTATCGAAGCTGACCGTTTCCTGATACTGCGGGAACTTGTCGACCGTCGCTGACTGGGAGAAAGCCCAGGGGGCGGTGATCAGGGCCCAGTTATAGCCGCCATCCTTCTGCACCGAGTGACGGTCGGTCATGCGGCCGCCGAACTTCAGCGACTTCAGGAAATCGCCATCGACATCATAGGCGACGTCGATCTTGCCGGTGTTCTGGTTGGCGCGGTCGATCTCGTTATGGTCCATCGCGGCATAGAGATTGAAGGCGCTGGGCGTCTGGGTCAGGTTGCTGGCCGTGATCTTCGGCACGCTGCCCGTCAGATCCAGACCGATACCGCCCGGCATGGTGACCGTGTTGTAGACGGTCATGTCATAGACGTCGCGCTTGGCCTCGATCCGCTGGAAATCGGCCTTCACCGACCAGCGGTCGCCTTCCCACTTCACGCCCGTGGAACTGTCCCAGGTCTGCGCCTTGTCCCAGCCATAGCGGGTGCCCAGGTTCATCAGGAAGCTGTTGGCAACGCCATTGCCGCCGCCGCCGCCATCAACGATGGTGCCGGTCAGGAAGTTGCCATCGCTGTCATAGGTGAAATTGGTGCCCGACGCGGGCTGGTTGGAGAAGTTCTGGTTGTTGGTGGCCGAGCAGCAGGCCGAGGTCTGGGCGAAATGATCCTGGTTGATCAGCTTCGACTTTGACAGGAAGAAGGTCGAATAGATCTCGGTGGTTTCGCTGGGCTTCCACTGGATCGCGCTGTAGACGCCGTCGCGGGTCTTGTCACGGTCCTGCAGGCGCCACTGGGCGCCCGTCGGCACCATCACCACATCCTTGGGCTGGCCCGTGATCTTGTTGTTGCCGTTGAAATTCAGCGAGGCGCCGCCGTCATAGGACGACTTGGTCGTCGCCGAATGGACGTTGTAAGGATCGACCTCGATGGCATTCAGGCGGCTGTTCAGTTCGGAATGCGCGATGTCGATCAGGAAGCCGATCTCGCCGATACCGGTATCAAAGCGGTTCGAGTAAAGGCCCGACGCGGACGGCGTCCACTTCTTGCGCAGGTCGCCATAGGTGGCGTCCAGCGAGGCCGCCATCTTCTCACCGGAAGTGTCGAAGGGCATCCAGGTGCGCAGATTGACGGTGCCGCCCAGACCACCTTCCACGATGTCGGCCGACGGGTTCTTGTGTACGTCCACCCCGGCGGCCAGTTCGGGCGTCACATCTTCCCAGCCCAGCGCGCGGCCATTCTTGGCGCCGAAGCTGTCGCGGCCGTTGATTTCCGAGCGCACCCAGGTCAGGCCGCGGATCTGCACGCCGGAGCCTTCGACATTCAGACGGTCGATGTCGCGCACCTCGTTGGTGCGGCCGATGCTGACGCCTGGTACGCGCTGCAAGGCTTCCGTCACCGAACGGTCGGGCAGGGCGCCGATATCCACGGCGGAGATCGAATCGACAATCTCCTCCGCGTTGCGCTTGGTTTCCTGCGCGTTGTTCAGGGCCTTGCGCTGGCCGACGACGATGATTTCTTCCAGTGTGCCAGCGCTGTCAGTCTGCTGCGCCTGAGCGGCGGCTGTGACCGTCAATGCCAGACCCGAAGCCGAAAGTAGCGCTAATACTTTGAGTTTGCTGAGGCTCATGATCTTTGCGAGGCCCTTTGTTTGGTGGCTTTCTTGATTCCCGTTCGTCCGCCGCGCGTCCGATGCGGACACGCGGCGGCCTTCCCGGAACGGGGGCGAGAGACGGTGGCTATGGCTGGCAGCGCCCTTGTGGTGACGATGTTCCTCAAGCCCGCGGTCAGTCGGGCGGACGGCACGGGAACGCGATCATGAACATCCGGGTGCGAATGGGTGCAATCACACGCTAAGATGCCAATCGGCCGTGCAGAGGGATCATCGCCGTGGGTGCTGACGACGGTGCCGGATCAGTCGGGGCTTTGTCGTCGCGCTGCGCATAAGCGGTGATGCGCCTGCGGTGCGGAGCCTTCGTGGTCAGCGCGTCGGCTGTTCACGGACGGGATTTCGCCATATTCCATCCTGGTGCGGGATGGAATGAAGGGATGTCTGATGTCTGCCTTCATGATTGTTCACTCCCACTCAGTCTTTTTTTAATTTGCTTTATTAAATGGGGTCTAACCAGTGCGCCCAGACGAGCGGGAATGGTGATGGGCCCCACAAACATGAGGTTAAGAAACAGCTAATCTTTTGTCAATTAATTTGATTTTATAATTCCCCGAACTCAAGGGGTGAGCTCTTCTGAACTGACTTCTTATTGAAAAACAAAGGCATACGGATGCCGCTCGGCGCGGCTGACGATGCGGATTGGGCGCCGGCGCCCCCTTTGTGTACCCTGTCCAGGCGGCCGGCTGGCGGCAGGTATGACCCGCTGTCGGGCGGGCTGTCCGGGCAAAAAAAAGGGCGGGTGCATCATGGCGCCCGCCCCTGCTATCCTTATCGCTGATGCGACCGGCGGCAGCCCTTAATCCGCCTTGATCTCCCCAAAGGCACGCACATAAAGGTGCCAGGTGGAATGCCCCAACCAGGGCAAGGTCACGACCAGACCCAGCAAGCCGCCCAGCACACTGGCGCCGATCACCACCGCCACCATGGCGGCCCAAGCCAGCATCATCTGTGGATTGGTGGTCACGGCGCGGAAGCTGGCGATCATGGCCGTCACGACATCAATGTCGCGGTCCAGCAACATCGGTACGGCGAAGACCGAAACGGCAAAGATGGTCGTGGCGATGATGCCGCCGGCCACGATGCCTGTGGCCGCGAATTGCAGCCCGTAGATGCTTCCCGTGACAGTGGCCCACAAGGTCGCGACGTCCATCGACACCGCCCCGAAATAAAGCGCGTAGATCAGGGTGGCGATCCGCAGCCACACCATCGTGGCGAACAGCAGGAACACCCCCAGCAATCCGATCTGGCTTCCGCCGTGGCGCCGGAAGGCGAAGAACACTTTCGGCGCTTCCACCGGCCGGCCGCGCTGGCGCCGTCGGCTGATCTCATAAAGACCCAGCGCCGCGAAGGGGCCGAACAGCAGAAATCCGGTCATGGCCGGGAACAGCAGGTGCTGCCAGCCCAGCGAGCCGACGGCGATGGCACCACCCAGGCCCAGCAGGGCGTAGATGCCACCGAACAGCACGCCATAGGCCGGCTCGCAGCGGAAATCATCCCAGCCGGCGGCCAGGGCCGCCTGCAAATCATTGTTGTTCAGCCGGCGCGATGTCGGCACGGGCACATAATCGGAAGGGAGAGGCAGCAGGCTCTCCCCGTCACGCAAAGCTACCATGGTCACCTCCCACCTGTGTTGGACAGGGCTGCGCCACGCCTCTTGTCGGGCCGGTCGCGTAAGGTATGGTGACCCATTTTGTCGCACCTGCACAGCCCCTTTTGTAACGCCTTGATGTCGAATTCCTTCTTGGCGTCACGGGGGGCGTGATCAGCGGCCGGGTGCGCGTTCCCATTGCCAGGCGTCGACCGTTTCGCCGCGTGGCTGGTAACGGATTTCCATGCGGTCGTCACCGCGCTTCACATCCAGGATCAGCCAGCCATCCTGGCGCCCCTGCAACCCATCCTGGCCCACGGGCTTCATGATCTCGTCCCCGTCGCGCAGGCCGGCCTTGTCCGCCGCTGATCCGGGGATCAGGCCGGTGACAACGCGGGGCGAACGGGTCAGGGAAGCCGGCTCGAACCCCAGCTCGTACCGGCGCAGGCGTTTGGTCGTGCGCTGGAATTGCGGCCCGAACGCATCGGATGCAGGCAGGACCAGCGCACCGTGCATCATGGCCTGAAAATCGATGCGCCCCTGGTCCCCCAGTTCCTTGGCGACCAGGGCTTCCCAATCGGCCTGGGCCAGCTTCTGCCCCGCCTTGCGTCGGGCCAGCAGCACCTTCACCAGATCGTCCAGCGAGCGCTTGCCCTTGCTTGCCCTGCGGATCTGATGGTCGACATGGGCGAAATAGAGCGACGCCCGGTCATAGGGCAGCACCCGTACGCGCGTGTCGGCCCAGAACAGCTTGGGGATATCGTCATTGGGCGTGCCGGCCAGGGCATTGGTGTAATAGCGCCCGGCATGGGTGTTCAGGTCGGCCAGGAATTCGTCCGGGGTAATCATGCCGGCGCGCAGGGGCAGCACGCGCTGGTAATAGACAGCCAGCCCTTCCCCGAACCAGGAGGAGAGCAGACCCGACGGCTCGTCCAGGGAATTGACCCAGGTGTGCAGCATCTCATGCGCCAGGGTCAGTTTCAGATCATCGGCATCGGTCTTGTCATCAAAGGTCAGGGCGAAGGAATTGTTGAGTTCCACGCCGCCACCGGGATTGACCGGGTTGGGCCGCATGAACACACCATAGGCGCCGGGCGTGCTGTCGCCGAAGAAGCGGGAGTAGAAGCCGTGCAACTGATCGCCCCAGGCCAGCATGTCGGCCGCATTAAAGGGCGGCTTGCCCTGCCAGCCGCCGAAATAGCCGTCGGAACGGCCGTAATATCCGACCATGCCCGCCATGTAATAGGCATCGGCCAGCCGGTCGGCCGGCATCTTCAGCGCCTGCGCATCGCCCATGCCCAGGCTGGACAGGCCGGCGGCCCCGCGCGGCAGGGCCGACAGATCCCAGCGCAGCGTAACATCATAGGCATGCTCACCATCGGCCGGCAGGATCAGGAAGCTGTTGCCGGCCGCTGAAAATCCCCCGGCCTCGCTGCGCAGGTTGAAGGGCGGGGCGGCCCCGCGCAGCAGCGGTGCATTGGTGATGGGGGCACGATAGCGCACGGTCAACGGCCCGGTGATGGCCCGGCCGGCGGTCCAGATGCGGTGTGCGGTCAGGCCCTTTTCCGCCTCGTCACTGCTGCTGACGGGGACCGGACCCTGGGCGTCGCTGACGGTCAGGTCGCGCAAATCGTTGGCCACGGTCACGACATTGCTGGCGACGATGGGCAGGCGCAGCAGGGGGCTGCCGGCCGCGGCGCCCGGCCCGGTGATGGTCATCTCCACATCGACATAGGGCACCAGACCGCCCGCATCGATGGCGCCCGGCTTCATCACCAGCGACAGGTCATCGGCAAGTGCCGGTACCGTGCCAGCGAACAGGGCGCCGGCCAGGGCGGTGGTGAGCAGCAGAGCGCGCATGGGGACATCCCTTGTCGTGAAGGCATCGGACCTTGGTCATGGTCCGGCATCGGGGGCGGTATCTGCAATCCGTGGGCGCAGGGGTTTGCGGAAAATTCCAACCTGTCGGAGGGCTGAACCAGCATAAATTTCGCTTCCCGCCCCCGACAGGATCATGCCGCCGATCCCGCCTTTGCGGGTAATTTCCGGGCGCGGCGTGCCGTCCGCGCCTGAAACTGAGGCAAAATTAATCACCTTCCTTCCCCTAGGCTTGTCGTCAATCGAGAAGTCAGGTGGCGGATCTATCCGCCGAACCGGAGGGGAAAAGGTTGGTTTTCGCCAAGGGATGCGCCGCGGGATCGTCCGACGGGCAGACATATACGGACTGGTCCATCGACGCGGCCCGGCGCCTGCGCGGCCGGCCGGACGCCGTGGCCCTTTTCGACAGCACCATCGCGGAACCGACGGGACCGCTGTCGGCCGTGCTGAAGGACGGGCTGGACGGGCGGCTGCGCGACCGGTTTGTCAGCGTATTCGGGTCCGGCAATCCGCAACTGATTGCCGCCATCGCCGCCCGCTATGGCCTGCGCGACGGCATGGTGATGACGACGACGGGTGCCATCAGCGGGCTGGATCTGCTGCTGGACATGCTGGTGCTGCCGGGGGCGAGGGTGCTGGTGGAACGGCCCTGCTTCGACATCCTGCCGCTGCTGGTGCGCAAGGCGGGGGGCGTGGTCGATTTCATCGACCGCCGCCATCCCGACTATGATGTCGACCTGGACCAGATCGAGGCCGGGTTCAAGGCGGGTGCCCGCCTGCTGTTGCTGACCAACCTGCACAACCCGTCGGGCCAGCCGCTGTCCGACGACCGCATGCGGCAGATTGCGGACATGGCCGGCCGATATGGGGCCATGCTGATCGTGGACGAGGTCTATCGCGGCTTCGCCGATCCCGGCGCCTGTGCCGCCGCGCTGGCCCCGCACATCGTCACGGTCAACAGCCTGACCAAGCTGTATGGCCTGTTCAGCCTGAAATGCGGCTGGGTGGCGGGGGATGAAGGGCTGATCGCGCGGCTGCGCACGCACCATACCCATCGTGATCTGGGCGTGTCGAAGCTGGCCCATGCCGTCGCGGCGGAGGTGCTGTCCAGCAGTGCCGCCTTTGATGCGCATTGGCAGGCCATTCTGCGCCGGACCCGCCCCGTCCTGCTGTCGCATGTGGAGGCCATGCGCCAGGACGGGCTGATCGAGGGCGCGGTGCCGACCCGGGGCTGCATTTATTTCCCGCGCCTGACCGTCCCCCTGTCGGGGCGTGCCGTGGCCGACAGGCTGTGGCAGGCGGCGGGCGTGCTGCCCGTGCCGGGGGAGCTTTTCGGCGACGGACGGCATCTGCGCATCGGGTTCGGCGGCGATGCCGCGACGCTGGACCGGGGGCTGGGCCGGCTGCACGCCCTGCTGCGGGGGGAACGGTCTGAGGGGGGCGCGCCAGCCCGCGCATAATCTATGCCGTCACGGCCCGGATGACGGCCGAAACCAATCCAACCATACCGGGTTGGCGCGATAAACGGACACGTCTATTCCCGTTGACCCGTGCCAGCCTGGAAACAACGCAGAACCGTTCCCACGCCACAAGGGAACGACCGCACGGAGCTTCGAAGGGGGACTTTGGACATGAACATGAAGATCAGGCTGGCCCTGCTGACGGGTATTTCCACGCTGGCCCTGGGGGCGGTCGCCGCGCAGGCGCAGACCCAGCAGCTGGAGGAGATCGTGGTCACCGGCTCACGCATCGCGCGCCCGGAACTGACCACCAGCCAGCCCGTGCAGGCGCTGGACGGGTCGGTGATCGACCAGCGCGGCTTTCAGACGGCGGCGGATGCCATCAATGAACTGCCGTCGGTGGGCCTGTCGGACACGGGTCGCGGCGACCAGAAGTCCAACAGCGTCGGCCGCAATTATATCAATATGTTCAACCTGGGTTCCCAGCGCACGCTGACCCTGGTCAATGGCCGGCGCTATGTGTCGTCCAACCCGCTGTCCACCAATGGCGCCAATCCCGGCAATCAGGTCGACCTGAACAATATCCCCGCCGCCCTGATCAAGCGGGTGGAGACGGTGCAGGCCACGGGTGCCTCCGTCTATGGCTCTGACGCCATTGCCGGCGTGGTCAACCTGATCCTGAAGGATAATTTCGAAGGGGCGGAGATCGACACGCAGGGTGGCGTCAGCGACCGCGGCGACCATCAGACCTATCGCGTATCCGCCCTGGTCGGCAGCAATTTCGACAGCGATCGCGGCAACATCACCTTCGCCTATGAACGGTCGAAGGAACGCGGCCTGCTGGCCACCGATCGGCCGGCCACGGCGCGGGCCACGGCGACGCCGGGCAATGCCGCCAACAAGACGACCACGGACGGTATTCCCGCCGCCATCACCATCAATGACCATCGTTTGTCGGAATTCAACCGCAACGGCGTGCTGTTCACGGCCCCGGCGCCGGTGCCGGCCCTGGCCCTGACCGTGCCCAACCCGGCCGACCCGACCAAGCGCGTGCGCGCCCAGTTCGACGCCAATGGCAATATCGTGCCCTATAATGTCGGCACCTATTACACCTATGCCTATGCGTCGGGCGGCGATGGCTACAGCCTGGCACAGGTCACGGCGCTGGTGTCGCCTGTGCAGCGCGATGTCGCCTATCTGAACGGCCATTATGACCTGACCGACCGGGTGAAGCTGAGCTTCGAAGGGTCGGCTTCGTGGGTCGATGCCTCTGAACCCGCCAATCAGGGGGAGTTCAACACGACGCTGCAAAGCGGGTCGTCGGCTGCCCTGCGCATCACCACGGAAAACGGCTTCCTGTCCGATCAGGCGCGTCAGGTGCTGGCGGCGCAGAACCGAACCAGCTTCTACCTGTCGCGTGCGCTGGACGATGTGCTGCCCGACGACGCCAAGATCGTCGCCAAGTCCAATACCCAGCGCGCCGTGCTGGGCCTGGACGGTACCTTTGATGTCGGCGAGAAGGAATTCTTCTGGAACGCCAGCGGCGTCTATGGTCACACGGGCGGCTATTACAGCGCAGTGAAGGTGAACCAGACCCGCTTCACCTATGCGGTCGATGCCGTAAAGGACAGTGCCGGCAATGTGGTCTGCCGCGTCACCCGCGACAATCCCGGTTCCGCCAATGCCGATATCAGCACCTGCAAGCCGTTGAACCTGTTCGGTTATGGCGCGCCCAGCCAGGCAGCGCGTGATTATGTGAATACTGAATTCCGCCAGGATTACGATCTGGATCAGGCGGTCGGCACGCTGAATGTCGGCGGTGGCGTCCTGACCCTGCCGGGTGGCGACCTGCGCGTGGCCCTGGGCTATGAACACCGGTACGAGAAGTCGAAGTTCGATCCCAATGACGCCTCCCGTCTGGGCGTGGGCCGTGACGTGGCGGTCATTCCGGCCAAGGGGTCGTATGACACGGACGAGCTTTATGGCGAGGCGCTGCTGCCGCTGGTCAGCCGCGACATGGACATCCCGCTGGTCCGCAGCTTCGAGGTCGAAGGCTCACTGCGCTATGTCGACCATTCGCTGTCCGGGTCCAACAAGGCCTGGAGCATCGGCGAACGCTGGCAGGTCACGTCGGACCTGATGTTCCGCGGGTCCAACAGCCGCACCTTCCGCTCGCCATCGGTGCTGGAACTGTATCTGCCGCAATCCAGCATCTCCGCATCGGGCCAGGACCCGTGCGACAGCCGCTATGTGAATGGTGGCAACAATCCGAAGGTGCGCGCGGCCAATTGTCAGGCGCTTTACACCCAGTTGGGGCTGAAGGCGGGCGACAGTTTCACGTCGTTGATCAGCAATGTGCCGCGCGCCGTTACCAATGGCGGCAATGCGGGGCTGAAGCCGGAAGTGGCCGATAGCTGGACCGTGGGTACCGTCATCACCCCGGACTTCGTGCCCAACCTGACCCTGACCGCCGACTGGGTGGATATCAAGATCAAGGACGCCATCACGACCTTCGATCTGTCGGCCATCTTCTCCACCTGCTATGACAGCCCGAACCCGGATGCGGCCATCTGTTCGCGCTTCACCCGCGACAGTGCGGGGCAGGTGATCGACGCCCGTCTGGGCTATGTGAATGCCGGCTTCACCAATTTCGAGGCGCTGACCCTGACGGGTGATTACCATTTCGCGCTGGACGATGTGGGCGTCACCGCCGTTCCGGGCGATATCAGCCTGAACGCCATGGTCCAGTATACCAACAAGCTGGAAACCTCCGTTTCCGGTTTGGGCTATGACCTGGACAGCAGCAATGGCGAATATGGCAACCCGAAATGGCGTGGCCGCTTCACGGTCGGGTACAGCAATGACAGCCTGAACCTGGCCTGGACGACCAATTACCTGAGTGCGGCCAAGTACAATGTCACCTACACCAGCGAGGACCGCGACATCCTGGGCGTGGGCGATTATTTCCGCCACGATCTGACGGGCAGCTACGCCATCAATGAGACGGTGACGGTGCGCGCCGGCGTCACCAACGTCTTTGATCGTGAACCGTCGTACCCGCTGGGTTATCAGGGGCAGTACGACATTATTGGCCGCAGCTTCTTCTTCGGCGCGAAGGTCACCCTCTGGTAAAGGCAGGCGGCGTCATGGCCATGGATGGACTGGTCACCCTGGATGGTCCCGCCGTGGAGGCGGGGCTGGATTATCCCGGCTGTATCCAGGCCGTCCGTGAGGCCATGGCGGCCCTGTCGGCCGGCACTACGAAACAGCTTCCCCGCGCCATCATCGATATGGGGCGTGGGCGGCTGTTCGGGCAGATGGCGGGTGCGCTGGGTGATGACGACCTGTTCGGCGCCAAGCTGATCAGCGTCTTTCCCGAACCGGACCGGCCGGGCGTGCGCCGGCATCGCGGTCTGGTCATCCTGTTTGATCCCGTGGACGGGCGGCCGGTCTGCGTCGCCGATGCGGAGGCCGTCACCCATATCCGCACCGCCGCCGCCACGGCCGTGGCCACCGATGCCCTGGCACGGCCCGACGCCCGGACCCTGTTGCTGCTGGGCACGGGCGGACAGGTCTGGTCGCACCTGAAGGCGCTGACCCTGGTGCGGCCGTTCCAGCGGGTGCTGGTCTGGGGTCGGGATGCGGCCAAGGCGGACGCGGTGGCAGCGCAGGCCGCCGCCCAGGGATATCCCGTGGCGGCGGTCGAGGATCTGCCGGCCGCCGTGGCGGCGGCCGATGTCATCTGCACCCTGACCGGTGCCAGCCAACCCGTGCTGTTCGGTGACTGGCTGCGGCCGGGGGTGCATGTCAATCTCGTCGGGTCCAGCGTGCCCGGCCCGGTGGAGGTGGATGGCGAACTGGTCCGCCGCAGCCGCTATATCGCCGACAGCCGGGCCAATGTCCTGCTGGCCGGGGCGGAATTCCTGGCGGCCAGACAGGCCGGCCTGGTGGGCGACGACCATATCGTGGCGGAGATCGGGGAAGTGCTGCTGGGCCAGGTGCCCGGTCGCCGGGGCCCGGACGACATCACCCTTTACAAATCGCTGGGCCATTCCGTTCAGGATCTGGCCGCCGTCAAATATCTATATCGGAGCCTGCGGACATCATGATCGCGTCCCCCCTGCGCTGCGGCCTGTTGGCTGGCACCATGATCGCCGGCCTGCTGTTCGCTCCCCTGGCCCTGGCGAAGACCGAGCGCCTGAGTGTCATCGCCGGTGGGGAGAAGGTCGGGTTCGTGGAGGCGCAGGTCGAGGGTGACCGCGTTGAGATCCGCTATGACGTCAAGAATAACGGCCGTGGCCCGACCATGGCCGAAAAGCTGCTGCTGGACCGGGCCACGGGGCTGCCCGTCACCTGGGCGCTGGACGGATCATCGCTGTTCGGCAGTGCCGTGTCGGAACGGTTTGCGGAGACAGGCGGCGATGCCGCCTGGACCGACAGCATGGGCAGCGGCACCGGCCCCGCCGCCGGCCATGTCTATGTCGGGCAATATGCCAGCCCCTGGGCGCTGGGCGCCTATGCCCGCGCCTTGCTGAAGGACAAGGACCGGCGGCTGCCGGCCCTGCCGGCGGGGGAATTGCAGCTGGAACCCGTCGGCAAGGTGCAGGCGGGGGAAGGCAAGGGTGCGAAAAGCTATGATGCCTATCTGATCAAGGGCATTGATCTGGAACCGGCCATCGTGCTGCTGGACCGTGATGGCAGCCTGTTCGCGCAAATCTCTGCCGGTGAAGTGGTGGTGCGCGAGGGGCAGGAGGCGGCGGCCGACAGCCTGCGCCATGCCGCCGAACGGATCGAGGCCGACCGTTATGTCGATTTGCAGCGCCGTCTGGCCCACCGTTTCGACCAGCCGGTGCGCATCCGCAATGTCCGTGTCTTCCAGCCGGAGACGGGCACCCTGTCCGCTCCCGTCTCCGTCGTCACCTTTGGCACCAAGATCAGTGCCGTGGAACCGCTGGACAGCCCGGCCACACCGGGGGAGGTGCTGGTCGATGGGGCGGGCGGTACCCTTCTGCCGGGACTGCACGACATGCATGCCCATGTCAGTCTGCAATCGGCCCTTCTCTATATCGCGGCCGGGGTGACGACCGTGCGCGACATGGGCAACAGCAATGATGTGCTGCTGACCCTGACGCGGCAGATCGACGAGGGGCAGGTGGCGGGCCCGCGCATCGTGCGCAACGGCTTCATCGAAGGGCGCAGCCCCTTTTCCGCCCGCAACGGCTTTGTCGTCGACAGCGAGGCGGCGGGGCTGGAGGCTGTGCGCTGGTACGCGGCGCGCGGCTATACCCAGATCAAGATCTACAACTCCATGAACCCGGCCTGGGTCCCGGCCCTGGCGGCGGAGGCGCACCGGTTGGGCCTGGGCGTGACAGGCCATATCCCCGCCTTCACCAATGCCGACGCCATGATCGCCGCCGGCTATGACGAGGTCACCCATATCAATCAGGTCATGCTGGGCTGGGTGTTGAAGCCGGAGGAGGATACGCGCACGCCGCTGCGCCTGACGGCCATGACCCGTACGGGCGGGCTGGACCTGAACGGGCCGGCGGTGCAGAAGACGCTGAAGGCCATGCTGGCGGGCAACATCGCCCACGACCCCACGGCTGTGACCCTGGAATTGCTGATGTTGAGCCGGAACGGCGTGGCCTGTCCCTGCGTGGCCGACTATATCGACCATCTGCCCATCGGGTTGCAGCGCCGGCGCATGAACGCCATCGCCCCCATCAAGGGGTCCGACGATGACGCCGCCTACCGCGCCGGCTATGCCAAGGTGCTGGAGCTGCTGAAGCTGTTCCATGACAAGGGCATCCGGCTGCTGCCGGGCACGGACGACCATACGGGCCTGTCCCTGCACCGGGAACTGGAACTCTATGCCAAGGCCGGCATTCCGGTGGCCGACGTGCTGCGCCTGGGCACCTTGGGGCCGGAACAATATCTGAAGCGCGATCAGCAACTGGGCAGCATCGCCAAGGGCAAGCTGGCCGATTTCCTGCTGATCGATGGCGACCCGCTGGCCGACCTGGGCGCCATCCGGCGCATTCGCATGGTGGTGAAGGATGGGACCGTCTATTACCCGGCCGAAATCCTGGATGCGGTCGGCATCAAGCCTTTTGCCGCTCCGCCGGCGGTGATCCTGCCCGACGCGCCTCTGCGCAAGGCGGAGGAAGGGCGTGCGGGCCGGCACGACCATGCAGGGGAATATGGGGTGGGGTTTTAGGGGGGAATAGAATCCAAATGGTTCTCACGACCGCCACCCATGCTGTGGCCTATAGGCGCTAAGATAAGCTGTGGGCACGTCGTTTTCCGTCCCTTCAACCGTCACCCCGGCGAAGGCCGGGGTCCAGCAAAAGGCGCGGTCAGCGCCGGTATGAGTCTTGTCGCGGCAGACGCCGCTCTGTCCTGGACCCCGGCCTTCGCCGGGGTGACGGGAAGAGAGGGTTGTCTTGAACTAACTTATTGGAATTTAGCTGTCCCTCCCCCTTCACCGCCGCGTCGCCACGTAATACCCGGCCCCCACCACGCCCCACACGGCCAGCATGGCATAGGGGCGCCAGTCGGCCTCGAACCCCACCACGATCAGCACCAGGGCGCTGACAGCCCCAAGTGCGGCGACGGCCACCTGTTGCGTCTTGGGCAGTTTGAACCCGGCCCTGTCATAAAGATCGGGATGGTGGCGGGTGACGCGGGCGGCGGCCAGGCAGATGGTGGCGTACTTCACCAGATTGGGGATGTTCACGGCCAGGAACAGGAAGGTCAGTTCCATGGGCAACAGCAGGCCGACACAGCCCAGCCCATAGACCGCGAACAGAGCCATGTAGGGTGTCTTCCAGGTCGGATGCACGCGGGCCAGCACAGCCGGCAGCACACCGGCCCGCGCCATGGCGAACAGGCTGCGGCTGAACAGCATGAACAGGCCGTTCAGGGACTTGCCGATGGAGGCCACGGCCGCCGCCACGATCAGCGGTACCGCTGCCGGGCCCATGAAACGCTGTGCCGCTTCCAGGATCGGCGCGTCGCTGCCGCCCAGCGCGTCCGAGCCCAGCACCCCCAGCGCCACGAAGGCCACGCCCAGATAGAGCAGGGTGGCCGATCCGATGGAGAGAGCGATGCCAAGTGGGATGTTGCGGCGGCTGTTCTCCACCTCGTCCCCGGCCTCTGTCGCCGCTTCGATCCCGGCGAACAGGCCGGTCAGGACAGGGGCGGCGGCCAGCACGGCCATCCAGCCATGAGGCACGAAGGGCGTCAGATGGCTTGTGTCCACAGCCGTGCCCGCCCCCCAGACGATGAAGACTGCGAACAGCACCAGCACGGCCGCCATCAGCACCTTCTGCGCACGCGCCGCGATATGCACGCCGAACAGGTTCGCCAGCAGGGCCAGCGTGAACAGGCCCAGCATGGTGGGCTTGGTTGGCAAGGGCACGATCATGGAGACATAGCGCACCAGCACCAGGGCCAGCACCACCATGGCCCCCATATTGGCGACCAGCCGCAACCAGGTGATGGCAAAGGCGATCTTGGGATGGACGAACCGCGCCGGCCATTCATAGGAGGCGCCGGACACCGGCAGGGTCGATCCCAGGAAGGCATAGGAAATGGCGATCAGAAAGACCGGCAGCGCCCCCACCAGCACCGACAGCAGCATGGCCGGCCCTGCCAGCGCCGCCGCCGGCCCCATGGCGGAGAAGATGGCCACCCCCACGGCCGAGCCCAGCCCCAATGCCACGACACCCCAGAGATCGATGCCCTTGCGCAATTCCGCAGGGGCGTGGGGGGTGGGCTGGGGCATGATGCATCCTCGGCAAAGCGTCTGAAGGGAACAAATAACCGGTCCCGGCGGGCTGCCCGGTTCATCCTGGCAGGATAGGGCAGGGCGCCGACGGTTTTGTGCCGGAATATGCCGGATCGGGAAATCGCTATGCGCGGAACGCCTGCGTGCTGCCTGATCGCGGTGATGTCATTCCTGCCGGTGAAATGGGGCGGGTGGGTGGGAAATGCCCGGATCGGACAGTTTCTGGGTGATATGCGCTTTTGATCGTCCTTCTGACGGCATATCCGGCAGCCCATTGCGGTGCATCAATGATAGGATGGCAAAAAGTGGATATGGGAGGGGACGGGACACCGGCGCGGACCATTCGCGCCGGGGAGGGGGATTTCATGGCACCGACAAACCTGACACCGCATCGTCTTTACGAAGATGCCGCCGCCCTGGCACTGGGCACGCTGCTGACGTCCTTCGGCACCGTGATTTATGCACAGTCGATGCTGCTGGTGGGCAGCATGGCCGGGCTGGCGCTGCTGCTGCAATATGTGACGGGGGCGGGGTTCTGGCTGCTGTTCTTCGTCCTGAACCTGCCCTTTTATGTCCTGGCCTGGAAGCGCATGGGGGCGGCCTTTGCCGTGCGCACCTTCGTCGCCGTCTGTATCGTCTCGGTCCTGACGCGCTGGATGTCGGACTGGGTCGGGTTTGCCAATCTGAACCCGCTTTTCGCGGCGCTGATGGGCGGGGCCCTGATCGGGACGGGGCTGCTTGTCCTGTTCCGGCATCGCATCGGGCTGGGCGGGGTCAATATCCTGGCGCTTTATATCCAGGAACATGTCGGTATCCAGGCGGGCTATGTGCAGCTGGCCTGGGACGGGATGATCCTGCTGGCCGCCTGCTTCGTGCTGCCCATCGACCATCTGGCCCTGTCGGTGCTGGGCGCTGTCATTGCCAACATGATCATCGCCATGAACCATCGGCCCGACCGTTATGTGGGGCGCAGTGCCGATCAGGTTCCCTTATCCCCGGATCGGCAGCAGACAGCATAAAAATTCCCCCAATCTGCATTGCCCCGATCAACATCCTGTTGCTGTTCCGTGAAGCCGGCGATTATCGTTCCTGCACAGCAGGGGGGATGCAATGTCGGAAGAATTGTCGGCGGCGGATATCCGCATTCTGGAGCAGTTGCAGAAGGACGCGTCACTGTCCACGGGTGAACTGGCGGACAAGGTCGGCCTGTCGCAATCGCCTTGCTGGCGCCGCCTGCAGCGGCTGAAGGAGGAAGGCTTTATCCGCGGGCAGGTGGCCCTGCTGAACCGGGAGAAGCTGGGGCCCAGCATGATCATCTTCGCGGTGATCAAGATGTCGACCCTGACGGAGGAACAGCGGGCCCAGTTCATCCGCACCATCGAACTGACCCCGCAGATCCTTGAATGCTATACGATTTTCGGGGAGATGGACATCATGATCAAGGTCGATGCCATCTCCATGTCATGGTATCAGGACTTCATCTTCAATGTGGTCTTGAAGCTGCCGGGCGTGGTGGATGTGCAGTCCACGGTGACCCTGAAGGAACTGAAATACACCACAGCCCTGCCTCTGCGCGGGTCGCTGGCGCTGTGATCAGGCCTGCCGCCGCATCTGCACCAGCAGGGCCAGTGCCGACAGCAACCCCGCCAGCAGGCTGACCCCGGCCCAGCCGCCGCCGGCCTGCCAGATCTGCATGGCGCCGGCCGAACCGGCGGCCCCGCCCAGGAACATGCTGCCCATGAACAGGGTGTTCAGCCGGGCGCGGGCCTGGGGCCGCAGGGCATAGACGATATGCTGGTTGGAAATCAGGGCCGCCTGCACGGCCAGATCCAGGATGACGACGCCCACCACCAGCCCGGCAACACTCTGCCACAGGCCGAAGACCAGCCAGGACAGCAGGGTCAGCGCCGCACCGATGCGCACCATCACCTGCGGCCCGCGTTTGTCGGCGATGCGGCCGGACAGGGGCGCGGCGAAGATGCCGACCACGCCCAGCACCCCGAACAGGCCCGCCGCATCCGCACCCAGGCCCAGATCAGGCTGTTGCAGGCGCAGGGCCAGGATGGTCCAGAAGGCACTGAAGGAAGCGAACAGCAGGGCCTGGGTGAAGGCCGCCACGCGCAGGGTCGGGAATTCCCGCCACAGATGGGCCAGAGAGCGCAGCGCATGGGTGTAGCGCAGACCCGCATCCGCCCGATGCCGCGGCAGACGCAGCGCCATCCAGCCGGCCATCGCCATCACCACGGGCACGGCCAGCCAGAACATGGCGCGCCAGCCGCCATGGCTGGCAACGAACCCCGCCACTGTGCGACTGAGCAGGATGCCAGCCAGCAGGCCCGACATGACGGTGCCGACGACGGCACCGCGCCGGGCCGGCGGGGCCAGATGGGCCGCGAACGGCACCACCTGCTGCGCCACCGTGCTGAACAGCCCGATCAGCAGCGACGCCGCCAGCAAGGCCCCGGCCGTGGGGGCCACTGCGGCGGCCGCCATGGCGACGGCCAGCAGGGTGAAGGTGGCGATGATCAGCCCCCGCCGTTCCACCATATCGGCCAGCGGCACCAGCAGGAACAGGCCGGCGGCATAGCCCAACTGTGTCGCCGTCGGGATCAGGCTGGTCAGCGGGCTGTCCAGATCGCGGCCGATCAGGCCCAGCATGGGCTGGTTATAATAGATGCTGGCCACGGCCACACCGGCCGCCGCCGCCATCGAAAAGGTCAGGCCCCGGTGCAGCCCCCGATCCTGGGGAACCGTGTCGGCCGTCGCGGCGGCCACCGATTGGGTATCCATCACCATCACTCCACATGGGAACATGGGCGTGAAGATGGATTGGATCGCGTTTTGATGATAGTCGGTAAGGTTGATATGGCAGCCTATCGAAAATCGATATGATCGACCTGGACGATGTGGAAGTGCTGGTGGCGGCGGTGACGGCCGGCAGTCTGGCCGCCGCGGCGCGCCGTCTGGGTCTGGCGCCCATGGCCGCGTCGCGTCGTCTGTCGGCGCTGGAGGCGGAACTGGGTGTGCGGCTGGTTCACCGCACGACGCGGGCCTTGTCCCTGACCACGGCGGGGGAGGCGTTCCTGCCCCATGCCCGGGCGATGCTGGAAGGGGAGAATGCGGCCCGCGCCGCCGTGCGGCCGGAAGCGCTGGGCGCATCGGGCCTGCTGCGCGTCACCACCTCCAGCGCCTTTGCCCGCAAGGTGGTGGCGCCCTTGCTGCCGGCATTCCTGGCGGCCAATCCGGCCTTGAAGCTGGATCTGCTGATCACGGACCATCGCGTCGATATCGCGGCCGATGGGGTGGATCTGGCCATCCGCATCGGCAAGCCGCTGGATAACAGTCTGGTGGCCCGCCGCCTGGCCGACAGTCCCCGGCACCTCTACGCCGCCCCCGCCTATCTGGCGGCAAGGGGCCAGCCGCAAAGCCTGGCGGACATGGAGGGGCATGATTGCCTGGTCCTGTCTGGCAATCCTTATTGGGATTTGATCGTCGATGACCGGCCGATGCGCCATCATGTGGCCGGGCGCGTGACGACCAATGCCATCGAAACGCTCTATACGGCCTGCGTCGCGGGGGTGGGCATCGGCTGCATGGCCGATTGGAACGCAGCCCGCGCCGTGGCCGATGGGCTGCTGGTGCCGCTGAACCTGACGGATGCGGCTGTGGAGCCCATCGCCATCTGGGCCATCACCCCCACGGCCCGGCTGGTCCCGCCCAAGGTGCGTCTGTTCATTGCCGCCGTTCAGCAGGCGCTGGCGGGTCTGGTCATATCGGCCTGATCTATCGGTTTTGTGGGTTAAAAGTTCTAAAAGACCTTATTCCAGGCAAGCCAAGGCGGAAACACCGGACTAGGATCGTTTTCGGGCAGGCAACGTCCTGTCCGGCATCCATACCCCGCTTCCCCCCTCCCAAATCAGGCCGGCACGGTTTTGGTAATGCCCGGTCGTGCCCTGGCAGAAGGATCTATTGCCCATGTCCATCGTCGCGACCCCGACCCCCGGCCCGCTGCTGCTGTCGCCCAAGGATCACACGCTGATCCTGATCGATTTCCAGTCGCAGATGGCCTTTGCCACCAAGTCGATCGACGCGGTCGAACTGCGCAACAATGCCGCCCTGGTCGCCCATGCGGCCGCCGGCTTCGGCGTTTCCACCATCCTGACCACGGTGGCGGAAAAGAGCTTCTCCGGCCCGATGTTCACGGAGATCACGGCGCCGTTCCCGGGGCAGAAGCTGCTGGACCGCACGTCGATGAACACCTGGGAAGACGCGGCCGTCATCGACGAGGTGAACCGCATCGGCAAGGACCGTCTGGTCTTCGCGGGCCTGTGGACGTCGGTCTGCATCGTCGGCCCCACCCTGTCGGCGCTGGCCCAGGGTTATGAGGTCTATGTCATCACCGATGCCTGCGGCGACGTATCGACCGAAGCGCATGAACGCGCGGTGGAACGCATGGTCCAGGCCGGTGCCCGCCCGATGACGGCATTGCAGTACATGCTGGAACTGCAGCGCGACTGGGCCCGTGGCGAGACCTATGAACTGACCACCGGCATCGCCAAGAAGTTCGGCGGCGCCTATGGCCTGGGCATCATCTATGCCAAGTCGATGTTCGGCGCGTCGGAAGGGCATTAACGACGCTGGGTTCCGAAAGCGGCGATTTCGCCGTTTTCGGAACTTTCGTTTCAGGATTCCATATACGTCTCCGTCCATCCGCGCTTCGAGAGCATAGCACCCGTGCTGCCTCCCCCGCGAAAGCGGGGGTCCAGGGGCCAAGGGCACCGAAGCGTTGGTCCTTGTGGCCCCTGGACCCCCGCTTTCGCGGGGGAGGCATTATTATGTGATCCGCCATCCCTTGTTCCCGGCGGGTCTTTGCGGCGACCTTGCCCCCCCCCCCCAACCACAGGAGCCACCATGAAGCCCTATCTGCTGTCCCTGGCTGCCGGCCTGTTGGTCGGGGTGATCTACAGCCTGCTGAACGTGCGGTCGCCGGCCCCGCCCGCCATCGCCCTGATCGGGCTGCTGGGCATCCTTCTGGGCGAACAGGTGGTGCCGCTGGCCAAGCGCGTCTTTGCGGGGGAGGCGGTGACCGCCTATTTGCGCACGGGCTGTGTCGAACATGTGCTGGGTCGCCTGCCCGGCGATGAAAGTCGCAAGACATGAGCGACCTGACCCGCCGCGGCACCCTGAAGGGGGCCGCTTCCCTGTTCATGACCCCGTTCCTTGCCGACCCTGGGAGAGCTGCCATGCCGGGCGCTACCGACCTGATCCTGACCAATGCCAAGGTCACCACGCTGGACCGCGCCAACCCGCAGGCCCAGGCCGTCGCCATCCGCGATGGCCGTATCCTGGCCGTGGGCACGGAAGCCGAGGTGCGCGCGGCGGCGGCCCCGGATGCGCGGCTGATCGACGCGAAGGGACGCCGCGTCGTCCCCGGCCTGATCGACAGCCATATGCACATCATCCGTGGCGGCCTGAACTATAACATGGAACTGCGCTGGGACGGGGTGCCCACGCTGGCCGACGCCATGGCCATGCTGAAGCGCCAGGCGGAGGTGACGCCGCCGCCGCAATGGGTGCGCGTCGTCGGCGGCTTTACCGAACATCAGTTCGTGGAAAAGCGCCTGCCGACGCTGGACGAACTGAACGCCGCGGCCCCCGACACGCCCGTCTTCATTCTGCATCTTTATGACCGCGCCCTGCTGAACCGGGCGGCGCTGCGCGCCGTCGGCTATACGCGCGACACGCCCAACCCGCCGGGCGGGGAGATTGTGCGCGACCAGAATGGGGAGCCGACGGGCCTGCTGCTGGCCAAGCCCAACGCCACGATCCTTTATTCTACCCTGGCCAGGGGGCCGAAACTGGCGCCCGAATACCAGATCAATTCCACCCGCCATTTCATGCGGGAAATGAACCGGCTGGGCGTCACCGGCGTCATTGATGCCGGCGGCGGTTTCCAGAATTATCCCGACGATTACCAGATCATCGAGAAGCTGCATGCCGATGGCGAGCTGACGCTGCGCATCTCCTACAACCTGTTCACGCAGAAGCCGAAGCAGGAACTGGCCGATTTCGCCGGGTGGTCCAGCCAAGTGAAGCCAGGTCACGGCGACGATACCTATCGCCATAATGGTGCCGGCGAGATGCTGGTCTATTCCGCCGCCGATTTTGAGGATTTCCGCGTGGAACGGCCGGAAATGCCGCCCAACATGGAAGGCGATCTGGAACCGGTGGTGCGGCTCTTGGTGGAGAACCGCTGGCCCTGGCGCCTGCACGCCACCTATAACGAGACGATCACCCGCGCCCTGGACGTGTTCGAGAAGGTGAACCGCGACGTGCCCTTTGACGGGCTGCACTGGTTCTTCGATCATGCCGAAACCATCGATCAGCGCAATATCGACCGGATTGCCGCTCTGGGCGGCGGCATCGCCGTGCAGCATCGCATGGCCTATCAGGGCGAATATTTCACCGAACGCTATGGCGCCAAGGCGGCCGAGGCGACGCCGCCCATCGCGAAGATGCTGGCATCGGGTATCCCTGTGGGTGCCGGCACTGATGCCACGCGCGTCGCCAGCTATAACCCCTGGGTGTCGCTGTCCTGGCTGGTGACGGGCAAGACAGTGGGCGGCACCAGCCTGTACCCGTCCGCCAATCGGCTGGACCGGGAAACGGCCCTGCGCCTGTGGACGGAGGCCAATACCTGGTTCTCCAACGAACAGGGCAAGAAGGGGCAGATCAAGGCGGGGCAGCTGGCCGACCTGATCGTGCTGTCGGACGATTATTTCAGCGTGGCGGAAAGCGAGATCGCCCATATCACGTCCGTCCTGACCCTGCTGGGCGGCAAGGTGGTGCACGGGTCGGGCGATTTCGGCACCCTGGCCCCGGCCCTGCCCAAGCCCATGCCCGACTGGTCGCCCGTTGCCACCTTTGGCGGCTATTGGCAGCCGGCGCGCGACAAGGATGGCAAGCTGTTGAAGATGGGATCGCTGTGCGGCTGTGCCGCCTCCTGTGCCGTGCATGGGCATGATCACGCTGCTGCCTATGCCAACCGTGCCCCCGTGGCGGACGAGGCCGGGTTCTGGGGCGCGTTCGGCTGTGGCTGCTGGGCGGTGTAGTGCCGATGGGTCGGCGGTCTTCCTTCCTGCCTCCCCCGCGGAAGCGGGGGTCCAGGGGCCAAATGCCCGACATTGATTGGCCACTGACCATCTGATCCCCAGCGTCTTTCCTGATGGCCCCTGGACCCCCGCTTTCGCGGGGGAGGCACAAAGCAGCGCGGCATGAAAAGATCGTGCTGCGTACAGCCATGAAAGTCCTGCTCATGCGCGACACCCCCGCCCCCCTATCCGCCCTGCTGGAAAGCCCCGTCCTGAACCTGGGCGGGCGTGTCCTGCTGACCCTGCCGTTCTGGACCAGCGGCATTGCCAAGCTGCTGGACCTGGATGGAGCCCTGGCAGAGGCCGCGCATTTCGGGCTGGAGCCGGTCTGGCTGACCGTCATCGCCACCCTGATCGTGCAGTTGGGCGGGTCGGCTTCCGTGATTGCCGGGCGGTTCGCCTGGCTGGGAGCGGGGGCGCTGGGCGTGTTCACGGCGGTGGCGACGCTGATCGCGCATCCATTCTGGGACATCGCCGACCCCATGGCCCGCTTTCACGAGCGCAACACCTTTCTGGAACATGCGGGCCTGATCGGCGGGCTGGTCCTGGTGGCCGTGCTGACCCACAGGCGGAGGCGGATGTGACGGCGGAAAAGCCCCAAAGCCCCCTGCGCCTGCCCTTGTTCCGGGCGCTGTGGATCGCCACCATCGTGTCCAATATCGGCACCTGGATGCATGATGCGGGGGCCGGCTGGCTGATGACCAGCCTGTCGGACGCGCCCATCATGGTGGCCCTGGTCCAGGCGGCCACGACCCTGCCCATGTTCCTGTTCGCCCTGCCCGGTGGGGCGCTGGCCGATATTATCGACCGGCGCCGGCTGCTGCTGGGGGCGCAGTTCTGGGCGCTGCTCTGTGCCGGGCTGCTGGCCGTGGCGACGTTCCAGGGGATTACTGGGCCCGGTCTGCTGCTGGCCCTGACCTTTGCGCTGGCCGTCGGGGCCGCTTTGTCATCGCCGGCCTTTCAGGCCATCGTGCCGGAACTGGTGCCGCGCGAGGTGCTGCCCGAAGCCGTGGCGCTGAACAGTCTGGGCATCAATATCTCCCGCGCCATCGGCCCGGCGCTGGGCGGGTTCATCATTGCCGCTTCCGGCCCGGCCGCTGTCTTCGCCCTGAACGCCCTGTCGGTGCTGGGGGTGGCGGCAGTGCTGCTGCATTGGCGCCGTCAGGTGGCGGCACCGACATTGCCGGCGGAACGGTTCGTGGGGGCGCTGCGGTCGGGTGCGCGCTATGTCCGCCATTCGCCCGCGCTGCGTACCGTGCTGATCCGGTCGGCGGGCTTCTTCCTGTTTGCATCCGCCCTGTGGGCCTTCATCCCCATCATTGCGCGGCGTGAACTGGGGCTGGGGGCGGCGGAATATGGGGCGCTGTTGGGCTGCATGGGGCTGGGCGCCATTGGCGGGGCCGTGCTGCTGCCGCGCATCCGCCACCATGTCGGGCCCAATGGCCTGACCATCGGGGCCAGCCTGCTGTTTGCGCTGGTCTGTGTGGGCATGGCCTTTGCCCATGGTTTCGCGCAGGCGGCCCTGGCGCTGACCTTTGCCGGCATGGCCTGGATCACCATGCTGTCCAGCTTCAATGTCGCAGCCCAGATGTCGGCCCCGGCCTGGGTGAAGGCCCGCGCGCTGGCCATCAATCTGCTGGTTTTCCAAGGTTCCATGGCGGCGGGCAGCACGGGCTGGGGCTGGGTGGCGGGCCGTGTCGGCATCCAGCAGACGCTGCTGCTGGCGGCAGCCGGCATGGTGCTGGCCCTGGGCCTGGCGCTGCGCTGGCGCATCGCCGGCGACATGGCGGGCAATCTGGCCCCGTCCGCCCATTGGCCGGCTCCCATCGTGGCCGGGGAGGCACCGGTGGACCGGGGGCCGGTGATGATCACGGTCGAATACCGCATCGACCCGGCGCGCACGGCCGACTTCACCGCCGCCATGCAGTCCCTGCGTCGTATCCGCCACCGCGACGGGGCGTTGAGCTGGGGGCTGTATGAGGATGCGGCGGAACCGGGTCGCATGCTGGAAAGTTTCGTGCTGGAAAGCTGGCTGGAACATCTGCGCCAGCATGACCGCGTCACCCATGCCGACCGGGAGAACCAGGAAGCCGTGAAGGCTTTCCATCTGGGACCGGAGCCGCCCGTCGTCCGCCACCTGATCGCGCCTTTATGAGCTATCGTCTGCTTGTGCTGCTGACCGCCGTGCTGATCCCCCTGTCGGCAGGGGCGGCGCCGGCCGATGGGGTGACGGGGGGCATCGACCTGCGCCTGCGCTGGGAGGACCTGGACCATTCCGATGCGACCGACGATCCGGCCGATGCCTATCTGTTCCAGCGCGCCATGCCCTGGCTGCGCTATCAGGGGGACGGGCTGCGGGCCAACCTGCGGGTCCTTGCCGCCACGGTCCATGGCCTGCGCGCCGATCCCGGCCCGCCCGACCGCACGGGGCTGGACCTGCTGGAAGCGACGGTGGGGGCGGATCTGCTGCGGGCGGAGGATGTCACCCTGTCGGCCACGGCCGGGCGGGAGATGCTGAAGCTGGGGTCGGAACGGCTGGTCGGCCGCCGCTATGGCGCCAATGTCCCGCAGCCCTATCAGGGCGGTCGCCTGACCCTGTCCGGTGCCGACTGGCAGGCCGACATTCTGGCTGAACGGCCCATCGCCACCAGCCAGGGGGATTTCGATGACGGGCCGGCGCCGGGCCGCCGCCTGTCCGGTGCCTATGGCACGCTGAACGGGGCTTTTGGGGCGATGGACCTGTATCTGCTGTTCACGGGCCAGGACAATGCCCGCTATGCCCAGGGCAGGGGGCGGGAAAGGCGGCGGACGGCAGGGATGCGCCTGTCCGGCACGCGCGATGCCTGGTCCTGGAACTGGGAAGCCATGATCCAGCGCGGGCATTTCGCCGGCACCGACATCCGGGCCTGGTCGCTGGCCAGCGAGACGGGCTATGTCCTGGCGGGGATGCCGCTGTCGCCGCGCCTGCTGCTGCGCGCCAACATCGCCAGCGGCGACCATGATCCGGGCGACGGGCGGCTGGGCACCTTCAACCCGCTCTACCCGCGGGCCAAATATTTCGGGGAGCTGACGCCCATCGGGCCGCGCAACATGGTCAACCTGCATCCCGGCCTGGAACTGGATCTGGGCGGCGGCTTCGACCTGCAACTGGCGGCCATCGCCTATTGGCGGGAAAGCCGGGGGGACGGGGTCTACAGCCTGCCGGGCGCCTTGCTGCGCCCCACCAATCCACAGGCCGGCCGCCATGTCGGCAACCAGGCGGAGATGGTGTTGGGCTGGGAAAAGGATGGGTTGTCCCTGGCCGCGTCCTTTTCCGTGTTTGAGCCGGGCCGCCTCCTGGCGGCGACAGGCCCGGCCCGGACCATCCGCATGGCCGGCGTGGAACTGGGCCTGTCACTGTGACAGCCCGCGACCTGCGGGCTGTCAGGGAAGGGTCAGGGCGTGGCGGTGACACCCAGCAGGCGCACGGGATGGATGTCGGAGACATTGTCCTTCCAGCCCGTCACCCGCGGCGCCACCATGTGCAGCGAACTGGCAAAGGCGATGGGGACGACGTGATGGCTGTCCAGCACCGTCTGCTCCAACCCCCTGATCTCCGCCTCCTGTTCCCGGCTGTCGGTGGCGTTGATCCGGGCATCGGGGGGCAGGAACGGGGCCAGCGCGTAGAAGGGGGAATAGGAAATCCAGGTGTTCAGCGCGAACCCTTTGTAGGTGCCCTGCTTGATATTGGCGGTCACCAGTCGGGCTTCTACCGGCACCAGATCGGTATCGATGCCCAGCACCTGCTTCCATTGGGCGGCGATGGCGACCACGCGCCGGCGGACAACATCGGTGGACGCGTGCATCAGTTCAATGCGCGGCGGCGCCTTGCCCTCGCCAAAGCCGGCGCGGGCAAGGGCGTCACGCGCGGCCTGACGCCGTGCATCGCCGGGTACCCCTTCGGCCGGTGGTACCGGGAACTGCCACAGCTCGGGGGGCACCAGCCGATCGGCGGGCACGGCGCGGCCCTGCGTGTTCATGGTCAGCTGTTCACGGTCCAGCGCCAGGGCCAGCGCTTCCAGAAGGGCCGGATTGTCGCGCCATGGCCCGGCCGGGTTGGCCAGCAGATAGGCCAGCGCCGTCCACGGATAGATATGCAGATTGGCCGGCATGTTGGCGCGGACCCATTCCACCATGGGTGTCGGCACCGTGCTGGTGATGTCCAGTTCGCCGGCGCGGAACCGCGTCAACTCCGCCTCCGCCTGATCGACAATCATCATGTCGACCCGCTCCGCACCGACGGGAGCATAGTAGGACGGGTTGCGGACCAGGCTGTAACGGTCCTGCAACCGGTGTTCCAGCAGACGATAGGGGCCGTTGCACATCAGGTTGGCCGGGGCCGCGTAGTCCGCGCCCCTGGTCTGCAAGGTGGGGCCGTGGACGGGCAGGCTGATGCGGTGGGACAGGACAAGGTCCAGATCGGAGGTGGGGCGGGCCAGCCGCACGACCAGGGTCTGCGCATCCGCCGCCTGCACGCCCAGCCGGTCCGGCGGCAGCGCGCCCAGCCGGATCTCCCGCGCATTTTCCAGGACATCCATCAGGTCGGCAACGGGGG
Source organism: Niveispirillum sp. FG148 (assembly GCF_057809655.1). Classification (NCBI taxonomy): domain Bacteria; kingdom Pseudomonadati; phylum Pseudomonadota; class Alphaproteobacteria; order Rhodospirillales; family Azospirillaceae; genus Niveispirillum; species Niveispirillum sp. FG148. Next base: position 421,387 of record NZ_JBMDKJ010000001.1, read on the forward strand.
AACTGGTGGCCCGGTCGACGGCCCGGCGCCAGCCGCGCACGAAATCCTGCGCCGTCACCGGTTCCCCGTTCCACCAGCGGGCGTCGGGACGCAGATGGAAGACATGGGTCAACCCGTCCGCCGAAACGTCCCGGCGGGCCGCCATGCCCAGGACGGCCCGCCCATCGGCATCGCGGGTCAGCAATCCTTCGCACAGATCCAGCAGCAGCCGCGCCGTGCCCAGACTGGTGCCGCGATGCGGGTCCAGGCTGTCCGGTTCCGGCCCGATGGCGACACGCAGCGGCGCTGCCGCCTGGACATTCATGGCCAGCAGGGCCGACAGGACCAGGGCGGGCAGGCGGGGCAGTCGCATCATGGGGGCGTCGCGGGGCTGAGGGCGCAAGCACGGACGAGCGGATTCAGCGTAAAACGGTCGCCGTTGCGCTCCAGCATGGATTTGCCATGCAACAGGCCCAGACCGCAACGGGCTTTTGACGGATCGGCCCGGTCAAGGGCTTGAAGCGCCTCATCGACCGAGAAATCGACGGGAAAGGCCGACAGCACGCGCAGGGCATGGCGTTCGGCCAGGGTCAGCAGGCCGAAGGCCCAGCCCATGGCCGCCGCGATGGAACGATGACGCGCCGGGCCCGGCCGGCGCAGGTCGGGCAGGGCGCGCAGCGGGTCGCGGCTGGCATCGTCCGCCGCCGCCAGACCCAGACGGCTGGCTGCGCGGGCGGCGATTTCCACCCCCAGCGGCACGCCGCCGACATGCTGGCAGATGCGGGCGATGGCCGGGCCGGCCAGGGCGTCATCGGCGATATCCATGCCGGCGGCACTGGCCGCTTCCAGGAAAAGACTGGCGGCCGGTGCCGGCCCCGCCGCGTCTTCCACTGCCAGCGACAGGGGCGACAGCCGCACGCAATGCGCCTTCAGCGGCCGATGGGTCAGGTGCGATGTCAGCAGCAGCCCGACGCCCGGGCAATCATCCAGCACGCGCCGGACCAGATCCAGCGCCGCGTCGGCCAGCATCTCCACCCCGTCCAGCAGCAGCAGGCATTGACGGTCCTTCAGCGCGTCGGTGACGGCCGCGACCGGATCGGATGATGGCCGCAATCCCAGTGTGGCCCCGATGCGCAGGGCCAGACCCTCCCCGTCGGTCAGCACCAGGCTGGACAGGTCGACCAGCCATTGCCCGTCGGGATAATCGACCGCCATGGCATGGGCCGCCGCACAGGCCAGCCTTGTCTTGCCCGTGCCCGACAGGCCGGTGATGACCAGCAGCCGGTCACGCCGGACCCGCTTCACGACATTGGCAAGGGCGACGTCGCGCCCGGACAGGGGGGTCAGCGTCAGCGGGATGTTGCCGATGGAACGGGAGGACCGCAGCGGGGCGGTAACGGCCAGACGGTATCCGCGGCCATGCACAGTCAGGATCACCGATCCGTCACTGTCACCAATGGCCGCCCGCAGACCGGAGATCTGTACCGCGACATTGGCCGGGTCCACGATCTGGCCGGGCCAGACACGGTGCAGCAGATCGGCGGCGGACACTTCCTGCCCGTCATTTTCGGCCAGGACCGACAGCATGGCGGCGGCACGGCGTCCCAGCGGCACCGGCATGCCGGCGCGGCTGGTCAGGCGGCCGCTGGCCCGGTCGAACCGGTAAGCGCCGATGGTCAGTTCCGCCCGGTGGCCATCCGGCATCCCACGGCTCGCATCCCGGTGCATCGCGTCCCGCCTGTTGACGATATCCGTTGAAGGGATACCGGTCCCCACCCGACCGACAGGGACCGGTACTTTAACCTCAGCCCTGGATGAAGGCCAGAAGGTCGGCGTTCAGCCTGTCTTTATGCGTATCCGTTACGCCATGCGGCCCGCCTTCATATATCTTCAGGACAGCGTGCGGCACCAGCCTGGCCGCAGCCTTGCCGGCGGCATCGATCGGCACAACCTGATCGGCATCGCCATGCACGATCAAGGTGGGCAGGTCGAACTTCTTCAGGTCCTCCGTGAAGTCCGTCTCGGAGAAGGCCTTGATGCAGTCATAAGTGGCCTTGTGGCTGGCCATCATGCCCTGCATCCAGAAGGCATCGATCATGCCCTGCGACGGCTTGGCCCCCGGCTGGTTGAAGCCGAAGAAGGGGCCGGACGCGATGTCCTTGTAAAGCTGCGACCGGTCGGCAAGGCTGCCGGCGCGGATACCGTCGAAGACCTCCATCGGCAGGCCGCCGGGATTGGCGTCGGTCTTCAGCATCTGCGGCGGCACGGCCCCGACCAGCACGGCCTTGGCGACGCGCGCCCGGCCATGGCGACCGATATAGCGCGCCACTTCGCCCCCGCCCGTGGAGAAGCCGACCAGAACGGCGTCGCGCAGATCCAGCGTTTCCATCAGCTGGGCCAGATCGTCGGCATAGGTGTCCATGTCGTGCCCGTGCCAGGGCTGGCTGGACCGCCCATGGCCGCGGCGGTCATGCGCGATGGCGCGATAGCCGTTGCTGGCCAGATGGAACATCTGGTTTTCCCAGCTGTCCGAATTCAGCGGCCAGCCGTGGCAGAACACCACCGGCTGCCCGTTGCCCCAGTCCTTGTAATAAATCTGCGTGCCGTCATCGGTGATGATCGTGCCCATGGTCGTTCTCCGGGTAGGTGCAGGCATGCTGAATGCCGATTTGCCCCATCCCGGATGGGTTTCCGGCGGGGTCGGCAGGAAAACAATTCAGTCAGAGAACGGGCAAAAGTGGTGTTAAAATAAATAAATTCGGTTATCAGATGGGTCATTCATCGCTAAACGCCTCTATTCATTACGGAAATCTTTCAGGGGGCCATTGTTGGACAACCAGGGGCGATATCTGCTGGACCCGGTGCGCCGCCAGTTGCTGCGCGATGGGGCGGTCGTTTCCCTGGGCGATCGCGCCTTCGATCTTTTGCTGGCCCTGGCGCAGGCAGATGGGCGACCGGTTCCCGCCGATGGTCTGATTGCCCGCGTCTGGCCAAGGACGACCGTGGCCGCCGGCAATCTGCGGGTGCAGATCCGGGCCCTGCGCCGGGCATTGGGGGATGATGCCGTCGAAAATGTACCGGGCAGCGGCTATCGGCTGGCGATATCGCTGGCACCGGGGCCGCCGCACAGCACCGCCCCCGACGGACCCTTGCTTGTGGGGCGCGCGGGCGACCTGGAACGGGTCAAGGAATTGCTGTCGCGGTCACGGCTGGTCAGCATTGTCGGCCCCGGCGGTGTCGGCAAGACCCGGCTGGCGCTGGCGGCGGCAGCCGAATGCCAGGGGATGCGCGTTGTCCATCTGGATCTGGCGGCCCTGCGGCAACGCGGCCTGATCCCGGTGGCCGCGGCGGCGGCCCTGTCGGTCAATCTGCTGGGCGTCGGGGTGATGGAGGCGCTGATCGGTGCCCTGGCCGGCCAGCCCGTCCTGATGGTGCTGGACAATGCCGAACATCTGCTGGACGAGGTGTGCGAGTTTGCCGAAGCCATCCTGGGCGCCTGTCCCGGCGTGCAGATGCTGCTGACCAGCCGGGAGCCGCTGAACCTGGGGGGCGAGATGCTGCTGCATCTATGCCCCCTGGGGTGCCCGCCGCCGGAGGTCACCGATCCGGCAGCCATCCGGAACTATGACGCTGTGCGGCTGGTCTTGCGTGAACAGAGGGTCCCGGGGCGGCCGGACCCGGACGACGCGCAGATGCCGGCCCTGGCGCGCCTGTGCCGGCATCTGGACGGCCTGCCGCTGGCCCTGCTGCTGCTGGCAGCGCTGCTGCGCGACGGCACGGTGGAGGGGGTGGCGGGTGTCTTTGAAGGGCGCCTGCGCGATGTGCCCCTGCCGGACATTGCCGGCTATCGTCACGACAATCTGGGCCGCATGCTGGATTGGAGCATCGACCTGCTGTCGGAGGAGGAGGCGTTGCTGCTGGGCCGGCTGGCCGTCTTTGCCGAAAGCTGGACCGTCGATGCGGCAGTGACCGTCTGTGGTCAGGCCCCGCTGGCGCCCATCGCTGTGCCGGGACTGGTGGCCAGTCTGGTCTCCCGGTCACTGGTCGCCGGGCCCCTGCAGACACAGCGCCCAGGCATGCGTCTGCTGGAAACGGTGCGCGACCATGTGATGGCCCGCAATCCGGGGCTGATCGACTGCGAGGGTTTGCGCCAGCGCTTGGCAGCGTGGCTGACCGGCGAGTTGCGGAAGCGGGAACGGGAGGCCGTGGCCCGGGTCGCCCGTTACTCGCTGGGTGCCCTGGATGCCGCCGACATCCACAATGTCCTGACCTGGGCGTTGGGCGGCGGCGATGTCGTTCTGGGGCAGCAATTAGCCCTGGACAGCGCGCGATACTGGAACCTGCGGGGCCTTTATACCGAAGGCGTGCGCTATCTGGAACTGGCGTGGAGGTTGTGTGGGCCCGACACGCCACCGGCCGTGCGTGCGCAGCTGGGTCTGGCGCTTTATGGCGAATCCTTCCCCATCCGTCTGCCCTATCATTCCGACCGCGAACGCTATGTGCGGGAGGAACTGGATGCGGCGCTGGCGGCGCTGCGCGACGGGGATGGGGCGCCGGGCCGCCTGTTCGATGCCTACCTGTCCGCGGGATTTCTCCGCCGCTATACGGGCGATCCCGCCGGCTGCTTTGCCCTGTGGGATGAGGCACTGGCCGTGGCGCAGCGCAATGGACATTGGGGCGACGAGGTCAGAGCCCTGACCCTTTCCGGTACCTTCAAGGCCAATCACGGGGACTTGGGCGAGGCAAGGCGGCGGTTTGCACATGCCCTGGGCCTGGCAGAACGCCATGATCTGAAACGATATATCATCCTGTTGCGGCTAGCCGATGTCGAATTCGTGGCGGGCGATATTGACAGGGCTGTGGCGGCGGCGCGGGAAGGGCTGGCGTTCGATGGGGTCCTGCCGCCGGCCGTCGATCATACGCTGAAGGCCAATCTCTCCTCCTATCTTCTCATCGCCGGCCGGCTGCGGGAAGCGGTGGTGCAGGCGGAGGCAGCCTGCGAGTTGGTCATCAAATACACCTACAGCCAGGCATGGACACTGGAGCGCGGGGCCCTGGTCCTGTTGCGACTGGGCCAGACGTCCCTGGCCCGGCGCATGGCCGCGATGGGGGATATGCTGGTCCGCGAACTGGGCCTGAACAGGATAGGCCCGGAACTGGCCGTGCATCAGCAAGTACTGGAAGGCCTGGGCCCCGTGGGGGAACCGGAGGCCGGTGACAGCCCGGAGGCGCTGATATCGACGCTGGGCGACTGCTATGCGGCCTATCTGGCGCAGAACGATCAGGGCAGCGGCGCGCCCATTGATGCCTGAAGCACTGCGTACCAGTCAGCATCGGTCAGGGTGACCGTGAAGGCGTCAGCCGCGTCGCGGATACGCTGCGGGTTCTGGCTGCCGATCAGGGGCACAGGGGCGGCCGGATGGGCCATGACCCAGGCATAGGCCACGGCGGCGCGACTGGCGCCCTGCGCCTGGGCGATACGGTCCAGTTGGGCGATGGTGGCCGCCGTGCGGGCATCACCTGCTGCCCCCAGCAGGCGCCCGCCGGCCAGCGGTGACCAGGCCAGCACCGCCAGCCCCCGCTCCATCGCCTGATCCATCACGCCGTCGAAAAGCGTGAAGGTTGCGGCGGCGGAAAATTCCGGCTGGATCGACACCAGCTTGAAGGGCAGATGCGCCTGCAGGGCCGCGACCTGGGCCGGCGTATGGTTGGATACGCCGGCCGCCCGGATCTTGCCGTCGCGGCGCAGCTTGTCCAGGGCTGCCGCCACCTCCGCCGGATGCGCCAGCAGGTCGGGGCGGTGAACCTGATAGAGGTCGATCACGTCCGTGTTCAGCCGCTTCAGGGACGCTTCGCAGGCCCGGATCAGATAGTCTCCGCGCGAGACATAGGGGATGCCGGGGATGATGCCGCCCTTGGTCGCCAGGATGATGCGGCAGCGCAGGTCCGGCGCTTCGGCCAAGACGCGGCCGAACAGGGCCTCTGACGAACCGAATCCGGCCGGCGTGTCGGCGCCATAGATGTCGGCCGTGTCGAACAGGGTGATCCCGATCGTCAGCGCGGCATCGGCCAGGGCGCGGGCGGCGGCCACGTCATCCCCCTTGAACCGCCACATGCCCCAGCCCATCGGCGACAACGGCGGGACACCGTCGATGAAGGGACGGTTGTCGCGGCGGATGGTCAGGGTGTGCATGCGGGCTCTCCGATTGGGCGGCCTTCTTCATAGGGAAGGTGGGCGGGCTGCTTCAAGCCCGGAAATGCAACGCCCCCTGGCAGCAAGGCGACAGGGGGCGTGACCGGTCCGGTTGGTTCGGGGTCAGCCCTGCGGCCGACCCCGCTCCGCCGCATCTTCCCGCATCTCGAACCACATGGCGTTCAGGACGGCGAAGGCGGCGGCCAGGGGAAGGCCCAGCATCCAGGCGAAATACCACATGATCGGTCTCCTTTTGCGTCGCGTTCAGTAATGATGGCCTTGGCCCTGGCGGATGGCGGCGGCATCGACCTTGCCCCACAGGATGCGGTAGGCCCAGGCCGTATAGGCCAGGACCAGGGGCAGGAAGATCAGCGTCACCACCAGCATGATGAACAGGGTCTGGTGCGAGGATGAACTGTCCCAGACCGTCAGGCTGCTGACCGGCTGTGTTGAACTGGGCAGGATGAAGGGGAACATCGACACGCCGACCGTGGCGATGATGCCGAACAGCGACAGGCCCGACAGGATCAAGGTCACCCCCTCCCGCTGTGCTCGCAGACCCGCCCAGACCAGCAGCGGCCCCGCCAGCCCCAGCGCAGGTGCGATCAGCAGGAAGGGCATGCTGGCATAATTGCCGAACCACAGGCCGGGGGCGGTGGAAACACTTTTCAACAGCGGGTTGGACGGGCCGGCGGGGGCGATGTCGCTGGTGATGCGGAACCCGTCAACCCAGAGATAGAGCGCCAGCCCGGCCAGCGCGAACAAAGCCGTGGACAAGGGTGCCGCGGCCATGCCGATGGTGCGGGCACGGGCCGCCACGGCCCCGTCCGTCTTCAGGGCCAGCCAGGCCGCGCCATGCATGGTCAGCATCGCCACCGACAGCAGCCCGCACAGAAGCGCGAACGGGTTTAGCAGGCCGAAGAAACTGCCCGTGTAGAAGGCGCGCAGATCATCGTCCAGATGAAACGGCACGCCCTGCAGCACATTGCCCACGGCCACGCCGAAGATCAGCGCCGGCACGAAGCCGCCGATGAACAGGGCCCAGTCCCAGGCGGTCCGCCAGCCGGCATCCGGCCGCTTAGACCGGTACTTGAAGGCGACAGGGCGCAGGATCAGGGCCGCCAGCACCACGAACATGGCCAGATAGAAGCCGGAGAAGGACACGGCATAAAGCGGCGGCCAGGCGGCGAAGATGGCCCCGCCCCCCAGGATGAACCAGACCTGATTGCCTTCCCAGACGGGGCCGACGGCATTGATGATGGTGCGGCGTTCGACATCGTCGCGGCCGACGAAGGGCAGCAGGATGGCGCTGCCCATGTCGAACCCGTCGGTGGCGGCGAACCCGATCAACAGCACGCCCAGCAGCACCCACCAGATCAGGCGCAGCGTCTCATAGCTCAGAAGTTCATGCAGGATCATGATCGTCACTCCGCGCCCTGAAGGGCGACAGCGGCCGGGGCCGGAAGGTCTTCATCCGGTTCCGGTCCCTTTTTGATGGCGCGGACCATCAGCGCCATCTCCACCACGAACAGCACGCTGTAGAACAGGGTGAAGCCGGCAATGGTCAGCAGCAGGTCGGTCACGCCCAGGCTGGACACGGCCAGCGCCGTGGGCAGCACGCCTTCGATGATCCAGGGCTGGCGGCCGAATTCCGCCACGACCCAGCCCAGTTCCGCCGCGATCCAGGGCAGCGGGATGGCCAGCACGGCCAGTTGCAGCAGCCAGCGCGGCTGGCCCAGCCGTTGCCGTGCCGATTGCCAGAAAAAGGCCGCCATCAGGGCGATGAAGAAGAAGCCCAGCCCGACCATCAGGCGGAAGGACCAGAACAGCGGTGCCACCTGCGGCACCAGATCCCAGGCCGCCTTGTCGATCTGTTCCGCCGTCGCCTGACGCGGATCATCGACATAGCGCTTCAGCAGATAGGCATAGCCCAGGTCGCGGCCATATTCCTCGAACGCCGCCTTCACGGCGGGGTCGGCCTTGTCCACGCCCTTGGCGGCGCGGATGGCTTGCAGGGCGTCGTAGGCCAGGATGCCGTTCTGCACCCGCTGCTTGCCATGGGCCACCAGATCGTTGATGCCGGACACTTGCGTGGTCAGCGACCGGGTGGAGATCAGGCCCAGCGCCCAGGGGATCTGCAAGACATGGTGCGTCTCCCGCGCCGCCTGGTCGGGGAAGCCGATGGCGGTGAAGCTGGCCGGGGCGGGTTCGGTTTCCCACATGCCCTCGATGGCGGCCAGCTTCATTTTCTGATGTTCGGTCGCCAGATAGCCGCTTTCATCGCCCAGCACGACGACCGACAGCGACGACAACAGCCCGAAGGAACAGGCCACGGCCATGGACCGCTTGGCCAGCAGCACATGCCGGCCCTTCAGCAGATACCAGGACGAAACGCCCAGCACGAACACCGCCGCCGTGACATAGCCGGCCGACACCGTATGCACGAACTTGGCCTGGGCCACGGGGTTGAACAGCACGGCGTAGAAGTCGGACACTTCCATGCGCATGGTGGCCGGATTGAACACGGCCCCCACCGGGTTCTGCATCCAGCCATTGGCGATCAGGATCCACAGGGCCGAGAAGTTGGAGCCGATGGCGACGGCCCAGGTGGCGGCCAGATGCTGCACCCTGGTCATCCGGTCCCAGCCGAAGAAGAACAGGCCGACGAAGGTGGCTTCCAGGAAGAAGGCCATCAGCCCTTCGATGGCCAGCGGTGCGCCGAAAATGTCACCGACATAATGGCTGTAATAGGACCAGTTCATGCCGAACTGGAATTCCATGGTGATGCCGGTGGCCACGCCCAGCACGAAATTGATGCCGAACAGGCTGCCCCAGAATTTCGTCATCTGCCGCCAGATGGGGCGGTCGGTCATGACATAGACCGTTTCCATGATCGCCACGATGATGGAAAGGCCCAGGGTCAAGGGTACGAACAGGAAGTGATAGAGGGCGGTCAGCGCGAATTGCAGGCGCGACAGCCCGACAATGTCCAGTTCCATTCTTTTTCGTCGCCGGGCGCGTGCCGGCGCTCCCCACTGCCGGGCCCCGTCCCGATGGCGGGGCCCCCTCATTCAGGGGCGTGAGGAAGCAAGGGGTCAGTCCGGGCGCAGGGTCGACATCGCCTCCTCAAAGGCCGGGGTGCCCCGCACCACATCCAGAACTGGCTTCCCACCCTGCAACCGGATCAACCGGTCGGCCAGGGCCGCCTCACGCCGCAAATGCGTGACAGTGAGAATAGTTCGGTTGGCACCCAACTCTTTGAGTTTTGTCAAAATCTCCCCTGCGACAGAAAGGTCGATGCCTTCCGTCACCTCGTCCAGCAGCCACAAGGGCTTGTCCTGCAACAGGAAACGGGCGAGCGCCAGACGGCGGCGCTGACCCGATGACAGGCCGGCCCCCCCCTCCGTCAGGGGCGTATCCAGTCCGGCCGGCATTTCGCGCACGACTCGTTCCAGCCCGGCCAGACGCAGCACCTGCCACAGACGATCGTCATCGGCGGTGGGATCGGCCAGACGCAGGTTGGCGCGGATATCGTCCTGGAACAGGTCGACGCGCTGGCCCATCAGGGACCAGTCCAGGGTGCCAACCGACCCTGACTGCGGGGCCGCTTCCCCCGTCAGCAGGGCGATCAGGCTGGATTTGCCAGCCCCGCTGCCACCGATCAGGGCCACATGCTGGCCGGCGGGCACGGTGAGGGACAGACCGTCGAACAGGCGTGCCGTCGCGCCGTCATGGCGGAAATGCACGCCGTCTAACTGTACGGCCAGCCCCGTGGGCGGGGTGTTGACACGGATGGCGGGTGCCGGGGCCAGATCGGCGGCGACGCGGCGCGCGGCACGCAGCAGCCGACCCAGTTCCACCCCGCCCCGGCGCAGCAGGGCCAGGGGTTCCACCATGGCCATGGTGGTCAGCAGCAGCAGGGTGGCCCCACCAGCCTCAATCCGCCCGTCTGCGACCATCCAGGCCGCCAGCAGCAGCCCGCTGACCAGCAGGCCGGTGGCGGCCAGGGACTGGATCAGGCCCGACGACACGTCCATGCGGTTCAGGCGGTCATCGGCCTGGGCCAGACGGCGGTCGGCATCCAGGGTCAGGGCGGCCATGGCGTCCAGCCGTCCCGCCATCCGCCAGTCCACACGGCCCGCCGTCAGGTCCAGCAGGCGCAGGCGCAGGGCTTCCAGCAGGATGGCCCGCTTACCACCCGGCCCGCGGCTGGCGCCTGCCAGCCAGAAGAGCAGGGCCAGGCCCGTGCCCAGCAGGACCAGGGCCAGCACCGGCCCCCACGGGCCGATCAGGAACCAGAGACCGGTGCCGACCGCGAGTGACAGCAGGGCCAGCACCGACAGCGGCACCAGCAGACGCAGATACAGCGTGTCCAGCGCATCCAGATCGCCCGTGATGCGGAACAAAAGCCGGCCCGGCCGCTGCGCCAGCGCGCGGGCCAGACCGGGGCGGGCGGCCGTGCGGAACATGCGTACGCGCAGATCGGCGATGACGGCCAGCGTCGCCTCATGCGTCACCAGCCGTTCGGCATAGCGGCCGCCCGTACGCAACAGGGCCAGGAAGCGCACGCCGGCGCCGGGGCGGAAGGTGTCGAAGGCCAGCGCGGTGGCGGCAACGGCTCCGGCCATGCCCGTTGCCGTGATGAACCAGCCCGACAGGCCCAACAGGGCCACACCGGCAAGGGCCGTCAGGCTTGCCAGCAGCACGCCCCCCAACATGGGCCGGCCGGCGGCACGGCGGAACAGGGTCAGGATGGTCAGCAGGTCGCGGAACATCACGCCATCTCCACGACGCGATCCATGCGCGCGGCCAGCAGCGGGTCATGCGTGGCGACGATCAGGGTGCGGCCGGCGGTGGCCGCAATCAGGGCGTCGGCCACCTGCCGGGCCGTATCGGCATCCAGATGCGCCGTCGGCTCGTCCGCCAGGATCAGGTTGGCCTGCGGATCGGCCAGGGCACGGGCCAGGGCCAGCCGCACCAGTTCCCCGCCCGACAGGCCCACACCATTCTCCCCCACCCGGCGGGCGGGATCATGGTCGGGCAGCAGCGTTTGCAGCAGGGGTCGGGCGTCCAACCCCCTTCGACCCAGGGTGACATTGGCCGACAGCGAGGCGTTCAGCAGATAGGGGCGATGACCGATCCAGCCGACAGCGCCCGCGCGCCCGACCTGGCCGGCATCGGGCGATAACAGGCCGGCCAGCAGCGCCAGCAAGGTGGACTTGCCGCAGCCGGACGGGCCGAACAGGGCGACGCGCTCGCCCGGTTCGATACGCAGGTCAAGGCCTTGGAACAGGGGGGCGGCACCGGGATAGGCAAAATGCAGGGCAGTGACGGTGACACCGTCGCCTGTCTCCGCCATGGCGGCGGCGGCGGCCGGGGGCGTCTCAGCGCCGGTCAGTGCCTTCAGCGCCTTGATGGCGGCCTCCCCATTGGCGCGGTCATGCCAGACGGCGGACAGGTCGCGCAGCGGTTCAAAGAAGGCCGGTGCCAGCAGCAGGATGAACAGGCCCTGGCCCAGGTCCAGCTGCCCGCCCCAGGTGCCGAAACCCACCGTGCCCAGCAGATGGAAGCCGATATAGACGGCCACCATGGCTACACCGACAGCGGAGAACAGTTCCAGCACGGCGGAGGACAGGAAGGCGATGCGCAGCACAGCCATGGTCTGTCGCCGCACCCGTTGCGCCAGACCGCCGATGCGGTCGGCCACCCCATCCACGGCCGACAGCGCGCGGATGGTGGGCAGGCCGCGCAGCCGGTCCATCAGCAGGCCATTCATGCCGCCCACGGCCTGCAACTGTTCCTCCGACGCGCGTTTGGCCCGGATGCCGATCAGGGCCATGAACAGCGGGATCAGCGGGGCCGCGACCAGCAGGATCAGGGCGGCCAGCCAGGACAGCCAGCCCACCACCAGCAGGATGGCGGGCGGCACCAGCATCAACCGCCAGCGCACAGGCACATAACGTTGCAGGAAGGGCGTCACCGCCTCCGCCTGTTCGGCCAGCAGACCGGCGACGTGACCCGACGGTGGCAGGGATGGGTCCAGCGGCGCGCGGCCCGTGATGGATGCCACCCCGTCGCGGCGCAGGTCCGACAGGATGCGCCGGGCACCGTGGAAGGCGAGCCGCCCGCCAACGCTATCCAGAAGGGCGCGCAGGATGCCGATGGCAGCGATGCCGGCCGCGTGTGGCAATATGGCCGTCATGCTGGCATCCGCCAACGTCAGGTGCCGCACCGCATCGGCCAGCAGCCACGCCTGTCCGATCCACAGCATCGCCGCCAGGGCCTGGGCAAGGGCGGCCGACCGCAGGGTCTGGTTGGTCGGTGTCGGGGCGCGGTGTCGTTTCATCTCTGCTGGTCAAAGCCCATCCGGAAGGCGGGCGCATTCATGGACCGTCCCGAACCATTCGGCAAGGGCAAGGGAGACAACATGTCCCGCCCATGGTCAGCGCATCAGCCCTGCCGCATTGGCGCGCGGCTATGGTCATTGTTGGCGTCGACCAGTTGTCGCAGCAGGGTCAGGAAGGTTTCCTGCTCCGCCGCCGACAGCGGCGCCAGCACGCGCGCCGTCGTCCGGTCCACCGGTCCGCGCGCCTGTTCGACCAGGGCAAGCCCGTCCGGCGTGGGATAAAGCAGACGGGCGCGGCGGTTGCTGGGGTCCACCTCCCGCCGGATCAGACCACGCGCCGACAGCCGGTCCAGGATGCCGGTGATGGTGGTGCGGTCCAGCGCGGTGCGGCAGGACAGCCAGGTCTGATCGCGGCCCGGCTGGGCCGCGATCACCAGCAGCACGCCGAATTGCGGCGGCGTCAGATCCAGGCCCGCCGTTTCTTCCAGGAACAGGGCCGTGGAAATCTGACCCAGCCGCCGGATCAGGAAGCCGGGCAGTTCCTCCAGCAATTGTTGGTTCTTTGTCATCACCGCTGCCGCCATCCGTGTTCCTTTCATTCAATATCCTGTCGCCGCCGCCCTGTCGCGTCTGCATGCGGCGGAACCCGGCCATGCCGGATGCGCGATTCACGAAGCGGCTTCGCCAGAACATATTCAGCATACTGAATATCAGTACACAAAACATATATCCTCCCGAGAGAAAGTCAGCATGTCCGTCGCGCCCCTGCCGATCAAAGAAGCCGTCAATCCCCAGGCGACGCCGGTTGGCAACCCGTCCAGCCCCCGTGACCACGGGCCCGGTGCCCTGGGGGCCAAGCCGCGATCGGCGCTGGTGGGCAGTCTGGCGCGCATCGCGGTACCGCTGCTGGCCGTGGGGTCGGTGGCGACCCTGGCGCTGCTGGCATCGGCGCGCTGGGACGGCTGGGTGGGCGGGGCGGATGCCCAGGTGACGGACAATGCCACCATCCGGGCCGATGTGACCCGGCTGGGCGCGCGCATCGCCGGAACGGTGGCGCGCGTGGCCGTGGCCGATTACCAGCCGGTGCGGGCGGGCGATCTGCTTATGGAACTGGACCCGGCGGAGTTTCAGGCCGCGGTGGCACAGGCGGAAGCGTCCGTGGCCGGCGCGCGGGCGGCCCTGGCCAACCTGTCCAACCAGATGGCCCTGCAGCAGGCCGCCATCGCCCAGGCCGATGCACAGGTGCAGTCGATCCGTGCCGGTGAAAAGCGCACGGGCCTGGAAGCCGCGCGCCAGCAGGACCTGTTGCGCCTGGGGCTGGTCGGCACGAAGCAGAAGCTGGAACAGGCCAGCGCCGACCATGACAAGGCCAGCGCCGATGTCCACGCCGCCGACGCCTTTGCCCAGGCCCAACGCCGGCAACTGGATGTGCTGCGTGGTCAGGAACAGCAGCGCCAGGCCGAACTGGCCGCGGCGGAGGCGGCCCTGACGGCGGCGAGGCTGCGCCTGTCCTATACGCGCGTCGTTGCCCCGTTCGACGGGGTGGTGGGGGAACGGAATGTGCAGGCCGGTGACTATGTCGGCGTCGGCGCGGCCCTGGTCGCTGTCGTCCCCCTGCCATCCGTGCATGTCACCGCCAATTACAAGGAAACGCAGTTGACGCGCGTCGCTCCCGGTCAGCCGGTGGAGGTCCGCGTCGACATGTTCCCCGGCGCCGTGCTGCACGCCCATGTCGCCCAGATGGCCCCGGCCAGCGGCGCCACCTTCGCCCTGCTGCCGCCCGACAATGCGACGGGCAATTTCACCAAGGTGGTGCAGCGCATTCCCGTGCGCATCGAATTCGATCCCGGCCAGCCCCTGGTTGACCGGCTGCGCCCCGGCATGTCGGTGGAAACCCGCATCCAGGTGGGCACATCATCATGACCGCCCCCGCCATCGTCTCCTCCGGTCCCATCTCCGTCGGCCGGCGGTCGCATCACCCGCTGCTGGTCGTGCTGGCCGTGCTGCTGGGCGCCTATATGACGGGGTTCAACACGCGCCTGTTCTCCGTCGGGTTGACGGATCTGCGCGGGGCGCTGGGGCTGGGCCAGGATGAAGGGGCGTGGCTGTCCACGGCGGCCCTGGCCCCGCAGATCCTGATCGCGCCCTGTGTCGCCTGGCTGGTCACGGTCTTCGGTGTGCGCCGCGTGCTGGTGGCGCCGACCCTGCTCTATGCCGGGCTGTCGCTGATCATGCCCCTGATACACTGGCCCTATCTGGTGTCCGCGCACATGCTGCATGGGCTGCTGCTGGGCCTGTTCGTGCCGGCCACACTGACCGTCATCCTGCGCAATCTGCCGATGAAATGGTGGGTGGCGGGCATTGCCGTCTATGTCTTCCGTCAGGCCTTCACGCTCAATTCCGGGGTGGAACTGGTGGGGCTCTATACCGCGCAATGGGGCTGGCAGTGGCTTTACTGGCAGGATGTCGTGCTGGCGCCGCTGATGGCCCTGTGTGCCTGGTACGGCGCGCCGCCGGAACCGGTGAACCGCAGTCTGCTGGCCGATGCCGACTGGGGCGGCATGCTGCTGTTCGGCAGCGGGCTTGCCATGCTCTATATCGGCTTCGACCATGGCAACCGGCTGGACTGGCTGGAATCGGGCCTGGTAGTCAGCTTCCTGGCCGGTGGTGCGGTGCTGATGGCGCTGTTCTTCGTGAATGAAGCGCTGGTGAAGCAGCCCTGGGCCAGCCTGTCGGTTGTGCTGTCGCGCAATGTCGGCATCTTCTTGCTGGTGGCCTTCCTCTACACCTTCACCTCGGCCTCCAACTCCTCCCTGGTGCCCAATTTCCTCGCCAATGTTGCGCATCTGCGACCCGAGCAGTCGGGCCCGCTGCTGATGGCCTGGGGGGCGGCCCCGCTGTTCCTGCTGATGCCGGTGGCGGTCTGGCTGCTGGGCCGTATCGATGGGCGCTATATGGTCATTGTCGGGTTGACCTGCTTTGCCATCTCCGCCCTGTGGGGCACGCGCCTGACCAATGAATGGCGGACGGAGGATTTCACCGGCATGGTGCTGTTGCAGGCCATCGGTCATTGCCTGACCTTCCTGCCCATCGTCATCCTGTCGCTGGCCAACAGCAATCCGGCGCGCGCCACCTCCATCTCCGCCTATATCCAGGTGCTGCGCATCGACGGGCTGGTCATGGCCACGGCGCTGACCAGCACCTGGCTGCGCCTGTCCGAACAGGTCCATTCCAACCTGATCGGGCAGCACGTCCTGAAGGGCGACCCTACGGTCACGGCCACCCTGTCCGGCCTGACGCACAAGCTGGGCAGTGCCGACCGGGCGCTGACTACCCTATCGGCCATGGTGCAGGGGCAAGCGACGGTGCTGTCCTATATCGATGGCTTCTGGCTGTGCTTCTTCATCGCCTTGGTCGCCATCTTCCTGGTGGCCTTCATCGGGCCGACACCCAACGGACCCTTGAACCCGGCGCGAAAATAGGAAACCCGCCCGTCTTGCGACGGGCGGGTTGTTTAGTTTTGCTGTACCTCAAGCGCCGGCGCCAACATCCGTTGGCTTGGCTTACGCGGCATGTGCCGCGCGGCGGCGGTCGCCGCCGTGCCACCGGTCTTTTGACCGGTGGCCGTGGCCCCAGTCGGGGGCTTGTTCTTACGACCCGATGCGGCCGCCATCCGTACGGCGGACCCACACGACGGACGGGCGCGGATAGTCGCCATCCGGCCACTTGGACTGGCTGTTGTCATAGACGCCGCTGACATCCTCGCCCGGATGCTGGACGGCGACGAACAGCGAGGTATTGTCCGGCGACAGCAGCGGGCCGCAGCATTCCGCCCCGGCCGGAACCGCCAGGAAGCGCTTCACCGGCACCGGCTGGACGGCCGTGACCGTCAGCGGGGCGGCGTAGAGACCGTCATTGAACGGATAGGAACTGGGCGTGCCGTCCGTGGCGATCCAGATATTGCCGCTATTGTCGAAAGTGATGTTGTCAGGCGAACCGAACCGGTCACCGGTGAAGGTGGACATGCCGTTCAGCGCATTGTTGTCGACCGCACCCGTGGCCGCGGCCGGGTCGCCCGCCAGCAGGAAGATGCGCCAAGTGAAGGTGGTGGCGGCGTGGTTGGCGCCGGTCTCCGTCACCTCGACAATGTGGCCCGTGCGATTGGGGCCGCGCGGATTGGCGGCATCGGCCTTGGCCGGCACACCGCGACCGGCACCGGAACGGGCGCTGCTGGCATAGGTGGCCGTGCTGGTGGCGGCCTGACGGCTGCTGTTGTTGGTCAGGACGATGTACATCTTCCCGTTGCCGTAGAAGTCATCATCGACCGGGGCCTGCAGATCCTCCGGGCGGTCCATCGGGGTGGCGCCCACGGCGTCGCCGGCGCGGCGGCTGTTGATCAGCACGTCGGCCTGGGTCTGGAAGCGCTTGGTGCCATCGGGATAGGTGGAGGCGGCCAGCAGCGGACCCGATACCGGATCGTTCAGATCCAGCGGCAGCCACACGCCCGTGCCATCGGCATTGAAGCGGGCGGCGTAGAGCGTGCCGTTTTCCAGCAGGTCCATGTTGGCGGCGCGGTTGGTGGCATTGTAGGTGCCCGACGACACGAACTTGTAGACATATTCGAAGGTCGTATCGCAGCCGGAATAGGCGGTGACCTTGTTGGTGCCCTTGGTCAGGGCGATGGTCGCAGCCTCATGCTTGAAGCGGCCCATGGCAGTGCGCTTCTTGGGCTGCGAGGTGGAATCATACGGGTCCAGTTCGACCATCCAGCCGAAGCGGTAGGGCTCGTTCACGCCCTCCGCCTTGGCGCAGTCGAAGCGGGCGACGTAATTCTCCCACTTGCGGCCCGTGGCGCCGGACGTGATCGTGTAGTCCTGGTGATCCAGCGCCACCTTGGCGTCCGTGATCTTGGACCGGTTGGCGAAATACTGGTCGAAATTCTCTTCCGCCGCCAGATAGGTGCCCCAGGGCGTGAAGCCGCCGGCGCAATTGTTGAAAGTGCCCAGCACCACGGTGCCCGTCGGGTCGGCCGGGGTCTTCAGCTTGGCATGGCCGGCGGCCGGGCCGGTGATCTTGATCGGCGTCGTGCCGGTGATGCGGCGGTTGTAGGGCGACGTGACGTCATAGGTCCAGCGGCCGTTCAGCACACGGGCGTTCAGAACGCTGACACCATGCGCCTCGATCTCCGTCAGCGCCTCGTTCTCTGTGGCGCTGTAGTTCGGGAACATGTTCGTGCCCGACGTGTATTCGTGGTTCACGCACATCAGATAGGACGGGTAGGGCAGGCGGCCCAGCTTGGCCGGCGCGCCGAACCGTTCCGGGAACATGGCGACCATGTCGCAGTTGAAGCCGAAGCGCTTGGCCTGATCGGCCGGGCTCTGCTTGGTCGGGTCGAACGGGGCCAGGCCGGGGACCAGCGGATCGCCCCAGCGGATCAGGGTGTTGGCTTCATAACCGGTCGGCACCACCACCTTGTCGGCCTTGGACTCGCCGATCGACGTGAAGGTCAGGGCCGCGGTGGCGCCTTGGGCCTCGTTGCCCGTCAGGAAAATGCCGGACGTGGCCAGGGCGGCGGACGCCGCGGCCGTGGCGGCCGAACCGCGCAGGAAGTGGCGGCGGCCGACGCTGGCTTCCAGCACCTTGTCGAAGGTCTTGTCCGCGCCGATGCCGCGCTCTTCAAGGTTGTCGCGGTCGATTTCGGGGACGTCGATCTGGCTCACGGACTTGCTCCCTGGATGTAGAGGTCGCTGACACCGGGGGGGGTGTCATGGATCGGGCATCAACTACACCCATAAACAAGTCGATAATTTTGGAGATGTATGAAGTTTATGCGTCAGTTTTTTGATCTGACAGATAGATCAAATTTGAAATGCCTTCCCGGGCATAATCCGATCTGCTGCTGTCTTTAGCGCCTATACATCCCGAAACTCTCATGAATCCGTAACATAATCCCGTTAGAAGCCAGGACAGCTTAGGCGCATCTCCTGCACATGGACGGGGGATGGTCTGTCTTCACGCTGCCCCTGGGGGCGGCCCTGGCGGACGCCGGCTCGCGGCGCATCGCTTCGGAAACTGGGGAAGGTTGGCGGCAACCATGGGTATTGCGCATTCTTCGCGGCATCTCCGTCGTTCGGGTGGGGCCTTGGCGGCCGGTACGGCCATGGCGATGTTGATGGTGTTGTCCGCTGCGGCGCAGCAGGCATTGCCGCCGGCGGCCGAGCCGCGCCGCCCTGATCTGCCGGCGCCGACGGCCCCCCGCACCGGATCGTCGGGCGGTATCGAGATTGTGCCGACGCCCGGTGCCGCGGCGGTTGCCGGTGCCGCCGGCATGACCTTGACCCTGACCAGGGTGGTGGTCGAAGGCGGGTCGGTCCTGGGTGAGGCCGCGTATAAGGACATTACGGCCGGCATCACGGGCCGCCAGATCACACTGGCCGACCTCACAGCGGCGGCCGACGCGATTACGGCCCGCCATCGTGCGGCCGGCTGGGTGCTGACCCGGGCCGTGGTGCCGGCCCAGCGCATCAGCGACGGTGTTGCCACCATCCGCATCGTTGAAGGCTACGTCGCCAAGACCGTCATCGATGGCGATGCCGGCAACCAGACGGGCCGTGTCCAGGCCTATCTGGATCATCTGACGGCCACCAAGGGACCGGTCAATATCCAGGACCTGGAACGCTGGCTGCTGCTGGTCAACGATCTGCCGGGCGTCCAGGCCCGCGCCGTCCTGTCACCGGCCGCCGGCCAGACGGGCGGAACCACCCTGACCTTGAAGATCGAACAGGATGTCGTCCAGGCCTATGCCGGCATCGATAATCGCGGGTCCGTCTATACCGGTCCGTGGCGGCTGACGGCCGGTGTCGCGTTCAACGGTGCCAGTGATGGCGGCCGCTTCATGCTGAGCGGCACCACCGCGCTGGAGGATACCGAAGAACAGCAGGGCATGACCCTGGCCTGGGATCAGGCCGTGGGCAGCGCCGGCACGCTGATCGGCGTGCGCGCGTCGGTGCAGCGTGGGGAACCGGGCGACAGTCTGGCCGTGCTGGATGTGGTCACGCGGTCCAACAGCCTGACCCTGCGCGCCGCCCATCCGTTTGTGCGCTCGCGGGCCCAGACGCTGATCATCGACAGCGAGTTCACCGCCTATGAGACGCGCACCGCCTTCTTCGGCCAGCGTTTCGCGGCCGACACGCTGCGTACCCTGTCCATCGGCGCCGATTACCGGCTGGTCGACAAGGCCGGCGGGGCCAACCGCATCGCCGTGCGCGCCGTGCGGGGCCTGGATCTGCTGAACGCCACGCCGGACGGGTCGTTGAACAAGTCGCGTGCCGCCGGATCGTCGGACTTCACCCGCATGACTCTGGATGCGGAGCGGGTGCAGGCGCTGGGCGAGGGCTGGTCGGCCCGCATCGCCCTGTCGGCCCAGATCGCCGACCGCGCCCTGCTGGCGTCGGAGGAATTCAAGCTGGGTGGTGCCGCCTTCGGCCGGGCCTTCGACGATGGTGAATTGTCGGGTGACGAGGGTGTCGCCGGTCTGGTGGAACTGCGCTACGCCCTGCCCGTGGGCGAGGCGGTGGCCGCCCAGCTTTATGGTTTCTATGACCAGGGCAAGGTCTGGAACGATGATCCGGTGACGCGCATGGACGGCGTGGACCTGGCATCCGTCGGTGTCGGTCTGCGCGCCAACTTGGCCGACAGCCTGTCTGCCGATGTCCAGTTCGCCAAACCTTTGCGCCGTGACGTGGCGACGAAGGGCGACCGGGATGGTCGCTTCTTCGTTTCCGTCACCAGCCGCTTCTGATCCGACCGCTTGCGCCCGAGGGGATGTCCCATGGTTCGTGACATGATTTCCGCCCGTGGCCGCCTGCTGGCCGGCACCGCCCTGACCGGCATGGTCCTGGCCTTCGCCGGGTCCGCTGCCGCCAACCCGACCGATCCGACCGTGATCAGCGGCACCGTCGGTTTCGGCACTGATGGTTCGGTGCTGGAGGTGCGGCAGGGCAGTGACAAGGCCATCATCGACTGGCGCGGCTTCGACATCGCCGCCGGGGAGACGACGCGTTTCGTCCAGCCCGGGGCGGGTTCCGTGGCGCTGAACCGCGTGACGGGGGGGCAGGCCTCCAGCATCGACGGCGCCCTGACCGCCAATGGCCGCATCTTTCTGATCAATCCCAACGGCATCCTGTTCGGCGCCGGTTCGTCCGTGGATGTAGGCGCGCTGGTGGCCACCACGGCCGATATCGCCAATGACCGGTTCCTGGCCGGGGATTACCGGTTCGACATCGCATCCCCTGTGGCCGGCGCCAGCATCGCCAATGCCGGCACCATCAATGCCGGCATGGCCGCCCTGGTGGCCCCGCAGGTGCGCAACAGCGGCACCATTCAGGCCACGCTGGGCAGCGCCACGCTGGGGGCGGCCCAGCGCTTTACCCTGGATCTGGCCGGCGATGGCTTGATCAGCTTCGATGCGTCCTCCGCCATCGATGGTGCCCGCGTCGTTCAATCGGGCCTGGTCCGTGGCAGCAGCGTCCTGCTGTCGGCGGCGACGGCCTCCCGCGTTGTCGATAATGTCATCGACATGTCGGGCGTGGTGGAAGCCCGGTCGGCCCGGCAGGATGGCGGCGACATCGTTCTGGATGGCGGGCTGGGCGTCGTCGCCCTGGGCGGCACGCTGGACAACAGCGCTGCTGCCGGCGGCGATATCCGCGTCCTGGGTCCCGTGACGCTGACGGGTGACAGCACCCTGGTGACGGCCGGCGGTGCCGGTGACGATATCCGCATCACGGGCACGGTTAATGGCGCCAACGCCCTGATCGCCGACGCTGGCAAGGGCAAGGTGGCCCTGGATGGGGCCGTTGGCGCGACCAGTGCGCTGAAGC